>NZ_CP022464.2:5154035-5508070 GCF_002234575.2 Enterocloster bolteae | reverse complement strand
AGGTTTTAAGAAGGTCTGTGATCACGTGGAGGGCCTCATATGCGGTTTTGGACCGTTCCAGTCCCAGGCGTACCAGGTCCATGCCCGGAAGGCCGTTTTCGCGTTCCTCCTCCTCACGTGACCACACGGCTTCATTTCCAATGGCTACGCCCCACTCGTTCATGCCGTGTTCAAATCCCCATATCCAGTAAGGCTTTGAGCCCAGAACCTTATAGGTGCGGCTCACCTGGGGAATGGATATGTAGGTGCATGATAACAGCTCCTGGTCCGGGTAGTCCTTAGCCTCAAACAGGCAAAGGGGCTGGGATTCCCCCAGGGGCCGGTCGCTGTTTTTGGCAAATATTACATTGCCGGACTTTGTACTGTTCCCAAGGGCGACCATGGTATCACATGACAATAATTCATTCATATTTTCTTGCCTCCATCTTTGCGGCTGTCCCTGGCCAGGACCGTAATCAGGGTGGATACCAGTATGCAGGCACAGCCAATCATTATTTTTAACGACAGTTTTTCTTTAAATAGTATGACGCCAAACACCACTCCGGTTGCAGGCTCCAGCATGTTGATGACGGATGCTTTCGCAGCTCCCAGAATCCGTACGCCGGTCATAAGGGTACAGAATGCAAAGACCGTGCACAGAAGGCTGACAGCCATCAGGCATCCCCACTGGTATAGGGAGCAGGGAACCTGCAGTGTGCCTGTAAGAGTACAGCTCAGTCCGAAAAACAGACTGGCTGACAGACTGAACGCGAAGAGACAGAGCATAGGACTCAGACTGCCATAACAGGCCTTTTTGTTGGAGACCACGAAGGCGGAGTAGGTGACGGCGGACAGCAGGGCATATATAACGCCGCCCGGGGAGAAACCGCCTTTTAGATCCACCATCAGGCATATGCCTGCCAGGGCGGCAGCGCATCCCCACAGCCTGGCCGGAGCTGGCTTTTCACCATAAACAGCCAGCATGATAAGGGTTACGAACAGGGGGTAGGCGAAATGCAGCACGGTGGCCAGTCCAATGGGAATATACTGGTAGGAGATGGTCAGAAACTGCATGGTAAAACCGAAGCCCAGTATGCCGAAGAGCGCCAGCAAAACCGCCTGTGGAAGGGTCACGGCCCTAAATCCCCTAAAAGCAGCCAGAATCAGAGCCGAGAACAAACATGTGAGAAAAAAACGGTAAAACACGACACTCTCTGAGTTCATTCCCGACAAAAGCAATAGCTTGGATACCACCGGCATTACACCATATGCCAACGATGCCAGGATGACAGTTCCATATCCTTTGCGGATCTGCTTAGTCATTGGTTTCCAGGCGCCTCCTTACCTCCAGCTCGGCCACAATTTCATGCATTCTGCCTTCATCCAGTTTCCATAGCAGCATGAAGGCCGTCATGATGAGATAGATGGCAGCCGGTATCAGGCAGTATATATTGAGGATGCCCCGCAGTGCGGCGTCTGTCTGCTGCTGATTGGGAACATAGCCGGCCATGTCCAGCAGGATTCCTACAATGGTGCCGGAGAATGCCATTCCAATCTTCTGGCAGAAGGTGTAGAAACCATAGTTTACAGCCCTTACATTCTTGCCCGTGAGCCACATGCCGTAATCGGTGGTGTCTGCTATCATGGTAAAGAAGATGGCCAGGGTAGCGCTCATGACGAACATGCCAATCCAGCAGGTGACTGCCACCACGGCTGTGTTTAAAGGCATAAAATAACGGATGACGCTGGACAGGGCAAAGATAACGCCGCAGCCCATCAGGGCCTTTTTCTTGCCCATGTACCTGGACACAGGAGTCACGCAGAGAGCCGCCACCGCGGAGATGGGAGCCGATATGCCCAGGATAATTCCCATCAGCTTGGCAGAGCCCAGGTAGTAATTGAAATAATAAGCCATGGACGAGGAGTAAATATAATATCCAAGTGTCCTGCAGAAGAAGGCCGCGCTGACCACCAGGAGCTGGCGGTTTTTGAGGATGGCCTTAAAATATTCTTTGCCCGAGGTGCGCTGTCTGGCAGTGGGGGCCTTGGCACGCTCCACGATACCGGCAACGCAGATTAAGGTGCAGACGGTCGCAATGACTGCGAATACCAGCGCGATATTGCCATAGGTGCTGTTGCTTTCCTGTGTGCCGCTTTTCAGGTAAGGCGTGGCGAGGGATATAATCAGGGACGGAACCGCCACAATGGCAAAGCGGATAGAATTGAGGAGAGTCCGTTCCTCTGTATTCTGCGTCATGGTAGACGCAAAGGCGTTAAAAGGAATCGCGTAGCACGTATACATCAAAGTCCAGAAGCAGAAAGCGGCCAGGGCGTATACAGACTGCATTTTCGTGCTCAGATGAAAATTCGTGAACATGATGACAAAGGCCACGGCCGTGGCAATAGAGCCGTATAGAATCCAGCGCTTATAGTGACCGTACCGGTCAGAGATGTAACCCACCGCAATGTCGTTGATGCCGTCAAAGACCCGGCTTCCCATGAAAATCAGGCCGGCCAGGGTGGCGGAGATACCCAGCACATCGGTGTAGAACACGATGGCAAACAGGGCGATGAACTGAAGATACACGTTGGCGGTGATGTCTCCGATACCGTAGCAGATCATTTCCCTCATGGTCAGTTTCTTGTTTTCCATTTTCAGTCCCCCTTATTTTATAAAATTTCGGGAATTGTGCAGGCTGCAGGATGCAGGTCCGCAGTTCCCCCTTCTGTACATGTACAGTAATATTAAAAGCAAATTATATGCCAGAATGAGGGACATCGGTAAAAGAACGCTTTTATGAGGCTTAAAGGGTGCTTTTGGGGCGGAATATGGATAAAACAGGAAAATCAGGAGGGACCTGTAAATAATTTTGGCGCAAATAAAATTGTCACTGCCAGGATATTATACGCTATAATCCATATTTCCTGATTTTGTGCTGGAGCGCCTGCCGGGTAATCTGGAGGGAGCGGGCGGTTGCCGTGATATTGTTGCTGTGGCAGCACAGGGCCGCTGCCAGGAAATTCTTCTCACAGGAATCCATGTAGGCTTTCAGGGGCTGCAGGCTGCGGGGAGAAACGGGGCCTGGGGCGGCCTGGCTGTCGGAAACAGCTTCCGGTTTGCAGGCAGTAAAAAATTCCCTGTAATAGTGGGAGAGATGACCAAGCTGCAAAATCTCCATATCCTTTCGGGAGACAGAGAATGCGCTTTCCACCACATGCTGGAGCTCACGGACATTACCAGGCCAGGGGTATTCCAGAAAACGATCCATCAGTTCAGGATCTATCCTGTGGATATGACGGCCGTATTCCTTATTGAAATGCTTGAGAAAAAAGCTGCACAGCAGAGGAATGTCACTTTTTCGTTCCCGCAGAGGTGGTATATACAGAATACAGGAGGACAGGCGGTAATACAGGTCCCGGCGCAGCTTTCCGTTCTCTATACATGCCAGGGGGGCTTCGTTTAAGGCACAGAGAATACGGCACCGGATTTCCCGCTCCTTCATGTCTCCGATACGCCGCACGGTTTTATTTTCTATGACCTTTAAAAGCTTTGCCTGCAGGGAGATGTCCATGCTGTTGATTTCATCCAGGAACAGAGTGCCGTTCCGGGCCTGTTCAAAGAGTCCGGTGGTGTTGGCGGCGCCTGTATAGGAGCCTTTTACCGTGCCGAAAAACATGCTTTCCAACAAGGTGGAAGGTATGGCGGCGCAGTTGACCGAGATAAAGGGGCCGTTCTGATAGGGGCTTGCGTTGTGAATGCTCTGGGCAAATAATTCCTTTCCGGTCCCTGTCTCGCCGTATATGAGCACGGTGGTCTGGTTCCGGGCTACGCACTTGGCGTCCGAGATTGCCTCCACAAACCGTATATCGCTGCCCACAATGCTCCGGAAGGTATAGCGGGTACCGTTGTGGGGAGTGTTTTCCCTGAAATAATCATAGAGCTCCAGGCTCTGTTCCATGGACTTCTGTATGACAGGCAGGTTCTTAATCAGGGAGAACACAGCCATGGTGCGGCCATGGATATTGACCGGATACATGCGTTCCACCACATTCATTATCTTGTGTGATGACTTTACAACATATTGGTTCAAATGTTCGTTGGGAGCGATGCCTGTGTTTAGGACAGCGGCATGGCTGTTCTTCTTTTTTCCGTTTCCCACAGGGAGATAGAGCTCCTCCATGCGTTTGCCCAGGGACATCCGGGCATCCACGCCTTCAATGGCCTCTGCCGCGCGGTTGATGAATATGACCCTGTTCTCATGGTCTGATATGACAACTCCCTCCTCCACCTCGTTGAGCACGGATTCATATATTACAGGCAGCCTGTCATTACCCTGGGAAAACCCGGAGGCAGAGGCGGTCCGGGAAAATGTAAACATGCAGCAGGTGTATGGTCCGAGAGGAAATACCTGGTATCCCGGAAAGCGGCTTGCAGCCTTTTGGTCTGCCGCAGGTGATTCCGTCCCGGGAACCTGCTCCCGGAAAAATTTCAGACAGTCATCATTACAGTAAAGGACAGATGTGTCGTCACAGGCAAAAAAGCAAACTGGCATAGCGGGTTGACCTCCATTTGGACTGATACTGGTCCCATTATATCATAAATTTTGAATAAGATTAAGAGCAAAAAGGACTAAAATCAGTCCAGATATTCAGGGTGGAAGAATGGATATAATTAAAAACGATGAGAATACGAATATAGGAATGAATATCCGCAGAATCCGAAAGGAAAAAGGGATTGGACAGACAGAGCTGATTCAGAAGATTGACCTGGAAGAGTGGGACTTTGAGGTAAATCTTACCAGGGAGGCCCTGGTGAAAATAGAGCGGGGCATCCAGCATATCAAAGTATCCCAGCTAAAGGCCATCAAGGTCATACTGGAGACGACCTATGATGAGCTGTTAAAGTAGGCGGCGGTCAATGCCGGCAACCGTTTTGCAGTGGTGCTGTGCGGAATGGACGGCAGTGCATGGAATCATTACCGGGAGCATTTTCTGGAAGGACTGGAGCAGGCAGGGGGGATCCGGGTCACAAAGACCCATGGCAGGCGTTCTGTGGCCGGGCTTAACCAGATGGACAACTGTCTGTGGAAAATCCCGGCCCTGGTAAAGAAGGGGCAGCTGTTCCAGCCGGTCCACTGTCATGAGGTGAACCGGGAACGCTGCCGGATGGCTGGATATGAGGGGTATCAGTATCCAGTGCAGTGCTTTAAGGCGGATATGGAGCGGATGCTGTCCGGCCGGCCGGATGAGCTGGCATCATTTCATGATACAATCCTGCAGCAGTCATAGGTCAGGGCCAAAACCGCGTCTCCGGCGTCTGAATCCATGAATATATGTACAGCTATCATGAGCGCCATATACATCCCCTTACAGTTCTCTGTGATGTCCAGACCGCCGCTGTTGCGGAATAGGACGTCGATGGTCCCGTTATCCCGCTCAATCTGCAGCAGGGAAGAGGTCATCTGGGCATATTCCTTGAAGATGGGGAGAAGGGTGTGGTCGAACCACGCATTGTACCGCTCGAATTGGGCCAGCTGCGCGGTTTCACGGATGTTTCGGACCGCCTCCCTGGCCATTTCCAGTTCCTTTTCCGACATGCAATCCAGTAATCCGTAGATATCTTTGGCATTGCCGGTGTCTGTAAAGTCATACTGTTCCATAGGGTCACCTCATTGAATTCTTTAAATGATGGACTGGTTTTGGTCCCATTATAACATAAAATCTCCATAATATGAAGGGTGAAATGGACTGAAATGGGTTCATGTAGTGAGTTCATGGAATGGAATCATGCGTACGGGGGAAGGGTAATGGATGTGATAAAAAATGATAAAGGAACCAATGTTGGCGCCAACATACGCAGAATCAGGCTGGAATCTGACATCGGCCAGACGGATCTGGTCCGTATCCTGCAGCTGATGGGGGCAGACATTACAAGAGAGGCATTGGTGAAAATTGAAAAAGGGACGCAGCATATAAAGGTTTCTCAGCTGAAAGCCATTAAAGCAGCTTTGGGAACCTCTTATGAGGATTTGCTGGAATAAGAAGGAGGGCCGTACACCCAACCCAAGGTGTACGGCCCTCTTAGCGTGCGGGCAAAAGAACATCCACATGGCATCAACAGAAGATTAACAGGATATCCACAAAGTTATCCACATTATCCACCGAAAACACTAGATATTTCATATAAATCGTCTGAAAATACCAGGTCTGGTGTTGTGTATAACTGAATTGAAGGAAGAATGATTGTGGATAAAATAGGAGGGAGGTCCTGCTCTTAAGCTTTATCCCCCACATTCTGCATCCGCCGGATGCTTTCTACCACTGCATCCATCACAACGCCGCGGAATTTTCCTTCTTCCAGGGTATGTACGCCGGCTATTGTGCCGCCTCCGGGGGAACATACCCGGTCTTTGAGAATACCGGGATGTGTATTTGTCTTTAGTACCATTTTACCGGCTCCAATGAGACACTGGGCTGCCAGGTTCAGTGCTACGTCACGGCTGAGTCCCATCTCCACACCGCCGTCAGCCAGGGATTCAATAAAGAGATATGCAAATGCAGGACCGCACCCGCTGATTCCGGTCAATGGATCGATTAGTGATTCAGGCAATACATAGCTGCTTCCGATTACATTAAAAATTGAGGTTACCAACTCCTCTGTTTGGGAAGTACAGCGGGCGCCCAGGGCAATACCCGCGGCACCTTCCATTACCAGCATAGGTGTATTGGGCATCACCCGTACCACTGCCGCGTTTTTGATATACTCTTCTAAAAAGGAGAGTTTTACCCCGCCCATGATTGAAATTACAGTCTGCTCCGGCCGGAAGAGCATGCCTGCTTTAGAGAGTGTTTCTCTGGCATCCTGGGGGCGTACCGACAAAAACACAATATCTGCCCATGATACCAAATCTTCATAGGAATGGGCGGAAGGCGTGAGGATGTTTGTGCGGTAACGGGTTTGCAGGTCTGTAAGCCGTGATTCATTTACATCATACAACAGGATATGCTCCGGTAAAATGGCTCCGGAACTGATAAGACCACTAAAAATTGCTTCGCACATCTGGCCTGCGCCAATATATGCGATACGTTTTTGGATAGCTTGGCTCATAATATTCCCTCCGATTTTGAAATTATACTATAATTTTATTTCATTTTATATTCAAGACAGTATAAAGTCAAGGAGAGAGCCTTAAAAAAACAATTCTTGTGAAAAGTATACAAAATATACAATAAAAAATTGATATAGTCATAGAATTTGTGATTATGTGGAAGAACTGTCTTGTAAATAACATGTATATATGATACTCTTATGGCATGAACAAAAGCCTGGATGAGGTTGCGAACAAGACCGAATTATACTTTTGTTAAATAAAATTTTAGTGGAGGTAAAAAATGAAAGAAGATTTAATCATTGATGGTTGCGCGTTTACCGAGACCGAATTTACGGGTGTCACCGAGGATGTACTGCATTCTAAAATGGACGCGTTTTTTCTGACCATTCCCGGGGAGGGGAATGGGTATGTTGCCAGCACCAGGAGTATTGGTAAGATATACAATATGCTGGACAACCCGAAATATGGCCTCATGATTGCAAAGTCTGTAGCCGATATCTATAAAGCAAAGGAAGATGGGAAAAAGGCTCTTATTTTAGCGTTCCAGAATCCTAACTCAATCGAGAATTCACTGGAGCAGCTCCGCGTTTTTTATGAATTGGGAGTGCGGGTGATCCAGATGACTTATAATGATGCTAACTTCATAGGCACGGGCTGCTGCGAGTCTCAGGACGGCGGACTGACTGACTTTGGCAAACGGGTCCTTAAGATGATGAACCGTCTGGGCATGCTGGCCGACCTGTCTCATGTGGGCAAAAAGACCACCATGGATATTATCCGGCTAAGTGAAAAGCCTGTTGCCGTTACCCATGCCGGTGTTTATAACATCACACCCAGCGTACGAACCAAAACCGATGAGGAAATGCTTGCTATCAAGGAAAACGGCGGTGTCATGGGAATTTCCCCCTGGGCTCCCCTGATTTGGAAAAAAGAGAAGGGCTGCCGTCCGGATGTGAAGGATTATGTAGACCATGTGGATTATGTGGTCAATCTTATTGGTATTGACCATGTGTCGTTCGGCGCTGACAATACCCTGGATGGTAATAAGGATGACAAGGGAACCGCAGACCAGGCTGTGCTTTATCCGGCAGTGGTAGGGGCGTATAACAGCTGCGTGGGCACCCGGTCGGATGAACGCCATGCCAAAGGATTTGAAGGCTGCTGGCAGTTGGAAAACGTGATAGATGAAATGAAACGGCGTGGTTACTCAGAGGAAGATATTGCAAAACTGACCGGCAAAAATCTGCTGCGCGTACTGAGGGCGAATTGGAACTGACACATCACAACGAATATGTTCGATTAAGGAGCAATGTATATGCAAAAGAATAAAAATGTACACACCAATGGCGGAACTGCGGCCACAGCACGCAAGCCCATTAAAATACCGCATGTCTATGTTATTATCTGCGCTATCATTCTGTTTGTGGCAGTCTGTACCTGGTTTGTTCCGCCGGGCCAGTTTGATACCCAGACAGTGGAAGTGGAGGGAGTAAGCCGTACACTGGTTATTCCCGGCACCTTCCACACCCTTGAGGAAAAACATCCGGCCGGACTGGTGACCATTCTGAGTTCTCTCCACAGGGGCCTTGTCAGCGGTGCGGAAGTAACCATGCTGATATTCCTTGTTAACGGTGCTTTTAGCATGGTGCTTAAAACCGGCGCATTTAACGCATTTCTCGGTTCTCTGCTGCGAAGATTCTCGTCCAGGGCAAAGCTGGTAATCCCGGTTTTTTTCCTGACATTTGCTGTACTTTCTTCGACCTTTGGTATGTGGAATGAGTATAATGGATTGATTCCCGTGTTTATGGGGCTTGGTGTGGCGCTGGGCTATGATGCCCTGGCAGGATTTGCCATACTGGAGCTGGGCAAGGGGATTGGCTGGTCTGCCGCCACGCTCAATCCGTTTTCAGTACCCGTATCTCAGGGAATCGCAGGAGTTCCCATCTTTTCGGGAATGGGAATCCGTGTGGTATCCTTTGTGATTTTCAGTACACTGGGAATTGCTTATATTTTCTACTATGGACAGAAAGTGAGCAAAAATCCTTCTAAGAGTCTGATTCTTGGGGATAAGCTGGATATTAACTTTAACCGTGAGGAAATCATAAACACAAAGACCACGAAAAAGCAGATGTGGATTCTTCTGGAAATCCTCGTATCCCTGATAGCCATTTTTTACGGCTCTCTGAAATTGGGATGGGGCAACGCGGAACTGGCCGGCATCTTTGTGCTGATGGGCATATTTGCAGGCACGGTCAGCGGATGGGGACCAAGCAAGATGGCTGAAGAATTTCTTGAAGGCGCATCCTCGGTTGTGATGGGGGCTCTGGTTGTGGGCTTTGCAAAGGCAATCCTGGTCATCCTTCAGGGCGCCATGATCATTGATACAATCGTGTTTTACGCCTCCCAGGTGCTTCAGGGAATGCCGCCAATCATTGCAGCTCAGGGAATGCTGATTCTGCAGACATTGATTAACTTCTTTATTCCCTCCTCCACCGGACAGGCTGCCACTGTGATTCCGATTCTGGCGCCTCTGGGAGATCTGCTGGGAGTCAGCCGGCAGGTAACCTGCCTTGCATTCCAGTTCGGCGACGGTTTCTCCAATATTCTGTGGCCCACATGTTCCCTTGCCATTTCCATCGGTATCAGCGGAATTCCAATGCACAAGTGGTGGAAGTTTTTCATGCCCCTGTTCGGCATCCTATATATTGCGCAGGCACTGATTTTGTCAGCAGCCGTTTTAATGGGAATATGATTGATAGCTCCGTTTTTCTATTTAAAAAGAAGAACGTGACTCCAGCGATAATCCTTTTTGCTAAAATTTGCAGTCAGATACTGTCGGAGTTTTCGGAAATATGGTAAGATAAGCTATGGCATGTGGAGACGTTATCTGTCCTGGCCTGTGAAAGACGCATTTGCTATGGGACAATACTTGTTTATATAACAGGTTCTTGGGGAATTGCCGTCGCTCAACGAATTCTAGTAGAGGTTGCATTATGGTTGGAGAAAAAATTAGAAAATTAAGAAAAGAAAAAAAACTGACGCTGAAGGATATTGCAGAGGCCACAGGACTTTCCATTGGATACATTTCCCAGTTGGAACGCGGAGCGGTTGAACCGTCCCTGTCCTCTCTCCGCAAAGTGAGTGAGTTTCTGGGGGTTTCACCGTATTTGCTGGTGGACCAGTCGGAACATCATCCTGCCATGGTAAAGAGCGACCAGAGACCAATTATCAAGTTTCCCAAAAGTGAGATATTTTACGAGATTGTTTCTCCGATGTCAGCACCGGAATACACACCGTCATCCATGGTGATTCAATTTCAGATTGAACCGGGCGGCCATGACTCCGAAGAATTTTTGACTCACCCATCTGAGGAAATTGTCATTCTGCTGCAGGGGGAAGCCGATATGGTACTG
This sequence comes from Enterocloster bolteae, assembly GCF_002234575.2. Classification (NCBI taxonomy): domain Bacteria; kingdom Bacillati; phylum Bacillota; class Clostridia; order Lachnospirales; family Lachnospiraceae; genus Enterocloster; species Enterocloster bolteae. The sequence continues at coordinate 5,497,566 of NZ_CP022464.2, read as the reverse complement.
GGAGAGACAAGTTATCATCTGAATGCCGGTGATTCACTGGTGGTGAGGCCCAACATGCCTCACAGAACCATAAATACAGGTGAAACACCTGCAATCGGTTTCTGCGTGATGACACCCATGGGGTGGACGACCTAGCGGTTCTTTCGGCGGTTTTAGAGGGAACAAATATGAAAAGCGATTCTTCTCTGCGCAGGCTGCTTCCCTTTGCCGCCTATTTTAACATCTGTTTTTTCTGGGGGACGGCCGGCGTGGCAAATAAGCTGTCCTCCAGCATAATTCATCCGTTTTTTGCCGGCAGCCTGCGTTTTCTGATTGCGTCTGTATTGATGGCGCTGTGGGTGGGCTTTCGGCATGAGTCCCTTGCTGTCGGCTTACGTGACGGAAAGACCCTGGCAGTGGGAAGTGTCCTTATGTATTTTTTGAACACGGTGCTGCTTTTATTCGCCTCCCGGCGTGTGGATGCGGGAATAAGCACGGTTATGGTCAGCCTGATTCCCATTACGATTTTGCTGGTGGACTCCCTTGCCGCCCGTAAACTGTGCGTCAGCTGGGTGGGGATTGGGGGGATTATCGGAGGTTTTGCCGGTATCGCTGTGGTGGTGGTGGGCAGTGTTTCCGGCGGAAACGCCGACCCTATTGGAATCGCGCTGCTGCTGCTTGCTGATATCGTGTGGTCGGTGGGAACCGTCTATCTGAAATATCAGTCAATTAGCGCCTCCGTACAGGTGCAGATTTTTTACCAGTCCGCGATTCCCGCAATCCTGTTTTTTTTCTGTGCAGTTTTAACCGGAAATTTTGACCTGGGGAAGTTATCGTGGCGCGGCGCTCTTCCCATGGCATATATGGGAATTGCAGATTCCATTGTAGGGTTGACCTCCTATCTGTATCTGCTGCGCAGGTGGAAAACCTCTGTTGTTTCCACGTATGCCTACATCAATCCGGTGGTGGGAATCCTCTTAAGCGCCCTGCTCCTGTCCGAGGAGATTACCATGGCTAAGGTGGGAGGGATGCTTCTTATCCTGGTGTCTGTGTTCGTGATCCAGAGAGAGGATTGGCTGAGCGGATTGCTGACGCGAAAGGTAAAAAGGATAGCTGATTAAAGGAATGCATAATAAATGCATAATATAAGCGGAATCTGAGCTGCTGCGGCATGGGGTTGAGCTGCGGCAGCTCTGATTCTGTTTAGAGTGAATGGATTTGTTTCTGCTGAGTCAGGCAGCACATTTCCCCATTATCTGATTTTCTATTGAGCTGCGTCCATCCATTGAGAGGACCGGCATGCTTGAAGAAAAGGTTCATATATTTGTTATTCTGTCAAGGCTTAAAAATCATATCTTACTATCTTTTTCAGTTCATCGTTGTATTTTATCGGAATTCTGATAGTATCCTCTTGTGTTTTGATTACCTCCTGTTTATTCATTTCCATTTCCGGGGCAGCAATAAGCCTGATCCTTCAACGGTCATGCTTATTCCCTGATTATGAGAAGTCAGCGCAGGAGTCAACGCTCACGCTCATAGAAAATGGATGGAATAATTTAGCAGAACGTGGTATAATCAATCGGGACACGGTGCTGCTGTTAATCACGTTGATGAAAGAAAACGCTGTACGGCAGTACGCCGGGACAAAACGGCTTTTTTTCAGAGGATTGCGCAGGAATTTGTGCACCGGATGTATATGGAAATGTTTTGCTCGGAGTTTGGGTGAGGATATTCTTAAGATATGGTTTGGATTCAGATGGAAGCCTGCGGGTACAGGGTACAAAAAAATGCCAGAATCCTTATAAGATAAGGATTCTGACATATAACAAGTGAATCGGAGTAACAGGATTTGAACCTGCGACCTCTCGGCCCCCAGCCGAGCGCGCTACCAAGCTACGCCATACTCCGTTCTCGAACCTCAATTATTATATCAGATAATTTTCATTTTGAAAAGACCTAATTTTAATTTATTCGGAGAATTTAAAAATGACACAGAAACCAAGTAAGAAAAAGCGGATTGTCAGCTTTGATCTGGATATGACACTGCTGGACCATAAGACCTGGAAAATTCCGGACAGCGCCATGAAAGCACTGGAATTGCTGCGGAAGGACTCGGTCATTGCCATAGGAAGCGGCAGAAACATGGACCATGATATGAGTGTGGTATACCGGGATATGATTATGCCGGACGCGGTGATACACATGAACGGAACGCGGGTTGTGGCTGAGGGAAATGTCCTGTTTGAACATCTGATGGACAAGGAAAGGCTCCGGGCATTGCTGGAATACGGGGATGCCCACGGAATTTCCCTGGGCGTCAGCCAGGAGGGAAAGGATTATTATATCCACCCGGAGGGCGTGGTCCGCATGGACCGGCTTCGCTGGGGTGTTTCGGAGCGCAATTTCATGGATGGATGGGAATTGTTGGATATGCCGGTGAGGACATTGGTTTATATCGGCGGTCCGGAAGGAGCCAGGGAGCTGGAAGCCCATTTTCCTGAATTCAAATTTCCTATGTTCTCCGGGAACATGGGGGCGGATGTGGTGGAGCAGGAGGCTTCCAAGGCAGAGGGGCTGAAACGGCTGTGCCAGTACTATGACATTGGCCTGGAGCAGACAGTGGCCTTTGGAGACAGCATGAATGACTATGAAATTGTCCGTGAGGCAGGTATCGGCATTGCCATGGGCAATTCCGTGGAGGAGCTTAAGGCTGTGGCGGATTACGTGGCAGATGATATTGACCGGGATGGGGTATGGAAGGCATGCAGGCATTTGGGGCTGATTTAGGCTTGCCTTCTTTGAAGAAATGCTTGGAAGAAATTAATTGAAATATAATGTAATCATGATAATTTAAAAGAATAATTTATAAGAACATAAGGGAGAACGGGTATGGCAAGAGAATTTGACGTAGTGATTATAGGAGCCGGGCCAGGGGGCTATACGGCAGCGCTTAAAGCAGCGGAATTTGGCCTTAAGGTTGTGGTGATAGAGGCAAAGAAGATTGGAGGCACATGCGTAAACAGAGGATGCATTCCAACCAAGGCGCTGCTTCACGCCTCTGATATGTTTCATATGATGCAGAGCTGCGATGAATTTGGCGTGTCCACGGATTTTATTTCCTTTGATTTTGGGAAAATGCAGAAGTATAAGAAAAGTGCGGTGGTCAAATACAGGGACGGCATTAAGTACGGCTTTGAGAAGCTGAATGTGGAAATTGTTTACGGAACAGCGGTGCTTCGCAGGGACAGGACCGTGGAGGTGGAGCTAAAGGAAGGCGGCCGCGAATTCTTCCGCGGAAATGCTGTCATTATAGCTACAGGCGCAGTGCCCTACATGAGCCGGATTCCCGGCGCGGACCTTACGGGTGTATGGAACAGCGACAGGCTGCTGGCAGCTGAGAGCTGGAATTTTGACAGGCTGACAATCATGGGCGGAGGCGTTATCGCGGTGGAGTTTGCCACCATGTTCAACAACCTGTGTTCCCATGTGACGATTGTGGAGAAGCAGAAGCATCTGATGGCGCCTATGGATGATGTGATGTCCGCGGAGCTGGAAAAAGAGCTGCGCCAAAAGGGTATTGACGTGTACTGTGATGCCACGGTTACTGAGATATTGGAGGATGAGGGCGGGCTAAGCTGCGTCATCACTCCCAACGGGGAGGGAGAACCCATCAAAATGAGGGCAGGCCAGATACTCATGGCCATCGGACGCCGGCCCAATGTGGAGAAGCTTTTAGGCAAGGATATTTCTCTGGAGATGGAAGGCGGGAAGATTGCCGTAAACAGCGATTTTGAGACAAGCGAGCGGGGAATCTACGCCATCGGGGATGTGTCCGCCAGGACACAGCTGGCCCACGTGGCAGCGGCTCAGGGTACATATGTGGTGGAAAAGATAGCCGGAAGGCCCCACAGCATTAAGCTGGAGGTAGTGCCTAACGGTATGTATGTGTCCCTTCCGATTGTGCCAAACTGTATCTATACGGACCCGGAGATTGCCACTGTCGGCATCACGGAGGAAATTGCCAGGGAAAAGGGGCTGAAGGTGCGCTGCGGTCATTTTTCCATGAGGGAAAATGGAAAATCCATCATAACCGGTGGGGAAAATGGATTTATCCGTCTGGTATTTGAGGCATATTCAAATACCATCGTGGGAGCACAGATGATGTGCCCCAGGGCTACTGATATGATTGGGGAAATAGCCACGGCCATAGCCAACGGACTGAGCGCAGAGGAAATGTCTTTTGCCATGCGGGCACAGCCTACGTACAATGAAGGTATTGGGGCGGCCATAGAGGATGCCATGAGGAAGAAATAAGTGCAGGGAGACGGATGATAAGTTGGGGATTTGAGATAGAAGGATTGGTGGGATAGGGATTGGTGAGACAGGGGGAGTGGAATAGAGGTAGTGGAATAGGGATTAGAAGAAAAGGGGTTAGAAGGAAAATGGTTAGAAGGAAAAGGGTTAGAAGGAAAGGATAGAATGAAACGGAAGGATGGAAATGTTATGAATGTGATTCGTGACAGGTTGGATGCATTGCGGAAATTGATGAAGGAGCGGGGCATGGATGCGTATATGATACCCACGGCAGATTTCCACGAATCCGAATATGTGGGAGAGCATTTCAAATGCAGGGAATATATGACCGGATTTACCGGCTCGGCCGGTACGGCTCTGATTACAATGGACGAAGCATGCCTTTGGGTAGACGGGCGTTACTATGTACAGGCAGCGGCCCAGTTAAAGGATTCCACAGTGACCATGATGAAAATGGGGCAGGAGGGCGTCCCCTCACTGAGAGCATATCTGGAAGATAAGATGCCTGAGGGCGGATGCCTGGGATTTGACGGCCGGGTAGTCAATGCGGCTGAAGGGCTTGCTTTGGAGGAAATGCTTAGGGAGCGGGGAGCGCGTATTTCCTACGGGGAAGACCTGGCAGGCATGATATGGCAGGAACGCCCTGAGCTGTCGGCGGAACCTGCATGGGTTCTGGATGAGAGGTATGCGGGAAAGAGCGCATTGGATAAGATAGCGGATGTGAGGGAGGCTATGGAAAAGGTACATGCATCTGTTCACGTGCTTACCTCCCTGGATGATATAGCGTGGCTGTTAAATATCAGAGGCAATGACATTCTGTATAATCCCGTGGTGCTGTCGTACGCTCTGGTGACCATGGACCAACTGTATCTGTTTGTCAACAGCAGTGTGCTGGAAGGAAAAGCTTATCCGTATCTGGAGGATGAAAAGGGCATAAGCGTGAGGGAGTATCTGGAACGGACAGGCGTCACAGTGATGCCTTATGACGGGGTATACGACATGGTGGAGGGGCTTAAAAACGAGAAAGTCCTGCTGGAGAAATGCCGTATCAACTATGCTGTATACCGCCTGATTGACGGGTCCAATAAGGTGATCGACAGGATAAATCCCACTGCTTCCATGAAGGCGGTTAAAAATGATGTGGAGATAGAGAATGAAAAGCGGGCCCACATCAAGGACGGCGTGGCAATGACCAAGTTTATTTACTGGCTGAAGAAGAATACGGGGCGTATTCCCATGGACGAAATCAGCGTGTCGGATTATCTTGGGAAGCTGCGCATGGACCAGGAGGGATGCATTGGCCTGAGCTTTGCAACCATATCCGCATATGGAGCACATGGAGCCATGTGCCATTACTCTGCCACACCGGAGAGCAGCATCCCTCTGGAGCCCAGGGGACTGTATCTCATTGATTCCGGCGGCCAGTATTATGAAGGGACCACCGACATTACCAGAACCATTGCCATGGGGCCTGTGACTGATGAGGAAAAGGAGCATTTTACCTTGGTGCTTATGAGTATGCTGCGTCTGGGAGATGTGAAGTTTCTTCATGGCTGCCGCGGACTCAGCCTTGATTATGCGGCCAGAGAGCCGCTGTGGAGACGGGGGCTTAACTATGAACACGGTACCGGACACGGGGTGAGCTACCTGTCCAGCGTACATGAACGTCCCAATGGAATCCGCTTCAAAATGGTTCCGGAGCGCCAGGACAATGCGGTGATGGAAGCGGGTATGATTACATCGGATGAACCTGGTGTGTATATTGAGGGAAGCCATGGAATCAGGACCGAGAATCTGGTTTTGTGTGTTGAGGATGAGAAGAATGAATACGGCCAGTTCCTGCGGTTTGAGTATCTGACGTACGTTCCCATTGACTTGGAGGTAATTGACAGGGAGATTATGTCTGAGCGGGATGTAGAGCTGCTGAACCGGTACCATGAGCAGGTGTATGAGAAGATTAGCCCTTATTTGGATGAGGATGAGAGAGTATGGCTGGCGGAGGCTACGAGAGCAGTTTGAGAGATGAGGAGGATTGAGAAGCGGGGAGAAACCTTGAGATAAAGCAGGAGCGGTTGATGATGGCCGGATTGGAAAAAGGCTGGACAGATAAAGATAGTAAATGGATGAAAAAGGCTGGGTAATCCCGCGGCATTGCAGAATGCAGAGCAGTGCTGCGGGAAATATCCGGTCTTTTTTGCGGGAAAGGGTGTGGATTTGTGGCGGGGCGGCTGGGGATGTGGGGACAGGGCATTCATAACAGGTATGGCAAAAATTTATGTTATCCTGTTATTGACAGCAGGGAGATGTGATTTTTAGGATGTAATTTATTCGGTTTATATGGTTATACATTAGGGGAAATATATGGTAGAATGGCCATATGGATTTTGATATAGAAAAGGTTAAGCATGTTTGAATGAAGCTGACAGTAACTTGGAATTTGCTGTAGGCGCATAAAATTATGGATGAATACGAGGAGATAGAAAGATGGATAAAAGAGCGGATAGAGGAATGTCCGGTAAAATGGCTGGAAAGACGGTTAAAAGAGTGGGGACAGATTCGGGTACAGGAAGCAGGAAAGGCGTAAAGAGAGATAAGGGCGGAGTGAGAGACAGGGTGAGAGACAACGTGAAGGACGGAGTGAAAGACAGGGTGAGAGACAACGTGAAGGACGGAGTGAAAGACAGGGTGAGAGACAACGTGAAGGACAGAATGAAAGACAATACAAAAGACAACATAAAAGACAGTAAACACAAGGTGAGGGACGGAGAAGGTAAAAACGGTGCAGGTGAGAGCGGGAAACGGTTTGATGGGAATGAGGGCGCATTTTCCAGGCAGCGCAGTGGAGAAAAATGCAGGGATGGCAGCTCACCAAGGGTACGCAAAGGGGCGGAAGGATTGTCAGTCTCTAAAAAACAAAATGGAGGGGCTCTTAATGCTGAAAAGCGGAGAGAGGATTCCAAAAGAGGAGGCTCATATGGGGGACGGGGAAGCAGACGGAGCAACAGTATTTGTCCGGTGCTGAATCTGTGCGGAGGCTGCCAGCTGCTGGATATGGAGTATGCCAAGCAGCTTGCGTTCAAACAGAAGCAGGCGGAAGAACTGCTAAAAGGACTCTGTCCTGTAAAGCCTATTATAGGCATGAAGGATCCCTTTCATTACCGCAATAAGGTACATGCTGTATTTGACAGGGACAAAAAAGGAAATATCATTTCCGGAATATATGAAGAAAATACACACCATGTAATTCCTGTGGAGAAGTGCCTTATAGAGAACCAGAAAGCAGATGAAATCATCGGTACTATACGCGGAATGCTCAAATCTTTTAAAATCCGGACCTATGATGAGGATACGGGCTTTGGGCTTCTCAGACATGTTTTAATCCGCAAGGGGTTTTCCACAGGGGAAATTATGGTAGTTCTGGTTACAGCATCTCCGGTGTTTCCGTCTAAGAATAACTTTGTTAAGGCTTTGCGGGAGAAACATCCGGAAATTACCACCATCGTCCAGAATATTAACGGAAGAGGAACAAGCATGGTTCTGGGGGATAAGGAGCATGTGCTGTATGGCAAGGGATATATTGTGGACGAGCTGTGCGGATGCCGGTTCCGTATATCATCAAAGTCATTTTATCAGGTGAATCCGGTGCAGACGGAAATTCTTTATGAAAAGGCATTGTCACTGGCCGGTCTTACCGGACAGGAACTGGTGGTGGATGCGTATTGCGGTATCGGAACCATTGGGATTATAGCAAGTAAGGCGGCCGGGAAGGTTATTGGCGTGGAACTGAATCAGGATGCAGTCAGGGATGCTGTTAATAATGCGAAGATGAACGGAATTGAAAATATCCGCTTTTATTGCAATGATGCAGGACGTTTTCTGGTGAATATGGCTGAACAGGGTGAGAAAGCGGATGTGGTTATCATGGACCCTCCCAGAAGCGGAAGTACGGAGGAGTTTATGGACGCCGTAGGGAAGCTGGGAGCCGAGAAGGTGGTGTATGTGTCGTGTAATCCGGAGACGCTGGCCAGGGATGTAAGGTATATGAAGAAAATGGGGTATCGGGCGGCGGAGGCTTGGTTGGTGGATATGTTTCCGGGGACGGTGCATACGGAAAGTATTGTCCTGTTGCAAAAGAGTGTTAAATGATGATTAGGTGAGATTGGATAGTTGCCGTGTGGTGAGGCGTGAAGGCTTTTGGCTTTCGCGCCTTTTCCTTATTGATGAAACGAGGTGATGTGTTTTGAAAAATATATATTATATGCCTGTGAAAAAAGAGAATATGGAACCGCTGCGTGTGGCGGCATATTGCCGCGTCAGCACTAAGAAAGAGACGCAGTTAGCCAGTTTGGCTCATCAAATTGTGGCATATACAGAACAGATATCAGATCATCCGGGTTGGGTATTTTCAGGAGTATTCTGGGATTGCGGAAGAAGTGGATTAAGGAAAAAAGGCCGTAACGGACTGAAACATATGTTAGAAAGCGCTGCAGAGGGGAAATTCGATTACATAATCACTAAATCAGCAAAACGAGTATCCAGGAATACGGTAGAGCTATTGCAGATTATGAGATATTTGAAAGAAAGGGGGATTCAAAGAAAATTTGAGGAAGGATTATTTAGCAGTTACAAATATTTTATGGTGTATCGGTGTGTGGAAGGGGAATTGGTAATCGTTCCGGAGCAGGCCAAAATAGTAGAATTGATTTTTGAGTTATATTCAAAGGGTTACACATTTTCGCAGATAAAAAACACTTGGAGGAAAGTGGTATAAAAACGGTAACAGGCAAAAAGGTATGGAGTGCAAATGTAATCCCGCAGATGCTAAAGAATGAGAAATATAAGGGAGACATGATGCTTCAGAAAACATTTACGGAGGATTATCTGAATGGAATACGAAAGAAAAATATTGGACAGCGTACCAGATATTATGTGAAAGGAAGTCATCCGGCTATTATTTCTCCGGAGATATTTGATAAGGTGCAGGAGGAAATGCTTAATAGAGCCAGACTGCTCAGAACATCTGATGGCAATCAGATTAGTAGTGGTAACCGATATAGAAGTAAATACTCGCTTGGTAATTTATTGGTATGTGGGTATTGTGGCGGAGGATTCAGGCGTAGAACGGAGCGTGGGAAGATTGTGTGGAGATGTGGGACAAGGATGGAAAAAGGAAAGGCAGAGTGTGAAAATTCACCTACCTTGAACGATCAAGATGTAAGAGAGATGTTGGGAAAAGTTGTATGTAATGGGGAATATGATGAAAATGTCGTAAAGGATAGAGTGAAGAGAATAGATGTTTATGAGAAGCGGTTGATAATTTGTTATGCTGAAAAAGAGGGATATCAGATATGTGAGTTTGAATAATAGGTAAACGAGGATGTTATGTTGCAGAGGGGAAAATAAACGGAAATGAAGGAATCTTTCAGATGGTAATGGTGAGGGGAGTATGGTAAAATATAGTGAAATGGATATGGAAACTTAAGGAATAGTATAATCATCGAATTTTTTTCGGAGATCTTTTGGCGGGGGAAGAGAAAGTGGAAAAATCTAATATATTGATGTACACAACAGAGGATGGAGTTACCAAAGTTGAAGTTACGTTTGATAACGATACTGTTTGGTTATCGTTAGATCAGATAGCGGATCTATTTCAAAGAAATAAATCCACGATATCCAGACATATAAAAAATATTTTTTTAGAAGGCGAGTTAAGCCGAAATTCAGTTGTTGCAAATTTTGCAACAACTGGTTCCGACGGAAAAAGATATCATGTGGATTTTTATAATCTTGACGTTATTATCTCTGTTGGCTATCGCGTGAAATCTTTGCGAGGAACACAATTCAGGATTTGGGCTACAAATATCCTGAAAGAATATATGATTAAAGGATTTGCGCTGGATGATGAACGATTAAAGAATCTTGGTGGAGGAAATTATTTTGATGAGTTGCTGGCGCGTATCCGGGATATAAGGTCTTCAGAAAAAGTGTTTTGGAGAAAAGTGCTGGAAATCTATGCGACCAGTATTGACTACAATCCGAAGGCGGAGAGTTCCGTACAGTTTTTTAAACAGGTTCAAAACAAGATGCATTGGGCAGCACATAAGCATACAGCGGCAGAGGTGATTTACCAAAGGGCAGATGCAGATAAAGATAATATGGGACTGACTACATGGAGTGGCAAACGTATAAAACTCTCGGATGTAGAAGTGGCGAAAAATTATCTTGATGAAAAAGAGTTGGATGCACTCAATAAAATTGTAACGGCATATTTGGATATTGCAGAGGTACATGCTTTAAATCAGGAACCAATGTATATGAAAGACTGGCTGGAGACGATTGATGATTATCTCAGGATGACCAGACGTGATATATTAACAACAAAGGGGAAAGTAACACATCAGCAGGCATTAGAGAAAGCACATTTGGAGTATGAAAAGTATAAAAGAAATCCGGAATATATATTATCTCCTGTAGAATGTCACTTTTTGGAAGGTATAGGGGAATTAGATAAACTGGACAGAGACTCTAAATAATGTGTTAATGAGAAACAATTGATATTATAAGGAATTAATCTTGGTTGAAATCTGTGCTATCTTTTGGAATATTAGATGATTACACTATAGAAGAAACGGAGGTATACAGATGCTATTATTTTCAACAGTTTTAGAAATCAATAATTTAATGACAAAGGAAGACTTTATTCAGCTTGCAATTGAATGGAATCAGGGGAGCCCACATTCGGAAAATATTATACAGGGTATAAATTGGAAAGGCGAGAGAAATATACGGTATGGTACGGATTCCCTTTGGCTTGCTATCGAAGAATACCGCAATCAAAATATTATAGCTATACGATATGAAAAAATAGAGAGAGATGGTGTTGTTTGGGATACAGACTATGTGATGAATTTCAATGATATGAAGATGTCTATACGCCTCGACCGGAGTTATTTGGAGGTGGCTCTCGCAGTAAATCCATCTTTCTCAACGCCACATTTTATAACGTTATTGATTGAAAAAGGATATCTCAAGTCAGATGGAGATATGCCAATATCACGTGGTCCTGTTGCAATATCGGAAGATAACGTTGAAATTCTTACGAATGTAATAAATGGTAGGAAAAAGTATCATCTTCCTGTAGTGTACATATCCAGAACCTATTATGATGAAGAACCTATAAATGTTCAAAGGATTGCAGGACGATTAAAAGGTGTTGCACATGTTCTTGTTGAAAAGAGTTTGCAGCTCAATGATAGAATTCGGGAGTTATGTGACAGTAAGAACGAATACTATGGGGCAATAGGAATATATTATCCCAACCCAGCGATAGGGCATAGACGATATCTTTATCGTGAATATGAGGGGAGTGATATTATTCTCCTTGAGAAAGTTATCCGTAATGTTATTCAATATAGCAATTCGCAGCTTGTGGATACGTTGTATACTTGGCAAGGTGTCAGCAATGCGCTGTTGAGAGATCGCCTGAGTAGTCAGCGTGCAGAACGAATGGCTGCTGAAACAGCAAAGAAACAGGCTGAATCTGAAGCGGATCAATTAATTGAGTCCGTAGATGAAGAATTACAAAAATTGCAAAGACAGATAGAAGATTTGACACATGCAAATGAGGCACTTTTGTACGAAAATCAAGGACTACGTGCAAAATTAAATGGTATTGATACAATACCGATTTTATATCTTGGTGACGAGGATGAGTTTTTTCCTAATGAGATAAAGGAAATGATTCTTGTTGCATTAGAGGAAAAACTTGCAAAGATTGATTCTAAAACCAGACAAGCCGATATTCTTAAAGATGTTGTTTATAACAATGGTGGTTGCCAGCATATTGCTAGTCAAAAGGCGCAGAAGCTGAAATCTGCGTTAAAAGGGTATAAGAATGTATCAAGTTCGATGAGACAGTTGTTGACTGAACTTGGCTTTGTAATTTCAGAGGAAGGTAAACATTATAAATTAACCTATTATGGTGATGGGCGCTATTGGACAACTATTGCTAAATCCCCAAGTGATAATAGAACCGGAACTAATGTAGCCTTGACCATTATAAAGAATATGCTCTAACAAATAGCGAAGGAAAGAGACAGGTTATCTTAAATAGGCAAAACAGAGAGGGTTGTAAATAAGTGGCTATTATAAGCTTATATGATGTTATATACGCTTAATTCATTTCTAAATATCAGGAAAAATGCAAATAGTTGTTAATGTTGTTATGAACCGTTTAAAATAGCAGAACAGGATTACTTTGCCTATTCGCCATCATTATTATCCACTCAACACACTGCGAGGTATGTGTCGAATTGTGTCGGAAATAAAAAAGAATGGAGCTGATTTGTTGTTTTTAACTGTTAATAGGGCTAAGTATAAATTATGAATTTACTTTATTTACGGCGTATTGGAAACAATGAACAAATAGGTTAAGATAGAAACCATATCTTACACTTGTGTAGGAAAGTTGTGAAAGTTAAAAAGATTAGAAATAGATGCTGGAGTGAACTCTGGCGGAGATGTGGAGGATAAAAGTAATTATGGCAAGCTGGAAATTAGAGGATAATGTAAATGATTGGGTGAAATCAGAGTTTGCAAGAATAGGACAAAATAATTATACAGTTGAATCTGCAATGTCCCCTCATTTAAAATCGGCATTGCAAATGGGTGTTAAGCTTAAAAGATTAGAGCTTGAAATTGAAGGGGAAAAAGAAAAGGGTAAGTCTTGGAAACCTGATTTTGAGCTAGAGTCATTTAACATCCCTGTTATTATTGAAAATAAATTAGGTACAGCAAAATTATCTGCTATAAAAGAGGGTAAAGTTAAACGTGATATAAAATCAGTACAAAACTTTGCGGTAAATGGTGCAATACATTATGCACAGTGCGCAATAATGAGTAAAAAATATAGTGAAGTGGTTGCAATTGGCATTGCAGGAGACAGTGAGGAAAATGTTTCTATTGAGGTATATTATGTTTTCGGTGCTACTGACGAAACTTATAAACTTGTTAGTAGTTATAATACCTTGGATTTTTTAGAGAATAAATTGTCTTTCGCTGAGTTTTACAAAGCTGCGACACTAACAGAAGAAGAAAAACATAGAGTTTTAATCGATTCTCAAGCAAAACTTCAAGAATATGCAAAAAAGTTAAATAAACTTATGCATAATCATGCTATTACTGCACCACAAAGGGTTCTTTATGTTTCGGGTATGCTATTATCTATGCAGGATATTGCAGATAAGAAAAAGGGACTAATTCCAAATGATTTGAAGGGGTTAGATTTAGACGATGAACGTGATGGAGACTTAATCGTTAAGCATATAAATAATTATCTCAATGTAAAAAAATACCTGCTGACAAAGTTACATTGATGATGAAGTCTTTTACTGAGATTAATAAAGATCATGACCGTGATAAAATCACTGCTCTTGACGATATCGTTGCAGAGCTACTTGAAAAAGAGGCAAGTGTCACAAAACAAATATTTACATATATCTTTGAGAACATCTTTTTATCTATTGACTCAATGAGTGGTCATTTGGATATAATGGGAGAAATGTATTCCGAATTTTTAAAATATGCTTTTGGGGATGGAAAAGAATTAGGAATTGTTTTGACCCCGCCTTATGTCACAAAAATGATGTCTCAAATATTGGATATAGATGAAAACTCAAAAGTTATGGACTTGGCAACTGGGTCTGCTGGTTTTTTAATTTCTGCAATGAAGCTTATGATTGAATGTGTGGAGCAAAAATATGGTAAGAACACAACAAAAGCAAATAAGAAAATTGATGAAATAAAGCAACAACGTTTGCTAGGTGTTGAACTGAATGCAGAAATGTATACACTTGCCTCTACTAATATGATTTTAAGAGGTGATGGTTCTAGTAATATTAGAAAAGGTTCTTCTTTTGATGAGCCACCTGAGCTGTATAGAAATTTTAATGCCAATGCACTACTACTCAATCCACCTTTTACATTTAAGGAAAATGGTTTGCCATTTTTGAAATTTGGGCTTGAAAACATGAAAATAGGGGGGAAAGCTGCTATTATTATACAAGATTCTGCGGGCAGTGGTAGAGGCATTATCAGTTGTAAAGAAATACTTTCTAAAAATCAATTAGTTGCAAGTATTAAAATGCCTGTTGACCTATTTCTTCCTATGGCAGGGGTACAAACGAGTATTTATATTCTAGAACATACAGGTAAAGAACATGACTATAAAAAGCAAGTGAAGTTTATCGATTTTAGAAATGACGGATATAAACGTACAAAGCGTGGTATTTATGAATTGGATAGTCCATCACAAAGATATAGAGATATTGTGGAAGTATATAAAAATGGTATCACAGCCAATGTTTCTTCAGAACTTTGGGACATTAAAAATCAAGTTGTAATGGATGTTATTTCAAGAAATGGAGATGATTGGAATTTTGAGCAACATCAAAAAATTGATTTGGTTCCCACAGAAGAAGATTTTAAAAAGACTGTACGAGATTACTTATCTTGGGAGGTAACGAAATTTCTTAGAGGAGAATAGCAAAGTGAACTATAAAGAAGTCAGGCTGGAAGAAGTTTTAAAATGGCAACCACAAATAGAAATAGATCCATTAACAATTAAAGAGTTGTCTATTGATGATGAGCCTAAGTATCCTTTTTATGGACAAGCAACCAATCATAATGGTATTATCGGATATTATAACTTACATCCAAGCGTTTTAAATAATAAAGAAGGTCTACCAACAATACTCATACATTCAAATAATCAAAATATTGTCTATCTTGAAACACCGTTTTATTTAAAGGATGGTCACGGAGCCACAAGTGTATTGCAATCTAGTTTTCTTAATGTAAAGTCAGCATTATATATTATGACTTCAATCAGAAAGGCAATAGAAACCCGTTTTACCTATAATGCTAAAGCGACAAAAATTGCTTTAAAAAACACAAAAATAGTCCTGCCTATAGGAAAAG
The DNA here is from genome assembly GCF_002234575.2 of Enterocloster bolteae. Lineage (NCBI taxonomy): Bacteria > Bacillati > Bacillota > Clostridia > Lachnospirales > Lachnospiraceae > Enterocloster > Enterocloster bolteae. Next base: position 5,482,296 of record NZ_CP022464.2, on the reverse strand, counting down.
ATGGTAAAGTTGATTATGCATATATGGAAAACTATGTGTCTTCGTTAGAGAAAGATGGACTAGTCACAATAGAAAACTATTTGAAAAATAATTTATTAGAAGATTTTGATTTAACAGATAAGGAGAAAGAAGTATTAGAATCTTTTAAAACTTTGAAATTTCATGAGTATAATATAGCGGATCTTTTTACCATCAAAAACGCTGGAAGTATTTTATCAAGGAGTATTATTGAAAATAGTGGTGAAACGCCGTATCTATGTGCAAGCGCTGAAAATAATGCGGTTAGTTCTTACATTTCATATAATGAAAAATACCTAGATGAAGGTAATTGTATTTTTATTGGAGGTAAAACTTTTGTTGTAACATATCAAGAAAGTGACTTTTATTCAAATGATAGTCATAATTTGGTCTTGTATTTAATGGATAAAGAAAAAAGGAATAAGCTAATCCAATTATATCTAGTTACTTGCATTAATAATAGTTTGAAACATAAATATTCTTGGGGCGATAGCGTCAGCAAGGCCAAAATACAAAATGATAAAATTTTATTACCAACCAAAAATAATAAACCAGATTATGATTTTATTGAAATGTATATGAAGGCTATGGAAAAGATTGTGCTAAGAGATGTGATTAATTGGAAAAACAATATACTTAAGACAGAGTAGAGTATGCAGGTTAAAACATTATAAGATGGTTTAATCATCTCAGTACCAAGATACTATGAAATGAACAAAAAATTATAGAGTTTATTCTGATGAGCAGATAGAAAATATTGATCAAATGAAAACTACGCCAAGGTCAAACTGCGCCTTTTGGGAATCTTTTTCACAGCCTCAACATATGTAAATGATTTAGAGGCAAAGGCAGAAAATAATTTATTGGATGATAATGTATTCTCAGAAGATTTTATTAAAAATTTATTGAAATGATATTCCGGGATTGCAAAATGGAATAGATATTGTAATCTATGGAAACAGTTTGTTTGATAGATTAATTAAGTTAAAGATAGATGAAGATATTCTTTATAAACAATTTTCTGTAAAGTTAATGTGTATGAATTATTATGAAGTATATATCTTTTGATTCTCAAAATCAATATATTATTTTAGGTCGTAATCTCCAAAATATAATGACAACCAGAGAAAATCTATTTGAGTTAAATACAATTCAAAAAGATGAGATGACTATATTTACACTAAAAGAATATATATAAACACTATTTATTAATACGGTAGCCGTCGCTTGTGAAGAGCGGCGGTTTTTATGAAGAAAAGAGATTGAAAAATGAGGTGGCATATCCCCGTTTTTTGCTGAATTGCCGCTAGAGAAATCCGATGGCAGTCGGCAAGAGATAGAGGAACAGGAGCATGATGAGAGCCATGGCTACTGTATAGAATAAAGTTTTTGATGCTTATGATATCGAAAATTTTATTGTTGGAAGTAGAAAACAAAGAAAGGACGCGTCTCGAAATTAATCCTCGAATAAAACGAGAGTCGCCAGTTCTGAAAAATCATGTTATAATTTTTAGGAAAACAATCATTTCGAGCGATTCGCAAAAAGGAATTTCGTTAGTATCTAAATATGGATTATATCTGCCTAGTAGAAAAGGGTTGGATAATTATGTAAGAAGGGTTTTGAGATATTACGTAAGAAAGAGGGGATGAGCTATATGAGAAAAACAGAGGAAGTACCGGCATATCATGAAATGATGCAGGAATTGTTTCAGGCCATAAAAGAATTAGGGGGGTCGGGAACGATACAAGAGATTGATGATAAAACGATTGAAATATTAGGTTTATCTCCAGAAGTATTAACAATTATGCATGGTGATACCAGTAAATCAGAAGTCGAATATAGGTTGGCGTGGACAAGAACATATATGAAAAAGGTTGGAATTTTAGAGAATTCTGCACGTGGAGTATGGGCGCTAACTACGGTAGGCCGTGAATTACAGGAAATAAATTCGGATGAAATTGTTAAAAAGGTTCGTGAAATGACCTTATTAAAGATGAAAGATACGAAAGAGATAAGTCTTGAGGATCATAATTTAGAAAATGACGGCGTTGATACACCAGATGAAATCCAGACATGGCGCGAAAAACTCAAAAATGTATTAAAAAATTTAAAACCGGATGCATTTGAACGTTTAACACAACGATTATTAAGAGAGTCTGGATTTACACAAGTAAAAGTTACGGGAAAGACTGGGGATGGTGGAATTGATGGAATGGGAATAATAAAATTGAATGGAATAATTAGCTTCCATATGCTTTTTCAGTGTAAAAGATATACAGGAAGTGTGTCTGCTGGTGAAATTCGGGATTTTAGAGGAGCTATGCAGGGAAGGGCTGATAAAGGCCTGTTTATTACAACCGGTAAGTTTTCTGCGCCTGCAATTGAAGAGGCCAATAGACCTGGAGCTACTCCGATTGATTTAGTTGATGGGGATGAATTGGTAGACAAGTTGAGAGAATTACAGTTAGGAGTTGCCCCGGTCAATGACTATGTAATTGATGATGCTTGGTTTTTATCAATTTAGGCCCCGGATTTACTGGTACATCATTTACATAGACAGTATTTATCAACTGGATAGCATCAAGCATTTAATCATAAGCGATATAAAAGGGTAAATATATGAAAAACATACAAAAAAACACAATCCCCAAACACAGAAAACTCCATCTGATATTCAGATTCCTCCAGGGCTCCAAACTCTATTTTGCCGCCGCCGTAGCCGCATCCCTGGTATCAACCATATTAAATGCCCTGACACCGCAGATTTTTCGCTTCAGCATTGATGAGGTGCTCAGTGGAAGCAGCGGAACCATCAGTAGCAGCGGAACCAGCGGAAGTTACCTATCCAGCCACCTCTGGGTTCTGGCGCTGATGATTGTGGCGGTGGCAATCGCCTCCGGTATTTTTACCTACATCAGCCGTACCAATACAGCCAGGGCAGGGGAGAATTTTGCTAAAAATTTGCGGGATACATTATTTATCCATGTGCAGAAGCTTCCCATAAGATGGCATGACAGGAACCAGACAGGGGATATTATCCAGCGGTGTACTTCTGATGTGGAGGTGATACGCGGATTTGTGGTTACCCAGCTTCTGGAGGTGTTCCGCACGGCCTTTCTTGTGCTTACGTCTTTTGTCATGATGCTTTCCATGAATGTAAAGCTTTCCTGCATCGTTCTCCTGTTCGTGCCGGTTGTTGTGGTGTACTCCACTGTGTTTTACCGGCTGATAGCCAAGCGGTTTACCACTGCGGACGAGGCAGAGGGAGAACTTTCCACGGTCGTGCAGGAGAATGCAACAGGAGTGCGCGTGGTGCGGGCATTCGGACGGGAACAATTTGAGATGGAGCGGTTTGACAAGAAGAATAATGCCTTTGCCAAGCTGTGGATTCGTCTGGGGACGTTATCAGGACTGTATTGGGGGATTGGGGATCTGATAACGGGGCTGCAGGTGATTGCGGTTATTATTTTCGGAGTGGTGGAAGCTGTGAATGGTTCCATATCGGTTGGTGAATTTGTGGCGTTTGCGGCTTACAATTCAACGCTGGTGTGGCCAATCCGCGGCCTTGGGCGTATTCTCTCTGATATGAGCAAGGCTGGCGTTTCGTTTGAACGTGTGGATTATATCATACGCTCCCAGGAAGAAGCCTATGGAAAGACAGATGAAAAAGGAGGGAAGGAACGCGAACATTCCAGTGGAAAGTATGATATCTCCTTCCAGCATGTATCCTTCGGATATGAGGAAGGAAAGGATGTGCTCCGGGATATTTCATTTACAGTTCCGGAAGGCAGCACCTTTGGGATTCTGGGCGGAACGGGCAGCGGGAAGTCTACGGTAATACAGCTTCTTTCACGGCTCTATGAGCTGGAGGAAAACAGGGGAAGTATCTGTATTGGCGGCAGAGTTGTTAAGGAAATCCCTATTGAGGAGCTCAGGAGAAATATAGGAATGGTATTGCAGGAACCCTTTTTGTATTCCAGGACAATCCGGGAAAATATAGCGGCTTCCGTACCAGGCGCGTCTCTGGAGGAGATTCGGTACGCGGCTCAGATTGCGTGTATTGACGACGCCATTATGAGTTTTCCGGATGGATATGACACTCTTGTGGGGGAACGGGGAGTTACTTTGTCGGGAGGGCAGAAGCAGAGGATTGCTATTGCCAGAATGCTGCTTCGGAAAGCTCCCATTATGGTGTTTGACGATTCCTTATCAGCAGTGGATTCCCAGACAGATTACCGCATCCGCTGCGCGCTGAAGGAACATATGAGGGAGGCTACGGTTATTCTGATATCCCACAGAGTGACATCTCTTATGGGCGCGGATGAAATCCTGGTACTGAATCAGGGAAAAATAGAAGAACGCGGAACCCACGGGGAACTGATACGGAGAAATGGAATCTATCGCAGGATTTATGAAATACAGATGAGCCGTGATGATAGAGACCTGATGGGACAGGATGAAAAGGATAAAAAGAATAAAAAGGATAAGAAGAGTAAAGAGAATAATAAGATAGAGGATAAGATGGATGGGGGGATAATCAATGGCAGCATATGAAGAACAGGAGTATAACAATCCCTTCAGCTTCCGCATATGGATGAAGCTGTTTCCGTTTTTCAAGCCGTATAAGAAGTTTTTCGCAATTACGCTGGGTCTTAATATTCTGCTTGCGGGAGTGGATATCCTTGTGCCTCTGTTCCAGAGCTATGCCATTGACACATTCATTATCCCGGACCGTTTGGATGGGCTTGGAGTATTTACCCTGGTTTATATTTCTGTTATTGTGGCCCAGACTGTCTGCGTGTATGTGTCGGTTCACGCGGCTACATCCATAGAGATGAATGTGGGAAAGGATTTAAAGAGAGCGCAGTTTAAACATTTGCAGACCTTGTCGTTTTCCTACTATAATACGACTCCGGTGGGATATATCCACGCCCGGGTGATGAGTGATACTCTGAGGATTGCGGGGATGATAGCCTGGGGCCTGGTGGATATGTTCTGGGCCCTGATTTATGTGGTCAGTGTGTTTGTGATTATGTTTATGCTGAACGCGCAGCTGGCATTTATCATCACCATGATTGTTCCGTGTATTGCCCTTTTGACCGTGTATTTCCAGAATCGGATTCTGAAATGGAACCGGAAGGTGAGGCGAATCAATTCCCAGATTACCAGCGCTTACAATGAAGGCATTACCGGGGTTAAGACGTCAAAGAGTATGGTCATTGAATCGGACAATGAAAAACGCTTCTTTGAAAAGACATCGGATATGCATCAGGCGGCGATCCGTTCGGCTAAGCTGAATGCGGTCTATATTCCGGCTATTTTGTTTTTCAGCTCTGTGGCTTCAGCTGTGGTGTTGGCAAAGGGCGGCTATATGGTCCAGGAAAATATCATTAAACTGGGGACGCTGTCTGTATTTATCTCGTATGCGGTTGTTATATTTGAACCCATACAGCAGCTTGCCAGGCTGCTGGCGGAGTTGATTTCCTGTCAGGCAAATATTGAGCGGGTGATGGATCTGCTGGAACAAAAGCCCAATGTGGTGGACAGAACCGATGTGCTCAGGAAGTACGGAGACGCATTTTCACCCAATAAGTGTAATTGGGAAAAAATCCAGGGAGACATTGTGTTTGAGGATGTTTCCTTTATGTACCCGGACGGGAAGGAATATGTGCTGGAACATTTTAACCTTCATGTGCCTGCCGGCATGAATGTTGCCATTGTGGGTGAGACAGGGGCGGGAAAGTCTACCCTTGTGAACCTGGTGGGGCGTTTCTTTGAACCGACAAAGGGAAGGATATTGATTGACGGCGTGGATTACCGGGAACGGTCGCAGCTGTGGCTTCACAGCCAGATTGGTTATGTGCTGCAAAATCCGCACCTGTTTTCGGGAACTGTGCGGGAAAATATAAGGTATGGCCGCCTGGATGCATCGGATGAGGAGATTGAAGAGGCGGCCAGGAATGTGTCTGCGGACATGGTTGTGGCGAAAATGGAAAAGGGGTATGACAGCGATGTGGGTGAAAGCGGAGGCCTGTTGTCCACAGGCGAGAAGCAGCTGATTTCGTTTGCGCGGGCGGTTCTGGCCAATCCTGCCATTTTCGTTCTGGACGAGGCCACCTCCTCCATTGATACCCAGACGGAAAAACTGATTCAGGATGCCACCAACCATCTGCTGAAGGGACATACTTCCTTTGTGATTGCACACCGTTTATCCACAATCCGTCAGGCTGATTTGATATTGGTTGTAAAGGACGGGAAAATCATAGAGCGGGGCAGTCATCCGGAACTGCTGGAGCAAAAGGGATATTATTATGAACTGTATTCCAGGCAGTTTGAGGAAGAGGAGGCTATGAAGGTGTTCGCAGGGGCAACGTTCGCGGGAGAAACAGATTGGGAATCAGTATGCCAGCCATAAATAAGGAGAAAAAATGAGACTTCAAGAAGCGTGTGTCCGGTTTAATAAATTAGCAGGTATCAGATTTGAGGAATTGTTCAGCCAGAACGATATGAACATGATTATCATTAATAAAGGGAAAACAGGCCAGCTTTTGGAGCTGGCCCTGGGAATGCATTTGTCCAGCACAAATCTGGATTTTGATGATGGGGAATTGAAAACTAACAAGTGTGATAATGCGGGTAATCCAAAGGAAACGGTTTTTATTACACAGATTAGCAGTGTGATCGATGAACTTATTCAGGAGCGCCCCTTTGAGGAAACGCATTTGTACGAAAAAATCAGCAATATTTTATATGTGCCGGTCTGTAAAGACGGCAGTCCCAAAGACTGGATGTTTTTGCCCAGCATCCATATCGATCTCAGTTCGCCCCGGTATGCGCAGCTTCGGGATATTTGGCGTTCAGATTACTACTCCATTTGCAGGCAGCTGAGGATGCACATAGAGACAAGCCCGGATAGGCGTATACATACATCCAACGGACAGCATATACAGGTGCGGAGCAAGGATTCAATGCCGTATCACCCTATTTATTCCGGAGTATATGGCCGTTATGTTTCAAATAAGAACCATGCGTTCTATTTCCGTAAGGAGTTTGTCTATGATATCCGCAGTATGAGCAGATAGGTATGGGTACCGGAACATTTGTCAGGAAGGCCGAATCCGGCCTTCTTCTGCCGGCCTTGCCGATTCCGGCTATTCACCGCCGGCCCGTTTTTTAATATACGTCTGATTTCACCCCACCTTTTATTCTGCTAACCGGCCCCCGCCGGTCAATACTCCACATGCATCACTATATTTTGTGGATAATCTCCATATGATTTTCCGAAAATGTTGATTCCGCCCACATGTTTTGCGTCCTTTTTAATTTCTATCTTAAAAGAGATATAGGGCTGGGCTGAAAGCGCAAGGGTATCAATGTTGATTTCTTCTGATTTCATCACCCCGTCTAAATAAGTTCCGCTCCCATCCACGCTGATTGTTTTTAAAAGACCGAATTGTGTGTTTCCGTCTGTCCACCAGATCGGTGTCAGTTTTCCGTGCCTTCCTCCAAAATCACCAGGAGAGGTATAGGTAAGAAGTTCCCTGTCATTGATGGAAAATGTAATGTCGGAGGGCCACACATTCCGGTATCCAGGTGCCTCGGAGCAGATTTCCAGGCTGAATGATACATAATTTGGATTTTTGCCGCTGATGAAATGGTTCGGGAAGCGGTATTCCACAAAACCCCTCTGGAACCAGATTAACTGTGCCGCGCTTCTGCCGGGTGAGTAAAAAGATTTTATATCATCGCAGGAATCAATGTAGGTTTCCTCGTTTACCATTCCGCAGGTCGGATGAATCCTGAAATCGTAATAATTCCCAATGGGCATATCCACGCTGAATGACCGCCGCTCCTTTTCCAGGGGAGAAGTGTTGATAGACAGAAACACATCCTCTGCCCTGGAACTGCATACTTTTTGGGAACCCCGGACGCCCGGAAGCATCTCTGTATTAATCAGATTGGCTTCTTCCAGCATATTCACATGAAATGCAGCCGATGAAACAGGAATCGTAAGCTCCTGCGCCAGTTCCACGATATTCATGGACTTATGTTTTAACAGCGCCAGCATCCGGATTCTGACTCTGGATGAAAGTGCCTTCCCAAGCCGTTCAAATAATTCATAATTCTCTTCCGAATCAATGTCAAGTACAATATGCCGGTCTATCTTTTCTTTTTCATTTGCTGATTGCCGATTCATAGATACCCCCCGCAGCTGACTTTTATGCATAGCCAATTTTACACATAGCTGACTTTTACACACATACAACTTCCTGCATAGCAAACCTTTTTCAGCCATACCCATTCAGAATGCTTTATTGTATTATTATATCGGGTGTAAAAGTAAAAAACAAGGAGATAGAATGTTAATTCTGCCATTTGTTACAGTAATACTGTATTAATAAAACCACACCAAAACATTAATTTTGGAAATATGCACAAATATTTTATTATTATACCCATAATATATTGACATTTTGTACAATAAGTGCTATTTTAAAGATACATTAAAACTGCAAGTAAAGATGTGAGGGTGCCATGACAAAATTTTATAAAAAAGGATATCCCAGACCACAGTTCGTGAGGGAATCATTTTTCTCCCTGAATGGAGAATGGAACTTCAGATTCGATCCCCGAAAGGAGGGAATCAAATGCGGATGGCAGAATGGATTTGAAGACCGTAAAATTATCGTCCCGTTTTCGTATGAAAGTCCGGCGGGCGGAATTGGGGTACAGGATGAATGCAATGTTGTCTGGTATTCCAGAAGCCAGTCATTTGAACTTCACGAAGGGAAAAGAATCCTTTTAAACTTTGAAGGATCGGATTACCGGACGGAGCTCTGGGTCAATGGAATTTATATGGGAGTTCACGAAGGCGGATATACCAGATTCACCTTTGATATTACCGAAGCACTTAAAAAAACGGGGAATCAGCTGGTCTGCCGCATTGAAGATACCTATTCAACCGTACAGCCCAGAGGAAAACAGCGGTGGCTTAAACAAAATTATGACTGCTGGTATACCCAGACAACGGGAATCTGGAAGGATGTATGGGCAGAAGAAACTGACAGCAGTTATTTAACAGCCCTTTATTTAACACCTCTCTATGACGAAAATTCCCTGGAAGTTGATTATGAACTGAATTTATGGAAGGACAGCTCTGATTCATTTGAAATTGAAACCATTATTACATTTGAGAATTTTACCATTTATTCCGGAAAAGATAAAGTCATAAAAAATGCGTTTTCCAAAAAAATCTCTCTTGTTAATGATGAAATCAAGTGGAAAGTACGATACTGGTGTCCTAAATCACCTAACCTCTATGATGTATGCATCAGAATTTATAAAAATGGGAAGGTAATTGATGAGGTTGGTTCCTATTTCGGTTTACGGAAAATATCCACTGATTCCGGCAGAGTAAAACTCAATAACATGGACTTTTATTTAAAGATGGTGCTGGACCAGGGCTACTGGGAATCGTCCCTGCTGACCCCGCCGGATGAAGAGGCGCTGATTCTGGATATTAAAAAAATACTGGAATATGGATACAACGGAGTGAGGAAACACCAAAAGATTGAAGACGAACGCTTCTACTACTGGGCTGATGTCTATGGTCTTACTGTCTGGTGCGAGGCGCCTTCGTTCTATGAATTTGACCGCAGGGCCATTGAATGTGTGACAAAAGAGTGGGTTGACATTGTAAAACAGCATTATAACCATCCGTCCATCATTACCTGGGTTCCATTTAATGAATCCTGGGGGATTCCAAGAATCCTATGTGATAAAAAACAGCAGGTTTTTACGGAAGCCATTTACTATCTGACGAAATCCCTGGACGCCACCCGGCCTGTCATCAGCAACGACGGATGGGAGCACACGAAATCCGATATCATAACACTTCATGATTATGCGGAATATGGGGAGGATCTTCTTAGCCACTGGACGGATTGGGAACAAAACCTGTCCAATACCCAATCCTTTAACGGGGAGCGCTATGTCTTTGCCGGCGGCTTCCGTTATGAGGGACAGCCTATTATTTTAAGTGAATTTGGCGGAATCGCTTTCTGTAAGGATGAAAAGGCGTGGGGATATGGGAACGCAGAAACATCAGAAGGCAGTTATCTGGAACGGCTGAATAGCCTGACAGACGCGATATATAGTATGGATTTTATCAGCGGATATTGTTACACACAGCTGACCGACGTAGAACAGGAACAAAACGGACACATGGATATGAACAGACGGGACAAAGTGGGTGCCGAAAAAATAAGAACCATTATACAAGGAGGAAGAAAATGAGAAAGAGATTATTAGCACTTGGACTGGCAGGAATCATGGCGGCGTCAGCTGCCTTAACCGGATGCTCCGGTTCCAATGGAGCGGCAGAAACAAAAAGTGAAGCAGCCCAGACAGAGGGATCTGAGGGCGGAAAAACAGTAATTACCTTTTGGAACGGTTTTACGGGTTCTGATAAGGACACCCTGGAAGCACTTGTTCAAAAGTACAATGATACCAATGATAAAAACATTGAAGTACAGATGAATATAATGCCCTGGGACAGCCTTTACCAGAAGCTCGCCACGGTACTTCCTGTAGGCGAGGGGCCTGATATCCTGGCATTTGCTCCGTAGCGCCTTGGCACGTATGCGGAACCGGGTGCCCTGGCGCCTGTTGACGATGCTTATGCAGATGGAATCATTGATGAATCAGTGGTGCCCGATGCGCTGAAGGACAATTTAAAGTGGAAGGGGACCTATTACGGCGTACCCATGAACTTTGCAACCCTTCTTTTATATTACAATAAAACAATCTTTACAGAAGCCGGATTAGACCCGGAAACGCCTCCTGCAACCTGGGATGAACTGGAGCAGTATGCAGAGCAGATTGTGGAGAAAACAGGAAAATACGGTTTTGACATGGCGGTTAAGGAGACAACCCCAATGTGGTGTATCATGCTGTGGGGAAATGGCGGAGATTTCATAAAAGATGGAAAAGCTGTTTTCAACAGTCCTGAAAATGTGGAAACCATCACCAGGTGGGCGGAAAATATCCGTGACAAGAAATTTGGTCCGGAGGTTTTAACCGGAGGTGAAATTGACAAGCTGTTTGAAAGCCAGAAGCTGGCCATGTACTTCTGCGGGCCATGGGCAACCACCGGATTTAAGAACGCAGGCATTGATTTTGGTGTTGCGCAGGCGCCAAAGGGACCAGAGCAGCAGGTTACACAGGCAAACGGTGTTGGCATGTTTTTAACTGCATCCAGTAAGAATAAAGAGGCGGTTTACGACTTTTTCAAATACTGGAATTCTGTTGACACACAGGTTGAGTGGTGCCTGGGAACAGGATTTCCGCCTGCAAGAACTGATATCGCGGACGATGCGCGTTTAAACGAAAATCCATATATCAAAGAATTTGCAAAACCGGCAAATGAGAGCCAGATGTATTTGCAGCAGTTAACTAACTTTGCAGATATTGAGAATCAGGCTATTACTCCTGCATTTGAAAAAATTCTTCTGCAGAACGCAGATGTAAAAGAATCCCTGGATGAAGCAAATGACATCATTCAGAGCATGCTGGAATAGGACCCTGTAGAGGAGAATGTAAATGATGAAAACTTCACTGGAAAGAAAGAGGGAAAGAGCCGGCCTTTATTTCGTTCTCCCCTCCATGACCATTTTTACCGTATTCGTATTTATTCCGCTGATTATCGCTTTTATATTCAGCTTTTTCAAATTCGACATGATGTTCCAGAATTTCCAGTTTCAAAAGCTGGGTAATTACGCAAAGCTGGCGGGTGATAAAAAGTTTTGGAATGCCCTTTTTAATACGGTTTATTACACCGCCTTCACGGTTCCCGTGCAAATCGGGCTGGCTCTTGTGACGGCGGTTGCGGTAAAAAGAAAGGGATGGCTGAACGGATTTTTTAAGTCTGTTTATTTTATTCCCGCCATCTGTTCCATGACCATTGTTTCCATCCTATGGAGTTTTCTGGTTAATCCGGACATCGGAATGTTCTGCTACTGGGCAAAACTCCTTGGTTTCAACCCAATCAATGTTTTGAGCAGTCCCACATGGGCCATGCCTACGGTCATTCTTGTCAGCGTATGGAAAAATTTTGGTTTTAATATGGTCATCCTTCTGGCAGGATTAAATGGAATTGATGAGTCCTATTATGAGGCCGCCAATATTGACGGCGCCACCGGATTCCAGAAATTCAGGGGAATCACCATCCCCATGCTGATGCCGACGTTAAGTTTTACGGTTGTGAACTGCATCATAGGCTCCTTCCAGGTATTCGACCAGGTATACATCATGACGAAGGGCGGACCTTTATTTAAGACACAGACACTGGTGCAGCTTATATACAGCATGGCTTTTGATTCGTTCAACATGGGCTACGCGTCCACCATTGCGGTTGCGCTGTTTATCATCACCTTTATTATATCAGTATTCACCTTTAAACATATGACAAAAGGTGAAGAAGATTTGGGCTGACAGGAGGAATACACATGACGCGGACAAATAACATTTACCGGAAAAATACCGGGAAGATCATTATAACCATCCTGCTTGCAGCCCTGGCCTTTATCGTTCTGTACCCGTTTATCTGGATGCTGGTCACATCATTTAAACCGGAAGCCGAGATTGTATCCTATCCGCCAAAGCTGTTTTCGGGAAGGTTCAGTCTGGATTCCTATATCAATATATGGAAGCGGGTTCCATTTTTAAAATACTACCGCAATACCATTATTTTCTCCACAGCAGTGACCGTTACATCACTGGTGTTTGACACCATGGCAGGTTATGCCTTTGCCAGAATGAATTTCCCCGGAAAAAACATTATGTTTCTTATGGTTATGGGAACCATGATGATTCCCTTCCAGGTAATCATGGTTCCGCTCTACATTGAAATTTTTAAATTTGGCCTTATCAATACGTATCCGGGACTGGTCCTTCCGCGGGCAACCAATGCCTTTGGTATTTTCATGATGCGCTCCTTCTTTATCTCCCTTCCCAAAGGGCTGGAAGAAGCCGGACGGATTGACGGCTGCACGGAATTCGGGATTTTTAGGAAAATCATGGTTCCGCTGTGCAAACCGGCCATTGTATCCCTGTTCATATTTCATTTTATGTATCAGTGGAACGACTTATTGTATCCGCTGCTCCTGACAACGGATGATAATATGAAAACCCTTCCCTCTGGTCTTGCCACCTTCATGGGAACCCATGTGGTTGAATACGGTATTATTATGGCGGGCGCGTGCCTGTCCCTTCTGCCAATCTTAATCGCTTACTTTATTGCGCAGAAGCAGTTTGTACAGGGAATCGCAATGACAGGTATGAAAGGATAAAACAAATGAAAGCGGAAATTACTATCAAAGAAGGAAATAAACGGCCTGTAAACCCTCTGATTTTCGGACACTTCATAGAATATATGAGAGACTGTATCGACGAAGGCATGTGGGCGCAGCTGTTAAAAAACAGGAGTTTTGAAATATCGGAGCACGTAAAAGACGGAGTTCCTGATTTCTGGCACCGGACAGGTGTAAAAGATGCCTTTCACTTTGAACAGGACTGGGACCACACTATTTCCCGGGAAGGCTGTTCTCTTAAGATAACAGACCGAAACCATTATGACGGGTATGCCGGAACCGCGCAGACCGGTTTATGTATCCAGAATGGAAGGTATGAAGGATATGTCTGGATGAAGTCTGAGCAGGAGGTTCCTGTTTCCATTGAAATTTACGATAAAGAAGGACGGGAATTTTTAAGCAAAACCATTTCTGTAAACGGGGAATGGAAAAAATACTGTTTTGATTTTCGATCCGCTGCAGTTACTTACACAGGAACAATGGAAATCCGCTTAAAAGCAGCGGGCACATTATGGGTGGATGGCTGTTCTCTCATGCCTTCTGATACGGTAGACGGAATATGGAGAGAAGTATTTGAACGGATAAAAAACATTTCCCCTGCTGTGATACGTTTTCCCGGCGGCTGTTTTGCCGACTGCTATCACTGGGAGGACGGTATCGGTGAGCGGGACACCCGTCCGGTCCGTAAAAATGAGCATTGGGGCGGATACGAGGATAACAGCTTTGGTATGGACGAATATATGGAGTTCTGCCGTAAAATCGGCTGTGAACCTATGATCTGCGTCAACTTTGGAAGCGGGACAGCGGAGGAAGCCGCAAATTGGGTGGAATACTGCAACGGCTTGGCCGACACGCCTTACGGCCGGTTAAGGGCTGCCCACGGCCATCCCGAACCCTGGAACATCAAATACTGGGATATCGGAAATGAAACCTTTGGTGATTGGGAAATAGGCCATCTGGATGCCTCCGGATATGCGGTCAAGTATCTATCCTTTTATGAAGCCATGAAGGAGAAGGATCCGACCATCACTTTCATGGTATGCGGCGGGGACGGAGACAGTATTTCCCAGGAATGGAACCGGAAGATTTCAGAAATCATCGGAGACAAAATGGATGTGGTATGTCTCCATATGTATTCACAGAAAGAGATACAGGGCGAGCATGACAGCAGGGACATCTACTACGCAACAGCTGGTTCCGTGAAAAAGTACGAAGGGATTTTAAACGACTCATGCGAGACCATACGCAAAAGCGGCAATCCGGCTGCCATGGCAGCAGTTACAGAGTATAATGTGGGAACCATTATTGACTCTTACCGGGAACAGACATTAGAGGCCGCTATTTTCAATGCCGGCATGCTCAATATGTTTTTAAGGAATACAGATAAGCTTGCCATGTGTAATTTGTCAGATTTGGTGAATGGATGGCCCGGAGGATGCATTGTAAGCAAGGACGGTCATGCATTTGGGACTGCAACGTACCATGTTATGTCCATGTATTCCGGAAGCCGTTTAAAAGAGGTTTTAGACATAGATGTTTTCTCGCCAACCTACAGTACGTCTGAGCAGATTGGAAATATAGAACCGCTTTCCGGTGTCCCCTACGTGGATGCGGCGGCCTGCCTTGACGAAAATGGAAATACGGTTATTTTTGCGCTGAACCGTTCCTGTGACCAGGAAGCGGTTCTTGAAATTAAATATGAAACTCCAAATAAAACCGTGAAAAAAGCAGAAATCACCACCATTACTTCGGAGAAAACTTCCGATATGAACACATTGCCGGATGAATCCATTGTACCGGCTGCCTGCATGATGCAGACACAGTCCGGCCGAATTACGCTGGCGAAACATTCTGTAAATAGAATCGTACTTCTGCCATAAGATATTCTCATATCACAGACATAGGCTGCACACGAAATGACTCAGACAGTTATTTTTCGTGGCAGCCTTTTGTATTCCTATACTGCGCAAAAGCAGGTAGAAGATTTTACGGTTCGTGATATACTGGAAATAATGGGTTGACAGGGACAGAATATTATGAGGCTGCGGGAAAAGGTATCTATATATAGTGTAAAATAACATTACACCAAGTGGAAGGTTTTAGAACAGGGGGGTTCTATGAGAGATGAGCAGGGAAATAATCTGTATTCAATTGGTAAGCTTGCCGATATTGTAGGGATTCCGGCAACAGCCCTCCGCTTTTATGATGAACAGGGTGTTTTGAAGCCTCAAATAAGGGATGATGAGACGGGATACCGCTATTATACGGAAGAGCAGGTCATGAAATGCATGTTTATATCCGAGATGAGACGCCTGGGTCTCACCGTAGCAGACATTAAGGCACTATGTGAAAAAAGCAGTCTCACATTTCAGCGTGAGGCACTGATTAATAGGATGGTTCTGCTTAACGATGAGCTGGACCATCTGCTTTTCAAAAAGGCATATCTGGAAGAATTGATGAGAAATGTGGATATGGGGTTAGGGTACTTTGAGAGCGCAAAGATTTGCAGGGAAAACCACATTCCTATCAAGATTAAGTATTACCCCGCGGCCTATGCTGTCACCATACCGGTTTACAGGTGTTTTTATGAGCAGGAGAAGTTTTCTACCACCCACAGGCTTCTCTATGATATATGTGAGCAAAAGCATCTGAGAATCTGCGGGCCTGCAACGTCCAGGTTTGAGGACCCTGGTATGGAACATTTAAAAAAACCTTTTTATAAATCCCAGTGGATATTACCTGTGGTAAAGCCGGAAGAGGACATGAAGGGTATTACCCTGTTTCCCGAAATGTGGTGTGTTTACACGTCCCATGTGGGCCCATACAGGAATATTTTGGAGCAGTATGAAAAACTGATGGATTATTGTGCGGAATACGGCCTGAAAATTTCAGGCAATCCCATAGAGGAATACATGATAAGCTGCGCCAATATATGCGGTTCTGAGAATTATATCACCAATGTGATGTTCCCTATTGAGCTGCCTGAATAAATGAATGATTTGATATATGGACCATTTAAAAAGAGAGCGTTTTCCGCTCTTTTTTTGTTTGAAAATTATCAGGTAAACCTTGACTTTACATCAACTTGAATCTCTATAATCAAATTTAGGAAAAACGCGTTTTCTTAATATTTTACAGGAGGAGGTTAGCAGATGAGTACTGATAAAAACCTGCGTCTGGATATGGAAATCGTCCATATAAAGGACATCCGGTTCGGCGCAAAAACAGAAGTCAGGTCCGGCATCCTGTTTATCAACAAACAGGAAATGGTTGAGGCAATCGCGGATCCTTTCTTCAGCTCCATTGACATTGATCTCGCAAGACCAGGTGAATCTGTGAGAATCATACCAGTTAAGGATGTGGTTGAGCCAAGGGTAAAGCTCGACGGCAAGGGAGCAGGTTCATCCTTCCCGGGCTTTGCAGGGGCCTATGAAGGCTGCGGAGAGGGACGGCTTAAGGTATTTAAAGGCTGTGCCATTGTTACTACAGGAACCATAGTTGGTGTGCAGGAGGGTGTGATTGATATGAAGGGAACCTGTGCGGACTATTGTTATTACTCTAAGCTGAACAACATTGTAGTCGTCGGAAATTGCCCGGATGGCACAGAACCCCATGCCCATGAAGCTGCCTGCAGGCTGCTGGGGCTCCATGCTGCCAATTATGTTGCAGAGGCTGCAATGGATGCTGATGCCGACGCATATGAGACTTATCAGCTTACCCCTGTGGACCCTGCCAGGAAACTGCCAAAGGCCGGGGTCATCTATATGGCTATGGCCCAGGGCCTGATTCATGATAACTACATATACGGGGTTAATGCGGGAAAAACAAATCCTGTCTACATGAATCCAAATGAGATCTTTGACGGTGCAATCGTAAATGGATGCTGCGTGATTGCCAGTGATAAAAATACCACATGGGACCACCAGAATAATCCCCTGTTAAAGGAGCTGTATAAGCACCATGGTGTGGATCTGGAATTTGCCGGCTGTATTGTAACACCCACCCATACGGTACTCCATGATAAGGAACGCAACAGTCACGCGGCTGTCAGAATGGCCAGGTCTCTTGGCTGGGATGTTGCAGCGGTAGTGGAAGAGGGAGCGGGAAATCCGGACGCGGATCTGATGATGATGATACGCAGTCTGGAAAAAGCAGGAATCAAAACCGTGGGCATGCTTTCCGCATGCTGTGGGGAAGAGGGCACTACAGACAGCACACCGGAGGCTGATGCCTGTATCAATACCGGGACAGATGCGGACTATATGCCCGTTCACCTGGAAAAGATGGATAGGATTATAGGAGATGCAAAACAGATTAGGGTACTTTCCGGCGGTTCTCTTGACGGTTACAATGCAGATGGCAGTGTTGATGTAAACATGGTCGCCATCATGTGTTCAATGAACCAGATGGGGATGACCAGGATGTACTCCGTGGTTCTGTAAGGAGGATAGGTGAGAATGAAGATTATTCATTATATAAATCAGTTCTATGCCCAGATTGGCGGAGAAGAGAAGGCTGATACACCTCTTTCGGTAAGAGAGAATGCCATGATTGGTCCGGGGGTGGCGCTTAAGGCAGCAATGGGGGATGAAGCTGAGATTGTGGCAACCATTGTATGCGGTGATAATTATTTTAATGAGAACCTTGACGAGGTCACGGCAGGCGTAGCAAAAGCCCTAGAGAATTATAAGCCGGACATAGTAATCGCAGGACCTGCCTTCAATGCGGGACGCTACGGAATGGCCTGCGGTAACATTCTTAAAATCTGCAGTCTGAAAGGCATACCGGCTTTTTCGGGAATGTACCCCGAAAATCCCGGTGCAGAAATGTTCCGTACATACGGTTTTATTACAAAAACCAGAAATTCTGCCGGGAGTATGAGGTCTGCGATAGCGGATATGACTGCCCTGATTAGGAAAGTCCTTACGGACCCCAGGTCCTTAGACCCCAAGGCCGACAACTATATCCAAAGGGGACAGAGAATCAACAAATTTTCCAATAAGACCGGCGCTGAAAGGTGTGTTGAAATGATGCTTAATAAGGTCAATGGAAGGCCCTACGAAACAGAACTGCCGATGCCTACATACAACAGAGTGCCTCCGGCGCCTGCCATTAAGGAGCTGTCCAAGGCTGTCATAGCCCTGGTAACAACTGGTGCTGTTGTGCCGGAGGGGAACCCGGACCATATTGAGACCGGTATTGCAACTAAGTTTGGAAAGTACTCATTTAGTAAGGATTACGGCGGTTTCCATATGCCCAGGCATCAGATGATACATGGAGGCTGCGATCCTGTATATGCCCAGGAAGATCCCAACCGAATGATTCCTGCCGACGTATTAAAGGATATGGAGGCAGAAGGAAAAATCGGTAAGCTCAGCGATACTCTCTTTGTTACTTCGGGAAATGGCTGCGCAACCAACAATGCAGTTGCCTTTGGACAGGCAATTGCTGCAGAGCTTAAGGCGATGAAGGTTGACGGTATTATTCTGACTTCTGCCTGAGGAACCTGTACTCGTTGCGGCGCAACGATTGTCAGGGAAACCGAAGCACAGGGAATTCCGGCAGTGCATGTATGTACTGTAACACCTATTTCCATCAATGTAGGCGCCAACAGGGTTGTGCCTGCCATGGCAATTCCGTATCCGACAGGAAATATTGAACTGGAAAAGGAGGATGAGAAGTTATTCCGCCGCCATATGCTTGATACAGCCGTGGAGGCGCTTGCAACTGAAATTACGGAACAGACAATCTTTTGAGAGGAAAAGGCAGTATGAACGTATTGGTAGTGACAAATAATCCGGAAGCCGGAGAGAGACTGGAAAAACTCGGCCTCTGTGTAGAGTTTACGGATGGGAATGCAAAAAGAAGCCTGCTCCATGCCAGGGACTTAATTATTAAAGGCTGGCATTTGGCTGCTGATCCCAGAGGCGGCTACAATAAAAGATATAATCCCTGCCATACGGTATTCTTGTGTGACGAGGCCATCAGCAATATGGGGGAGGATGTGCTGGTTCTGGAAAAACTGGCTCAGTTTCATGATTCGCCTTATCGCCCCGATGCCCTTTACACGGATTTGGAGCTTAAGGACTTTCAAATATTGGACATGTCGATTGCTCTGAGAACCACAGAGCATCTGAAGTGTTATATGGACGAATTATCATATAAGAAAGTGAGGAAAGTATGAATAAAAAGCTTAATATAGGCAGAGTCGTCACTATCGGCGGCGCATTCATCGCATTTGCTATTGGTTCTGGTTTCTCTACCGGTCAGGAAATTATGCAGTTTTTTGCGGCATATGGAACGGAAATAGTTCTTTGCGCTGTCGTTTTCTTTATAGGCAACCTTTACATGAACTATAATTTTCTGGAGGCGGGCCGCAAAGGCCAGTTTGAAAAAGGAAGCCAGGTTTTTAACTATTTCGGTGGAAAATACATAGGTCTGTTTTTTGACTGGTTCTCCGTCATCTTTTCCTTTGCATCTTATTTTGTCATGATTGCTGGCGCAGGAGCTACCCTGCAGCAGCAGTTTGGTATTCAGCCTGTTATTGGCGCTGTAATAATTGCTGCTCTTGCAGGACTAACGGTAATGCTGGGACTCAATAAACTGGTTGATATCATAGGAAAAATCGGTCCTGCAATTATTGTGCTGTGCCTTCTTGCAGGCCTTGTAGGCATTATCAACGGTAACCTCAGTTTCCAGGAAGCAGAGGTGCTGATTCCCGGCTCCGGAATTATAGCGGCTTCCGGAACATGGTGGGGTTCCATGATTTCCTACCTTGGATTTGGCATGCTGTGGTTTGCACCATTCCTGGCAGCCATTGGCAAGGAGGAGAGGAATCCCAAGGATGCCCAGTACGGTACTATCATGGGAGTTCTTGTCCTGACCCTGGCAGTTTTGATTGTAGGAAGCGCATTGATTAAGAATATAGATTTGGTTGGCGCTTCCCAGATTCCGCTTCTGCTGATTCTGCATCAGAGCAGTCCCTTCCTTGCAACCGTTTTCAGCGTGGTGATTTTTGCGGGAATCTATACCACAGCCTGTCCGCTTCTCTGGACACCGGTAAACCGCGTGGCTAAGGAAGGAACTAATACCTACAAGATTGCTGCCATTGTTCTGGCGGCTGCGGGCTGTGTTATCGGATTGGTAGCGCCTTATGCAGCCATTGTGAATTTCATCTATGCGGTCAACGGAAAGGTGGGTTTCCTGCTGGTGGCCCTGGTTATCATTAAAAACATCAGAGACGCTGCGGCCCGAAAGAATGCATGACCGTTAATGTTTGCCTTCTGTCTGCTGGCGGATTTATTACCGCCGGCAGAAGGGTATACTTTTGCGTATCCTTGGAGAACATAGAAGGGCAAATATTCGTTCATAAGGGGGTGATATCGTGGACAATCAAAACAACAGACCCAATAGGTTAATCAATGAGAAATCGCCCTATCTGCTGCAGCATGCGTACAATCCGGTGCAGTGGTTTCCGTGGGGAGAGGAGGCATTTGAGAAAGCAAGGCTGGAAAATAAGCCTGTTTTCTTATCTATTGGGTACAGCTGACCTGTCCCGGATGAAGTACGTGTCATTGGTGCCATGTGATGGAACGGGAATCATTTGAAAATGAGGTGATTGCGGAAATCCTGAACAGAGAATATGTCTGTGTTAAGGTGGACCGGGAGGAACGGCCGGATGTGGATTCTGTATATATGTCAGTGTGCCAGGCCATGAACGGACAGGGCGGATGGCCGCTGACTATCATAATGACGCCGGACTGCAGGCCCTTTTTTTCCGGTACCTATTTTCCTCCCAGGGCCCGTTATGGCAGGCCGGGTCTGGAAGAACTGCTGACAGCGGCAGCAGGACAGTGGAAGGTGAAAAAAGAAAAACTTCTGGACCAGGCAGGTCAGATAGAGAAATACCTAAAAAGCCAGGAACGGACAGAAAGGCAGGCCGAGCCGGAGCTTGGGGCGGTGCACCAGGCATTCAGGCAGTTGGCGGATTGTTTTGACAGTAAAAACGGCGGTTTTGGAAGTGCGCCCAAGTTTCCCGCGCCCCACAACCTGATATTTCTGATGGAGTATGGCGCAAGGGAGAAGCGGCCTGAGGCATTGGCCATGGCGGAGAAAACCCTGGTGCAGATGTACAGGGGCGGTATCTTTGACCACATTGGAGGCGGATTTTCCAGATATTCCACGGACGGGCAGTGGCTGGTGCCACACTTTGAGAAAATGCTCTACGACAACAGCCTGCTTGTCATGGCTTACATCAAAGCCTATGGAAGCACCGGGCGGAAGATGTATGGGTGTGTGGCGGAAAAGATTCTGGAATATGTCAGGCGGGAGCTTACAGATTCCCAGGGAGGCTTTTACTGCGGCCAGGACGCGGACAGCGATGGTGTGGAAGGAAAATACTATGTATTTACCCGGGAGGAGATAAGGGAGGTACTGGGAGAGAAAGCGGGCAGGGACTTTTGCCGGCAATATGGAATAACAGGGCATGGTAATTTTGAAGGCAGGAGCATACCCAACCTGCTGGAAAATGATAATTACGAGGAGATTTGTGAGGAACCGTGGGGCAATGGTGACCATGGCGGCAATATCTGTCATGGCTCCTGTGACACCATTGGAGGCAGAGAAAATGAGGAGTGCCGAAGACTGTATCAATACCGGATTGACCGCGCCAGGCTTCACAAGGACGACAAGATACTGGTTTCCTGGAACAGTTGGATGATTTGTGCATGCGCGATGGCAGGAGCAGTGCTGGGGGAAGAGCAGTATGTGGATATGGCTGTCAGGGCGGATGCATTTATAAAAAGCCATCTTGTCAAGGAGGGCCGTCTGATGGTGCGCTACCGTGACGGAGATGCAGCGGGAGAGGGAAAACTGGATGATTATGCCTGTTATAGTCTTGCGTTGCTGGAGCTGTACCGGGTGACGTTCCGGGTTGATTACCTGAAAAGGGCAGCTGCCTGGGCGGAGATAATGACGGAACAGTTCTTTGACCGGGAACGCGGGGGATTTTATCTGTATGCCAAGGACGGGGAACAGCTTATTGTGAGGACAAAGGAAACCTATGACGGTGCCATGCCGTCTGGGAATTCCGTGGCAGCTCAGGTGCTGTACCGGCTGACCCGGATTACCGGAGATGTCATATGGCAGAAGGTGCTGGAAAAACAGCTCTGTTACCTGGCAGGCGCTATGGACGGATATCCTTCCGGGCACAGCTATGGGCTTTTAACCATGATGGATGTGCTGTATCCCGCTAAGGAGCTGGTATGTACGCTGTCGTCTGGCTCTGACACGGAAAGGCGCAGGAAGCTGGCTGCTCAGCTTGCGAATCTGGCCGTAACCGCAGAAGGACTGACTGTGGTGATAAAAACAGAGGAAAATGCACGGGAAATGGAGCGTCTTATACCCTATACAAAAGATTATCCGGTGCCTGATACCGGTGAATTATTTTATCTCTGTGTGGGGCATGAATGTATGCAGCCGGTTCCGCAGCTTGAACAGCTGATTGAGAAACTTTAAGAGAGGACATGAGCCTTAAGAAAATGTCCGGGAATATTGAGATACATGTCATTGCTGGGGAAAAAATGCCAGGATATCTGGAATAAGCCGGGAGGCCCGATGGTCCTTCCGGCTTGCTTTTTTCAGGGGTTTGCATCAGTCCTCTGTTTCAGAGCATTGCTGCAGGTCTTTGCTTCCGGGTCTTTGCTTCAGCCGCGGAACCGGGTAGATATGAGCGGGAGAATATGGTAAACTTGATGCAGTGGCAGGAAACGCTATATAAGATGATTATGGAGAAAGACGAGGGTATTATGATCAAAAAAGAGACAGTAACAAAGACGGATTTATTGAAGGTATTGGACCTGATGGAGGCATCCGGCATACAGTACTGGCTGGACGGCGGCTGGGGTGTGGACGTGCTGGTCGGGAAGCAGACCAGGGAGCACAGGGACGTAGATATCAACTTTGATGCCCGGTGCACAGACGTATTGCTTGACACCTTGGTTTCCCGAGGTTATGAAATCGTGACAGACTGGCGCCCGGTGCGGATTGAACTTTACCACCCGGAGCTGAGTTATGTGGACATCCATCCATTTGTAATCAATGATGATGGAACTGCAAAGCAGGCAGACCTGGAAGGCGGATGGTACGAATTTGAGGCGGATTATTTCGGAAGCGCGGTTTTTGAGGGCAGGACCATACCGTGTATCTCGGCAAAGGGTCAGAAAGTATTCCATACAGGGTATGAACTCAGGGAAGTGGATAAGCATGACATCCGGAATATCGACCATTTGCTTGCTGTTCAAGCCAGCAGCAGGGATGAGACAGGGGGCGATGTATGCCAGGCAGAAAAATAGGGGGAAAGTTGTCTGCGTATTTGAGAAGAAAACAGGAATCCAGGCCGCCCAATCCGTCTAATACATATGAACCATTGTCGGACGCCCATGCCGCATACCTAAAGGATTTAGTTAAGCGGGCAGGAAAAAAGGACGGTACGCGTGAAATTTTCGGTTCGTCCAAACATGGATACAAACTGAATCCCACCGTGACACGGGAGGAGGTCAGGAGGTTTGAGGCGCGCTGGCACCTGACTCTTCCGGATGAATATGTATTTTTTCTCACCAAGGTGGGAAATGGCGGCGCAGGACCGTATTATGGCCTTTACTCCCTGGAAAATCTGGACCGGTACAACGAATATCTGGGGTTCTATGATGCCAGGGATAAGGAAGCCCTGCCTCCGTTCATTGACCGGAATATGAGTCCTGTTAACTGGGCGCGGGCCATGGAAGAGATGGAGGATATAAATGATGATAATGAATATGATGTCCGGATGAAGCAGGTCTGCTCCGGCCTGTTGGTCATAGGCACCCAGGGGTGCACCTACGATAATCTGCTGATGTGGAAGGGGAGCGAGAGAGGAAAAATTGTATATATAGACTGGAATATGGAGCCGGAATACGGTCCCTTTTTAACGGGTCTCACATTTCTGGAGTGGTTTGAGCAGTATTTCCTGGAAATTCTGGCCGGGCATAACCTTACATCCTATGGTTATATCAGCCTTAAATCCCAGCAGGAACTCAGAAAGGAGTATGGGGGAGCTGTTCTGACAGAGGACAAGCTTAGGATTCTGGCCGGATTCCATAAGTTTACAGAGGCGGAGCCTGAAACAATTGAGCTTCTGTTACAGCGGGACAGACCGGAGACAGATGGGGCAAAGGGAGAGCTGCTTTTTAAACTGGCGCCAATGAAAGGGCTGAAGATGTTTGAAGAAACTATCGTTGGAAACCATCCCCAGGGAGCCGTGGCCTGCGCCAGGAGAATGCCGGACCAGTATAAGGACCGGTTTTACGGGAAAATGCTGGGTCTGCTGTACCGCCCTGATATAAAGGACAAGGCCCGTATCTTATTTTTTCTGGGAGACTGCAGTAACAGGAAGGCTGCGGATTTAAAGGGATTTGCAGAAAATATGGAAAACAGCAGCGAGGACAGGAGTACAGCTGTTTACGTGATGGGAAAATGCCCGGATAAACTGGATTTTGCGGAATTTTTTGCAAAACGGATGCAGGGGGAGGATTACTGGCTGGCCCACGCCGCACTGCAGGCAATGTCCCGGACTCCCTGTGCGGAGCTGACAGATACATATGAGTGGATGTGGAAGCGATATGAGGGGGACCGCATGATGCGCTCCAATCTGCAGATTGCATTTGAGGCAAATGGGATTGAGAAGAAGTAGAACCATTGATGCAGAACCGGCTCAAGGATGACCGGAAGAGATATACCCTGACGGTATGTATCTGAATGATGGTGAACCCAGGCGCAACACTGTTGCATATATCCCCCTCTCTTTGTTGCAGATATGTTACACAATTGTCAAAGTTGCTTTTTAGGCTGTTATTCCTTTTTGCCGGAAACCTTTGTATTTAAAATGGATTTCCCTGTTTTTTGTTCATTTCTTTATGAGGCTGGTTTTGGCATCATATTTGCTAATATAGTTAATAGCAGCAGATTTGTCGAGTAAGCGTGGGAAATAAAATACAAAACAGAAAGGAATTGCACAGTATGGATTACACAACTTTATTGAAGAACAGCGGCGGGAAAAAATCGAGAGTAGGAATCATTGGTGCGACTCGCGGTTATGGCTATACATTGTTAGCACAGATTCCAAAGGTTGATTTAATGGAATTGAGGCTTATTTCTTCACGGCATGCAGCTGAATGTATAGAGGTGCTTACCGGATTGGGGTATGATAAAGACAGCATTACCGTATGTGAGAATAAAGAACAGGTCCGGGATGCGGCCGGGGATGCAGTGATTATTGTAAATGATTACCGGCTGGTATTGGAAAGCGATATAACAGCTTTGGTCGAGTGCACCGGCAATACGGCGGTAAGCTCGGAGGTTGCAGAAAATGCCCTGAGGAGGGGAATCAATGTATATATGGTTTCCAAAGAAACGGACAGTGTGTGCGGACCGGTATTAAACCATATTGCAGACCAATACGGTACGGTGTACTCTCTTGTAAACGGGGATCAACCGCGAAATCTTCTGGATCTTTATTCATGGGGAAAGATTTTGGGGCTGGAAATCGTAGCTGCCGGAAAAGCCAGCGAATATGACTTTGTCTGGAATCCGGATACCTGCGAGTTCATCTATATGGAAGGAGAGGAAAAGCCGCATGAGATTATGCCGGAGCTCAGGGAGTTTTGGCATTATGAAGGACGGGAAACACTTGAAGGGCGCCGTAAGGTTTTAGAGAGATACATGGCTGTCATTTCGGCGGATCTTTGTGAAATGAATCTTGTATCCAATGTTACAGGACTGCTTCCTGCGGATGCACGCCTCAATTATCCGGTTGCAAAAATCAGTGAGCTGGCAGATATCTTTATTCCGGAAGAAGATGGAGGAATTTTAAAAAAAACAGGAGTCGTGGATGTGTTCTGTAACTTACGGGCTCCGGATGAGGCAAGCTTTGCAGGCGGTGTATTTATCATCATAAGGTGCGGGAATGAAACTGTGTGGAAACTGCTTACAAGCAAAGGACACGTGGTCAGCCGCAATGGTAAATATGCCTGTGTCTATCTGCCATATCATTATATGGGCCTTGAAACGCCCCTGTCCATTCTTCTGGGAGATATATTGGGAATAGGTACTCATGGCGAGTGCCGCCAGGTTTCTGTCATGACAGGGGTTGCCCAGAGAAATTTGGCAAAGGGAACCATCCTGAAGGTACAGGGACACCATCATTCCATTGAAGGCCTGATACCTGAGTTATGGGAACTGAAGGAGGCAGGGAATGTTGCGCCTTTCTATCTGCTGAATGGTATGGAGCTTCTTGAAGATGTAATGGCAGGGAGTCCCATAACAAAGGATGTAGTGGATTTGTCGGGGAGTCTGCCATATGAATTATATAACAGGGGAATAAGGCTTTAGGGAGGTAAACTATGCCAATATTCGGATGTGTAGCCGATGATTTTACAGGCGCCAGCGACGCCGCTTCATTTTTGGTAAAGGGAGGCATGTCGGTCCAGCTCTTTAACGGAATTCCGGCAAAAGGAAGCAGGGTTGGGGAGGGAATACAGGCCATTGTAATAGCGCTTAAATCCAGGACCCAGGATACCGGGGAGGCAGTGGCGGATACCCTGCGGGCTCTGGGGTGGTTAAAGGAGCAGGGGGTTGAGAGGTTTTATCTGAAATACTGTTCCACCTTTGACTCTACTCCGAAGGGGAATATCGGCCCTGCTGCCGATGCGGCCATGGAATTTCTCGGCGTGTCCTATACGGTCCTGTGCCCGGCGCTTCCGGTCAACGGACGGGTGGTAATGAAGGGGGAATTGTATGTGGGCGGTGTGCCTCTGCATGAGAGCCCCATGAAGAACCATCCTCTGACCCCCATGTGGGACGCCAGAATCGCGAATCTGATGAAGCCCCAGAGCAAGTATTCCTGCGTGGAGCTATGGAAGGAGCAGATGGACAGGCCGGCAGATGAAATCCATGCCATGCTCTCGGATCAGGCGGACACACAGGAGCATTACTATGTGATACCGGATTACCAGGATATGGAGGATGGGGAGCGGATTGTGGAGCTGTTCGGGGATTTGGCCCTGCTGACAGGAGGGAGCGGGATTCTGGAGCCGCTGGCAAAGCATCTGAGCCGCCGTCAGGATATACTGCCGGAGCTTGATATTCGGGCAGAAGGAGCCGCCGTCCTGATTGCGGGAAGCTGTTCCAGGGCTACCCTGGAACAGATTGCCCATTTCCAAACCCACGGCGGATTCAGCTATAAGATGGATCCCATGGCTATGCTTGAGGGCAGGGAGTCTCTGGAGGACGCATGGAGGTTTGTGAGAGAGAACTGGGGAACACCAGTGCTTATTTACAGCTCCGATACAGCCCGGAACGTGAAAGAAGTGCAGCAATATGGACAGGAGCGTGTGGCTGAGATGTTGGAACAGGCAGCCGCAGAGCTGGCGGAACGGGCAGTAGCCCATGGAATCAGGAGGGTGGTGGTGGCAGGAGGGGAAACCTCGGGCGCGGTAACAAAACGGCTGGGATTCTCTTCCTACAGGATTGGCGCCAGCGTTGCGCCCGGAGTGCCGGTAATGGTGCCCATGGAGAATGAGGCGCTTCGCCTGGTATTAAAGTCCGGGAATTTTGGACAGGAAGATTTTTTTGTGAGAGTATTGGAGATGACGCAGACGGAGGATGGAAAATGATGGATAGGGAGTTAGCGCAGAAATTAGATGATGCGGTCTGGATTGGAAGGAGCCTGTTTGAGCGCAGCAAGACATCTGGTTCATCGGCCAATATAAGCTTTTTCCACAATGGAACGATGTACATCAGCCGGAGCGGAAGCTGCTTTGGTACCCTGAAGGCGGATGAATTTGCAGTCATGGATATGAACGGTGCAAGTCTGAGCGGCAGCAAGCCCAGCAAGGAATGGCCCCTGCACCTGAAGGTATACCAGAAGAAACCGGGAACAGGCGCGGTCATCCATACCCATGGCACCTATGGGGTACTGTGGAGTTTTGTGCCTGCTGAGGACGAAACAGACGTAATTCCGGATCATACCCCGTATCTGAAGATGAAGCTGGGTAAGGTGGGACTGGTTCCTTATGAGAAGCCTGGTTCCCAGGCACTGTTTGACGCCTTTGAACAGCGTGTAATGGACAGCGACGGCTATCTGCTGAAACAGCATGGGGCAGTGGTGCCGGGAAAAAGTCTGATGGATGCCTTCTTCTGTCTGGAAGAGCTGGAGGAAAGTGCCAGGATTGCCTGGATGCTGAGACAGGCTGGAATGAGGTAGAGGCGGATTTTGACCGCACCCGGATTGTTTCTGTGAGGTGTTGGATGTTTTGGATTGTAGATAAGTTATCATGCCGGGCCCTGGAAAACCAGGGCTTTTTTGGCGGCCGGCTGCGGCCTGGCGGCGCCCGGGGCCTTGTCTTTATGCCGTAGTACTGCGCTATGTCTGTTTAATCTGCAGGGCGGCCATTTTTGGGATAGCAAGTCAGCTGAATACGTGATAAAATAAATAACAGCAAGCTGTACAGCAGAAATGGGACAAAAGAAGGAGCTCTGATATGAAAAATGCATTACAAGCAGGAAAAAAGATAGCAGGAATGGCGTGTATCCTGGTCTTTGGGTGCTTGTTGTCTGTGCTGCCATGCAGCGATGCGCAGGCAGGTGAGGGGGATCAGGATAAGGCACAGGGACCGGACAGGATACTGCGGGTGGCCTACCCTGAGCTGAAGGGGATGTCGGAGACAGATGAGAATGGGACCAGACACGGTATTGTGGTGGACTATCTCAATGAGATAGCAAAATATACGGGCTGGCAGTATGAGTATATTGATACGGCTGCAGAGGACATAATTCCGGAATTTCTGGACGGGCAGTATGATCTGATGGGCGGAACCTATTACCAGCCAGAATTTGAACAGTATTTTGCCTATCCGGACTACAATACAGGTTACAATAAATCCGTGCTGCTGGTCCGCCGTGATGATAAAAGCATTAAGACTTATGACTGGAAAAGCATGAGCGGTAAGACGATCGGAGTATATGAACGGGCTGAGGAAAACATACGAAGGCTCCAGGCATTTCTGGACCTCAATGGAATTGACTGTACCATCAGGTACTTTTCCAAAGACCAGTTGGTGGATGGGAACCTTTATCAGTGTCTTGAAGACAGAGAAGTGGATATGCTTTTGGGGAATAATGCAGATGTAAAGGGGAACCTCCGGGTAGTTGCGGAATTTGATTCCCAGCCGTATTATATTGTGACCACTCCGGATAATCAGGAGGTTCTGGACGGTATGAACATGGCCCTGGGCAAGATTGTGGACTCTAATCCGAATTTCGCAGAGGAACGGTATAATGCAAATTTTCCGGACAGCGGAATTGAGAGCATCTGTCTGAATGATGAGGAGCAGGCCTATATCCGCGAAAAACAAAAGGTATCGGTTGCAGTTGTGAAGGAATGGCATCCCCTGTTCAGCCAGGAAGAAGATACGGATATGCACAACGGCCTGATACCGGATGTGTTGGAGAAGGTAACTGAATTTTCAGGGCTGGAATTCAGCTACGAGTATACGGACACCTATGGGGATGCGCTGAATCTGGTAAATCAGGGCAAGGCAGATATATTAGGAGCTTTTCTGGGATCTGAGGAGGATGGGGCAGACATGGGGCTGGCTCTTTCCAAGGCATATGCATCCATGAGTGATATTATCGTCAGGAATAAGGGGGTCAGCTATCCCTCGGATGGATTGGTGGGAGCGGTCATTGAAGGGCGGCGCATGCCAACGGGTATAAAGGCGGATGAGATCAGATATTTTCCTGATGTCAGGGCGGCATTGCGGGCTGTGAACAATGGGGAGGTTGATTTCTTTTACGGAATCTCCACCAAAATCGAGCACGATATGCAGGCACACCACTATCCCAATGTTGTTCCCAATACCCTGGTTAATAACAGAAATGATATCTGTTTTGCAGTGACCAGGCCGGTTGACGGCGAACTGCTTCCAATATTGAATAAGTCGGTCAACAGCCTGAGCAGTGAACAGAAGACGGCATTGACAAACCAGAATATGATAACCATAGGGTCCCGATCTGCATCAATTGTGGAATTAATGTATGCCAATCCAGTGATGTTTGTAACGGTGACTGCATGTGTTTTCCTTGCCGTGATGATTCTTGTAATGGCAGCTGCCCGTTCCAGAATACGGGCAGCCAGGATGCAGAGCAGCCTGGAGAGGGCAGAGGCAGCTAACCGCGCAAAGGGTGAATTTCTTTCCAGGATGAGCCATGAGATACGTACGCCCATGAATGCCATTGTGGGGCTCAGCGACTTAACATCAATGATGGATGATGTACCGGAACAGGTAAGGGAAAACCTGGGGAAAATCCGGTCCTCATCCCAGTATCTGCTGAGATTAATCAGCGATATCCTGGATATGAGCCGTATTGAGAGCGGGAAAATGACAGTGTCAAATGAGGCATTTTCCATGAACCGGGCCGTGGAAGAGCTTGAGGACATGCTGACCGCAGAGGCTACGCGCCGCGGATTGGAGTTCACTGTAGAAAAGGACGTGGAAAACCGTACGCTTATGGGGGATGTTATCCGTCTCCAGCAGGTTCTGACCAATCTGGTTTCCAATGCCTTTAAATTCACACCGGCAGGCGGCAGTATCATCATGCGTGTGACCCGGACCAAAAGCACGAATCAGCAGGTGATCTACAAGTTTCAGGTGATTGATAACGGTGTGGGCATATCTGTGGAGAATCAGAAACGCGTATTCGGAGCCTTTGAGCAGGTGGGACCCAATTATTCCAAGAGCCAGGGAACCGGGCTGGGACTTACTATCAGCAGGACCATTGTGGGGCTGATGGGGGGAGAACTGAAGCTTAAGAGTGAGCTGGGCAAGGGAAGCGAATTCTATTTTTCAGCTGCATTTTCCCTGGCGGATTCGAATGTGGAAGAAGAAATAAAGATAAAACAGGAGAAACAGAAGGCTGGAGGGGTGGAAAGCAGCTGCCTGGAGCACATAAATATCCTGCTGGCTGAGGATAATGACCTGAATGCAGAGATAGCCACTGAGCTTCTGAAGATGAAGGGGGCCAGCGTGCGCAGGGCGGAGAACGGAAAACAGGCTGTGGAACTGTTCATGCAGAGCAGTCCCGGAACCTATCATGCCATTCTTATGGATCTCCAGATGCCTGAGATGAACGGCCTGGAAGCCTGCCGCGCCATCCGCAGAATACAGAGGCAGGACGCTGTTTCCATCCCCATCATTGCTATGACGGCTAACTCTTTTAAGGAGGATGCAGACGCGGCGGCTGAGGCGGGGATGGACGGCTTTGTGACCAAGCCTGTGGATGTGGAATATCTTTACCAGGTATTAGATCGCGTCCTGAGACGCGGGTAGCTGGCAAAAGCCGGCGGGCTGATTGAGGGCTGCCAGCGATTTTATGCCGGTTTGTGCATCCGGATTGCCGGGCAGTGATGCAGAGGTGATGCAGCTGCTGCCGTATGTTTTGAAGAAGTATTCTCTGGAGGAGAGATTGATGAAGGCTGTGTACTGGGTATAATCCGGTGTATTTCGGCTTGTGATGACCGGGCCCTTTGGGATACTGACACTTTCCATTATATGGAAACAGGTCAGCGCCGCTTCATCCCTGCCTGCCGGAATGGGAGTATGAGTCTTTAGAAATGCGGTCCTGACAAACCTGGAAGGAGGAGTATAATCACCGGGCAGGCCAAAGCCGCCGCCGCCCTGTCCGAAGGGGGTCAGCTCCAGGCTGCCCCAGGTCTGTGACTGCTCCTGTGTGGGGGAGAGATTCATGTAATTGCGCAGATTGGTCAGGTGCCACTGGAAGTCAGGGCTGTTGGAGAGAACACCTACAGGGTTATCCATGAGATGCAGGCCGTCAGCTGTCTTTTCAATGACCATGGATTTGCCGGTCCGGTCCGCCACGAGCCAGTGGAGCGGGGCAATGGTTCCGGTTATGGAGTCTTCGGCGCCAACGATTCGGATGGTGCGGAGAATGGATGCTGCTTCCTCCACGGACGCGCTTAAACCTAAGAGAAATCCCGTGAGTTCCAGTGCTGTGATGGCAGGCCGGGACGAATCCTCAGGGTCCGGGACATCATACTGGGCATAGCCGGGGAAATAGAGGACAGCGGCCCCGAAGCCCATCTCATTGACCCCGTCTGCAAAGACCACCGGGGATATGTCCTGCCCGATTCCCATGAAACGGTAACGGTTGCGGACCTGGTGGGTGTTCATGATATTATTCCATTGATAGCCTTTGGGAACAAAATACAGTTCAGGCTCAAGGGGATAAGAGAAATCCATGGTCCGGCCAAAATAAATGTCCCCCTGGGACGTCTGTGTGACCATAGCTGTGCACATGGGCAAAAACCTCCTTTATACGAAGTTTGCAGAAGATATGGTTATGTATATTCCGTTTGGAGGAGGAACATTCCCCGCCATAAGCGGTTTCATTAAATACAAGATTGATTTGGAGAAAAACATGGAATATCAATGGGATACAGTGACAGAGGAAGAACTGAAGCATTTATACTATGAGGAAGGCATGACGGACAGGAAGATCGCAGAACGGTTTGGGGTTTCCATGGGGAAAGTGGCCTATAAGAGAAGGAAGTATGGGATATCCATTAAAAATATGATATACCAGCAGTTTATGGATGAAAATTCGGAGCTGTTTGCACAGCTGAACGAAAATTCCAGAGAGCGGCTGCTCAGGGGGGAAAATATTGACGCCATTTCCAAGGCAGTGACTCATTACGCGTTCAGAAACGGCCCGGTTGAGGACATGCATGCCAATGGGCAGCTGTCCCAGCAGGATATGAAGACATTGAACAAATATATGGTCAACCGCATTGCTGGGCTGTTGGCTGCGGCTATGGACGGGAGCTGGCTGCAGCTGGAGCAGCTGTTTTCCTATTACCGATTTTTTGGCGGTGACTGGGATGCCGCGGAGCCGGATATGGGAGAGATGAAGCTTTTGATGGAGCGGTTAAAGAAACGCTGACAGATGTCTGGGAAAGGAGGCGGGGATGAACCGGATATTGATTGTGGAGGATGACAGGGACATCGCGGGCAACCTCCTGCTTCTGCTGAAAAAGGAAGGGTTTACGGCTGTTGCGGTGGGAACCAGGGAGGAAAGCCTTGAACAGATACGGCGGGAATCCTTTGACCTGGTCTTGCTGGATTTAATGCTTCCTGACGGAAACGGGTATTCTGTCTGCACTGCCATAAAACGGGAGGCTGATATTCCGGTTATCTTCCTGACGGCTATGGGGGACGAGGAAAGCGTGGTGACCGGATTTGAGCTGGGGGCGGATGACTATATTGCAAAGCCCTTCCGCCCCCTGGAACTGGTATCCAGGGTGAAAAACGTGCTCAGGAGAAGGGGCAGGAGCCGGTCCGTGCTGCGGGCAGGGGATCTGCTTGTGGACACTGTGAAGGGGACTGTAACCAGGGACGGACAGGAAATTATATTGTCAGCCCTGGAGTACAGGCTGTTTCTGGTCTTTTTGAACCGGCAGGGTGAAGTGCTGACCAGGAACCGGTTATTGGAAGAGATATGGGACATTGCCGGGGATTATGTAAATGATAATACCCTTACGGTTTACATAAAGAGACTACGGGATAAAATTGAGAAAGATCCGGCTCATCCGGAAATCATAGAGACTGTCCGGGGGAGGGGATATAAGGTGGGATGAGAGATGGCTGAATGGTTGAGAAATCCAGAGGTGAGGCTGCAGACGGGCATTCACGGAGTACTTCTGGTTACAGCGGCTGCGGCAGCCGCCATAATCTGGGATATAGGCTGTGCCCTGTATGCTGCCGCCCTCTGTCTGGCGGGCAGCGGAATATCCCTTTGGTTTACCGCAAAACGATATGACAGGCTTTTACAGCTCTCACGGGAGGTGGACCGGGTGCTGTACGGAAATGACAGCATGGCCGGCATACCTGACGAGGAAGGGGAGCTGGCTGTCCTGGCAAGCAAGATTTATAAGATGACCATACGTCTCAGGGACCAGGCAGAGGAGCTGAGGACAGACAAGGCATATCTTCAGGAATCTCTGGCCGATATATCGCATCAGGTAAAAACACCCCTGACTTCCATACACATGCTTCTGCGGCAGCTTAAGGAGGAAGAAAATGAACAGGAAAGGTCCAGGATATCCCGAAGCATAGGCAGCCTGCTGGCAAGGATTGAGTGGCTGATTGCGGCCCTTTTAAAGATGGCCAGTCTGGAGTCCGGTACCGTGGTCTTAAAACAAGAGATGGTTCTGGCCGGGGATGTGATTCAAAAGGCAGCAGAGCCTCTGGCGGTGCCCATGGAACTTAAGGGACAGCAGCTGATACTTAAAGGGCAGGAGGGCGCCCGGTACACAGGAGATTTTTTGTGGTCAGTGGAAGCGCTGGGCAATATTCTCAAAAACTGCATGGAACATACACCGGCAGGCGGGACAGTTACGGTCAGCACAGAGGAGAATCCTGTGTATACACAGATACAGGTGGAGGATACAGGCAAGGGATTCTCAAAGGCAGATCTGAAGCATATCTTTGAACGGTTTTACCGGGGGGAGAATGCCTGCGGTGACAGCGTGGGGATTGGGCTTGCCTTATCCGGTATGATTATAAAAGAACAAAAGGGAACCATACTGGCTTCCAACCGGGAGAATGGCGGGGCCAGGTTCTGCATCCGGTTTTACAAAGGAGCTGTATAGAGCGTGTTTGAATATTCATTCCCGCCATCTGCATGTCCCGGGGCGTTTTATGCCACGCTCCGGGGCTTCTTTTTTTCTGCACCGTAATTTTGTATGCCTGACCGCAATGTGACAATATTGTTATGAAAAATTCACCGGGCTGTCATGGTGAAAATGGTATACTGATTGCGGTGAAACAGGATGACGTTAGGAGAGAAGGAGGATGGAAAATGGAGCTGTTGAGAACGGAACATTTGTGCAAAGTATACGGAACAGGGGAGAATCAGGTGCATGCCCTGAGGGATGTATCATTTTCCGTGGAAAAGGGTGAATTTGTGGCAATCATAGGACAGTCCGGATCGGGAAAGTCCACCCTGCTCCACATGATAGGAGGCGTGGATGTCCCCTCATCCGGCCATGTTTGGGTGGATGGAAGCGATGTATATGCCAGGAACAGGAAAGAACTGGCCATATTCAGGCGCAGGCAGGTGGGGCTAATTTATCAGTTTTATAATCTGATACCGGTTCTGAACGTGGTGGATAACATGACATTGCCGGTGAAGCTGGACGGGCAGAAGGTGAACCGGGAACGTCTGGAAGAGCTTTTGGACATTCTGGATTTGAGGGACAGGGCAGCCCATCTGCCGAGACAGCTGTCAGGAGGGCAGCAGCAGAGGGCAGCCATCGGCAGGGCGCTTTTATATGCCCCCGCCCTGGTTCTGGCAGATGAACCCACGGGAAATCTGGACAGCAGGAACAGCCAGGAGATTATGAATCTGCTTAAGTACTCCAACAGGACATACAGGCAGACCCTGATTCTTATTACCCATGACCAGGAAATAGCGCTTCAGGCTGACCGCATCATCCGCCTGGAAGACGGACGTATTGTCTCTGACGCGCCCAATGGGAGACAGGGGGGACGGATATGATATGGAAAGAGTATTCCAGGAAATATCTGAAAGACCATAGGGAGTCCTCTGTTTCTATCATGGCGGCAGCCTTTGTGTCCTCCCTGTTTA
This sequence comes from Enterocloster bolteae, assembly GCF_002234575.2. Lineage (NCBI taxonomy): Bacteria > Bacillati > Bacillota > Clostridia > Lachnospirales > Lachnospiraceae > Enterocloster > Enterocloster bolteae. The sequence goes on along the minus strand of NZ_CP022464.2, from coordinate 5,446,149 downwards.
TTTCCTTCATAACCACCCTGTTTTACAATATGTGGGTGGATTCAGTCAGACGGGCCGCAGAAAAGGGCGGGGACTGGCAGGCCGGTGCGCAGCCTTCCTTACTCACCGGATTTTATTTTGTCATCATGTGCATGGTCTGTCTGTCCATGGCACTGGTACTGTATCACGCATTTGTGATGGGAGCGGATGAGCGCATGCATCAGTTGGGAATCCTGCAGACAGTGGGGGCCACACCGGGCCAGATAAGAGCGTGTCTGCTGCAGGAGGCCATTGCTTTAAGCCTGCTGCCTGTTCTGGCGGGAATTGCTGCCGGCGTGGGGGCTGCGGCCCTGTTTCTGCATATGGCTAATTCCATCAGCAGGGCCCTGGGAATGAAGGCAGCTTATTTAACGTATCATCCCCTTTTGTTCCTTCTGTCCCTGGGCATATGCGTTCTGACCGTGGGCGCGGCCGGCGGCCGCGCAGCCATACAGCTGAGCCGGGTAAACCCTCTGGATGCAGTCATGGGAGGAAGGGAAGAGCCTGTCCGTCAGGTGAAATCATCCCGTCTTTTTTCTGAAATTTGGGGTGTGGAGGGAGAACTTGCCAGGAAGTCCCTGTATGCCAGAAGAAAGGCGTTTCGGGCCTCCTCCCTGTCCCTCACCCTGTCCTTTATGGTGTTCAGCCTGTTTCTGAATTTCTGGGTATTATCCGGGCTCAGTACAAAGTACACGTATTTTGAGCGGTACAAGGATACCTGGGATTTAATGGCCGCGGTCAAAGAAGAATCTGGCGGCATGCCGCCCGGGCTGCTGGGGGACATCCGCAGCCTGTCCGGGGTCACCCGGTGTATCCGTTATGAAAAGGCAGAGGGCTATACCTGGCTGGAGGAGGGGATGCTGTCAGAAGAACTCAGGAAAGCAGGCGGTCTGGAAAGCCTTAAAAATACCGGGATTCAAAAACTGGATGGAAGATATCGGATAAAGGTTTCCATGGTAATACTGGACCAGGACAGCTTTCATGAGTTCCTGGAGGAGGCGGGGCTTGACAGCTCTGTCACTGAGGTCACAGTCAACCGGATATGGGACAATGTGAACAGCCATTTCCGGGCAAAGGCTTACCTCCCTTTTATCAGTGCGCTTGATCATCCTGTGGCTGTTGCAGTAGATGAAGGGAATGGAATGGGGGAAAACGGGGACCGTGGAAGTATACAGCTGCACACAGGAGCATATACAAACCAGGTACCGGATTTGAGGGAAGAATATCCTGATTTTTCACTGGTGCACATCATGCCGGAGCAAATATATGAGGAGAAGGCGGGGGACAGGGTTCCGGGGGAAGTGTATTACCAAATCAAAGCCGTATCGGATGAGGCGGTCCCGAAGCTGGAAGAAAGCGTGAGCAGACTGATGGACGGGAAAATGGACTATGAGCTGGAAAACCGGCAGACAGAGGAAGCTTATGAGATGGATGTAAGGAGGGGATACCAGCTTATCATGGGCAGCCTTTGCGGGCTTCTGGCCCTGGTGGGAATTGCCAATGTATATGCCAATACCCTGGGCGGACTTTATATGAGAAAACGGGAATTTGCACGGTATCTGTCAGTGGGAGTCACACCGGGGGGACTGGCGCGGATATTGGCCATGGAGGCCTGCATTGTAGGCATTAGGCCCATTCTGGCCAGCATTCCGGTCAATATAGGATTTGTCATATTCACGGTCCGGCAGAGCCGGTTTACGTTCAGTGATTATCTGTCCGTCATACCCTTAAAGCCCCTGGCTCTGTTTGGGGGAGCGATTCTGGTATTTGTGGGTATGGCATACTGGACAGCCGGCAGAAGGACAGGCAATATCAATATAGTGGAGGGCATGAGGGACGATACCATGATTTGATGGTTCAATACTCTGGCCCCGGAGCGGAGCGCGGACTCTTTGGCGGGGCAGATGGGGGGAAATGAAATTGGAAAGCACGAAGCTGGCAGGCACACTGGAAAGCACGAAACTGGCAGGCACACCGGCAGTATCTTTTGGAAACCATGGCACTTTATAGTGCGTAATTTACCACGTTTCCCGGATGGGGTATAATGAAGGCAGATTGGGCGGAGGCCCTGGAAAGGACGGGATGACATTGGATACAGGGGATTATCTGAACATATTAAAGGATGATATCCATTCCGTGGTATTTGCCACTGTGGACAGGGACGGACATCCGGCGGCCAGGGTCATTGACATTATGCTGGCAGATGAAAATACCCTTTATTTTATTACAGCCAAGGGCAAGGAATTTTACCGGCAGCTGACAGAGCGGAAGTATGTGGCCATCAGCGGAATGACGGGAGGCGGGGGTTCTCTCAGCAAAAAGGCCATATCCATCCGGGGCGAGGTGAAGGAACTGGGTGCAGGACTGGTAGACAGGGTATTTGAAGAAAATCCTTATATGGCTGAGATATATCCTGATAAGGAGAGCCGCATGGCCATAACCGTATTTTGTGTAACCCGGGGCAGGGGAGAGTATTTTGATTTATCCGTAAAACCTATTACCAGGAAGGGATTTTTAATTGGGGATTGGGATAAGGAGGAAGCAGGCGGATATTTTATCACCAGGCAATGCCGCGGATGTGGAAACTGTCTTTCCAAATGCCCCCAAACGTGTATAACCACGGCACAAGTGCCCTTTGAAATACAGAAAGAGCACTGCATCCGGTGCGGAAACTGTCTGGAGGTATGTCCGTTCGGAGCAGTAGTGCGCCGGGAGGAGGACGGGACAACGGCGGGACAATGGCGGAAGGACGATGGGAGAGGCAGCTGAAAAGATGACAGGAGGCGTGACCCCTGGGGGTTAGAACAGGAGATACCCGAAGGCATCAGGCGGGAACAGAAGAGAAAAAACGGGAATAAAGAAAGTATGACGGCAAAATGAATCAAAGGGAAGTGGAAATATGAAAGGCAGAGGACAGAAAACCGCAGCGCAGGAAACTGGAATACAGGAAACTGGAATGCAGAAAACCGCAGTGCAGGAAACCGAAGCACAGAAAAAGGATGAAAAGGATATCGGAGACCCGAATCCCGCATATGGGGATTGTCTCCTGGCGCTGAAACGGCGTCTGGAGCAGGCTGACGCTGTTGTCATCGGAGCAGGAAGCGGCTTGTCTGCTGCGGCCGGCCTGACCTATGCAGGCAGGCGGTTTGAGGATCATTTTAGGGAATTCATAGAACGGTACGGCATGAGGGACATGTACTCAGCGGGGTTCTATCCGTTTCCCACCCAGGAGGAGAAGTGGGCCTATTGGAGCCGCCATATTTATTATAACAGGTACGACATGCCGGCGGCAAAGCTGTACAGGGATTTGTATGCCATGATGAAGGATAAAAACCACTTTGTCCTGACCACCAATGTGGACCACCAGTTCTGGCTGGCCGGTTTTCAGGACGAGTGTATATTTGCAACCCAGGGAGACTACGGGCTGTTCCAGTGCAAACAGGCATGCCATAAGAGACTGTATGACAATGAGGCGCAGATCCGGGCCATGCTGAGGGAACAGAAGGACTGCAGGATTCCCTCCTGTCAGGTGCCCAAGTGTCCGGTGTGCGGAGGCGACATGGAAGTACATCTGAGGTGCGACGGTAACTTTGTGGAGGATGAGGCGTGGTACCGGGCAGCGGTACGGTATGAAACATTTCTGCGCAATAATCAGGAAAAAACACTGGTTTTCCTGGAATTAGGGGTGGGTATGAACACGCCCGGCATTATAAAATACCCCTTCTGGAGAATGACAAAGCAGTGGAAACAGGCATTTTATATCAGCGTCAATCTGGAGCAGGCGTGGGTGCCGGATGACATCATGGACCGGTCACTGGTGCTGAAGGCTGACATCGCGCATGTGCTGGAGCATCTGGCAGGAACAGACGCAGGATGCAATGACGGGGCCGGTTGGGGAGAAGGGAGCTGTCAGCCATGAAGCAGATGGGCCAGGAAGCACGTCTTAACTATATTGTGGAAGAACTTAAGAAGGATTCGGTCAGCTTCAGGGACATGGAGGTAAGGCCCCGGGACCGGCGCAGGGTCATGCGTTCCCTTATGAATATCCGTATGCCCGGGCCACTGCCTGCCGGATTCCTGGAGATTCAGGATGAATTCCTGAGGGAGGAAGCCAGGGAAAAGGGAATTGTGAGCCTGGCTGACATACCAACCGTAAAGGAGCAATATGGAAGCGGCGTCCTGTTTGGGGACCGTATATCCATATGGCAGGGCGATATTACACGGCTGCAGGCAGATGCCATTGTCAACGCGGCCAATTCCCGTATGCTGGGGTGCTTTGTGCCATGCCACGGCTGTATTGACAACGCCATTCATTCCGCTGCAGGTCTGAGGCTGCGTGAGGCCTGCAGCCGGTATATGGATGACAGGCGCAGGGAGGACCCGGATTATGAGGAGCCTGTCGGAAGGGCAGTGCTGACGCCGGGGTTCTGCCTTCCCTGCCGGTATGTGATTCACACCGTGGGACCTGTGGTGGGAATGAGGCTGACAAAAGAACTGAAACAGGACCTGAGAAACTGTTATGTTTCCTGCCTGGAGGCAGCTGCGGACCAGGGATTAAGGAGCATCGCCTTCTGCTGTATTTCTACCGGGGAATTCCATTTTCCCAATGATAAGGGGGCTGAGATTGCGGTGGATACAGTGACGAAATTCATAAAACAGCGCAAAGCGGCCTTTGACCGGATTGTTTTTAATGTGTTTAAGGATGGGGACAGGGAATTATATGAAAAACTGTTGTCATAAGAATGTTTTTACAGACGTTCCAGAGGCTGAAGCTGCCGGCACTTTTTACTTGCGGCATACCGGCATCTTTATGTAGCGGAATACAGAATCAAATACAAATGAAAAAGAAGCATGAAAAGAAGCGCCCTCAAACCATTCAGGCATACTTGAATGGTTTGAGGGCGCTTTGCTTCCGGTTTTATTGCGCGGCCTGCATATTCTGCGTATTGCCCGCCGCAGGCTTTCGGCAGTATTTTCTGGATGCAGCATACGCGCCCACCCATCCCGCGAAGGCGCCCAGGGTCAGGATAAGAAGGAGAATCCAGGCTGTGTTGTAGGAGCCGCTGGTGTCGTATATGGCAGCCACCATGAGCGCTCCCAGGGAAAGGCCGATTTGTGTAAAGCTGTTGGCGATTCCGTATGCCTCGCCGTATTTTTCAGCGCCAAAGATGGCGGAGGTGATAAGCGGAGGGGTGACGGTGCCGATAGCATCTCCCAGGCCGAAGAGGAAGGCCATGATGTAGAGCATGCTGATATTCTGGCCAAACAGGATGAAGATAAAGGAAAGGGCAAAGGTGATGCATCCAAAAGCAGTACTGGCCACAACGCCGAACCTGTCATTGAGCCATCCAAGGACCAGCTTCCCGAAAATGCCAATCATGGAATACAGGGAGATGATTAATGCCTGTACCTGGGGGCCCTGAAGTTCCTCGATGGCCGGAGGGAAGTGGCCCAGGGAGCCCGTATTAATCAGTCCGTTGCACAGCATGCCGAATATGAAAAGGATAAAGAACAGCTTTGTCCTGGATTCCTTTACGCTCAGCGGAAACATCACGTCTGCCTTTTGGGGGATTCGTTTGGAGGCGGCATCCCTGGAGGAGGAATCCTGAAGGGAGGAATTCTCAATGGTGGAATCCTGGCTGCCATAGGGTAAAAGTCCCATGTCCTCCGGACGTTTTCTGAGGATGAACAGGGCAGCGGGAAGGGCCAGTACCAGGATAATGAGTGCCATGATCCGGTAGGTGCTCCTCCAGCCATATGCCCCCAGCAGCCATGTGATCACAGGGCTGAAGATGGTGCCGCCCACGCCGATTCCGGCCATGGCAATGCTCATGGCAAGTCCTCTCTTTTTGACAAACCAGTTGGTAATCATCATGCTCACCGGAATCAGGGAAGCGTTTAAAAAGAAAATACCGGTAAAGAAGGAGGAAATGTATAGATGAATCACATTGGTGGCAAGGGAGAAGGAAGCGTAGGAAAGGACAAAGCCGATAATGCTGACGGTCTGAATCCGTTTCATGTTGCCTCTTGCAAGCCTGGCCGACACAACAGGGGACAGGAAGATTCCGAGACCCTGGAGAATGGTATTGGCCAGGGTGAAGGCGCTTCTGGAAATCTGGAGCTCACCCGTAACCTGTATCAGGAATTTATTGCTGAGCGCCATGATGGGGGGCACCATGGTACATGTAATCATGAGACAACCAAAGACAACGAACCAGCCATAGTATATTTTTTTGCGTTCCATTATGCGTTCCTCCTGTTCAGCCAGTTAAATGCGCAGGCTGCGTGTACTGCGGCCCCGTAGGGCATGACGGTTTCATCGAATAATACGCCCGGATTATGGTGCTGAACCGTGCACCCATCCACCCTGCATCCTATCATGAAGTAGACGGTGGGGACCTTTTCGGACACGCGGGCAAAGTCATCGGAAGGTGTTACGGAGTAATCGGTGTGTTTGATGAAATCAGGAACCACCTCAGAGGCATATTCTGCCAGCTCCCTGGTAAGATCCGGGTCAGAGCAGGTGGAGGGCACCTCGGAGAGGGATTCGTATTCAATGGCCACTCCAAAGACCTTTCCCGTGTATTCTGCAATCTCATGCATCCTTTTTACAAGCCTGGCGCGCAAGTCCTTGTTATAGGTGCGCAGGGTGCCCATGAGTACGGCGCTGTCAGGAATAATGTTGGAGGTGTTTCCCGCATTAAACGCACCCAGGGTAAGACTTGCCTTCTCGCCTGGATCACACTCCCTGGCTATGAGATTCTGGAAGGCGCTGTAAATATGAAAGCCCACATTGATGGGATCAATACCCAGATGAGGCATGGCCCCATGGCAGCCCACACCTTTTACCGTGATTTTAAAACCGTCGCAGGAGGACGTCATGAAGCCCGTGCCATAGTTGAGGGAGGGAACCGGGGTATCTAACATCACATGTATGCCCATGGCGGCATCTACCGTGGGATTGGAAAGAATTCCCGCCTTAATCATGTTCTCAGAACCAGTAAAAACCTCTTCCGCCGGCTGGAACATCAGCTTGACGCTGCCGCAGAGCTCATCTCTGCGCTCATGCAGAATCTGGGCAGCAGCAAGAAGCATGGCGGTATGTATGTCATGTCCGCAGTTGTGGGCCGCCTCCGTGACTGTCTGAAAGGGAAGACTGTTCATCTCTTTCATGGGGAGCGCATCCATGTCAGCTCTGAGAAGTATGGTCTTGCCGGGGCAGCTGCCCTCAATCAGGGCAGTGATGCCTGAGTCGCAGATTTCCCGGGGGGAAAGCCCTATGGAAGAAAGGCGTTCCATGACATATTTAGTGGTTCCGGGCAGGTGTTCCCCTGCTTCGGCATGCTGGTGCAGGTAGCGGCGGTCCTTCTGCATCTGGTGTTCGAGTTCCTTTGCTCGTCGTAAGAATTCGTTCATTGCGGTACCCTCCTTGGAATATAAAAAGACTATATAAAGACGTGTCTTTATTATAGCAAAAAGACCATGTTTGTCAAGGGGATAAAAAATATTTATATGCACAATTGACAAAAAGCCGGGGATTTTTCCATTTGGAGGATGCGGATTTTCCTTTGCTATGTTAAGATAAAAGACAAAGCGGTTTTGGGAGGAATGGAATTGAAGAGAAAGATTGCAGTCATCGCAACAGAATATATAAAAGAGTTTCTCCAGTCCATGCTTGGGGACCTGGACGTTGATTATTGCATATTTACATATAAAACATTTTCAGATATACAGTATATCTATGAAAATGTTACGGAGGAGTTTGACGGCATCCTGACTTCCGGCAGTTTTCCTGCGCACATGATACATCTTTATTATAAAGAAGAAAAGCGCCCCATCTGTTTTTTCAACACTGATGAGGCTGCCCTGTACCGTTTATTTCTAAAGCTGTTAAATGAGAACAGAAACCTGGATTTTACAAGGGTTTACGCTGATATTGTGGAAATCTTCGGAGTGGGACTAAAGGATTTTGTGGAGGGGCGCAGCCCCATGCCCGATATCCGGGAGCTTTCAGCGGATGAATTTGACATGGAGCGGATGCTGGGAATTGAGCAGGAGGAGTACGGGAAACATGTAAGGCTCTGGGAGGAAGGAAAGATTGATTTATCCGTCACGCGGTTTTCCAGTATTGTGCCGGCACTGCAGGAGGCCGGCGTGAAGGTCTATTTCCCGTTCCCCAGCAAACGGTATGTGGGGGAGATGTGCGACAAGCTTCTCAATGAGATTGAGCGCAGGAAGCTGGAGGAGCAGATACCGGGAGTCATCATCGTGAAACTGTCGGAAAATGGTTCCGGCGGCGAGATGTTCCAGGGCCTGGATTATGATTACATGAGGCTTGAAAATCTTGTGATTGAATTTATAGGGGCATCCATGATTGACTGTTCGGTCCACAGGCGCCATTACGGGCTGGAAATCGTGTCTACCAAGAAACATGTTTCGGGCTGGACCGGAGATTTTAAGGAGGACCGCCTCAGCCCGTTTCTGAGGGAAAAAAAGCTGTCCGCCCGTTTCAGCATCGGCTGCGGTCTTGGGAACAGTCTTTCACAGGCCCGGTTAAATGCTCTTGACGCCTGCCATGAGGCTGAACTTAAGCAGTCTCTGGCATACCTGATCAATGAGAGGGAGCAGATTATTGGTCCCATGGGGGACTGCGGCCAGCTTCTCCTTAATGTGGACAACAGTGAGGTGCTGGACGTGCAGTCCAAGCTTTCACCCCTGACAGTAAAGAAAATATTTACTGCTATCAGCGCCTCCGAAAAGCAGGAAATCACAGCCAGGACCCTTGCGCTCAGGCTGGGCATCACCAAGCGGAGCGCCAACCGTTTTCTGGCTGTATTGGAGCAGGAGGGATATCTGAAGATTGCATATAAGACCAGGACCACCACCAAGGGGCGGCCGGAAAGTGTGTATATCAGGACCGGCGGTCCGGGGAACCCGGAAGAACAACAGGGACAGCAGCAGGAATATTTCTGACTGCGTGCCTTATAAATTGTCTTCCGGAAGCTCATGCCCCTTGGTAATATGGTCCTTGATGGCCCGGAAGCTTTCTGCGCTGACCACATGTTCAATGCGGCAGGCATCCTCCGCGGCTGTCTGTTCATCCACGCCAAGGTACATGAGCCACTGGGAGAGCATGGTGTGGCGTTCGTACATGGTTTCGGCGATTTCCTTTCCCATGCTGCTGAGGGTGATGTGCCCCTGGTCATCCATGAGGATATAACCGTTTTCACGCAGATTCTTCATTGCCACGCTGACACTGGGCTTGGAAAAGGCCAGTTCGTTGGCGATGTCGATGGAGCGGACATAGGGGTTTTTGCGGCTTAAAATCAAGATTGTTTCCAGATAGTTTTCAGCTGATTCCTGTATTTTCAATTTAATCAAATCCTCCCACTGATAAATATTAGTTAGTTCAAAGTCTGCGGCGGCTATTTTCTATTTTATCATACCCGGAAAGGAAACGCAAATTAGCGCCAGGTCTGAAAGAGCAAAAAACCTGCAATTAAATTGAAAAAAATGATTGACATTTCGGTTAACTGGTGCTAACCTAAATTTGCAGTTAGGATACCATAACTTTCCAGCTGCAATATAGAAATTTCAGGAAACAGAATCACATCAGGTTCAGAAAGAGGAGTGATGGGTATGCCGTTGACATTGGTAAAAGAAGGTACGGTGGCATCCATAGTCCGGGTGGGCGGCAAGGAAGAGGTAAAGCGTCATCTGGAGAACATGGGGTTTGTGCCGGGAGCGAGTGTGACTGTTGTTTCAGCTAACAATGGCAATGTGATTGTCAATGTAAAGGAATCAAGGGTTGCTATCAGCAAAGAGATGGCCAATAAGATTATGGTGTAAGCTGGCCGCGGGTATGAGAAGGAAAGGAGCATTAATAAGATGCGCACATTGAAGGAAGTAAAATGCAAAAGCACGGTAACGGTTGTTAAACTTCACGGAGAAGGGGCCGTAAAGCGGCGAATCATGGATATGGGCATCACAAAAGGGACGGAAGTCTATGTCCGCAAGGTGGCGCCTCTGGGGGACCCTGTGGAGGTGAATGTTAGGGGCTATGAGCTGTCCTTAAGGAAAGCGGATGCCGAGATGATTGAAGTGCAGTAGAAACTGCTTTTTTTTAAAAGAATGAGTTAGCTACAACTAATTTATTGATAAATTTTCTCAATAAGAGAATGAGGAGGATATGAAAATGTCAATCAAAATTGCTTTGGCCGGTAATCCCAACTGCGGAAAGACCACGCTGTTCAATGGTCTTACCGGATCCAATCAGTTTGTTGGAAACTGGCCTGGTGTCACGGTGGAAAAGAAGGAAGGAAAACTTAAGGGGAACAAGGATGTCATCATCATGGACCTTCCGGGTATCTATTCATTGTCGCCTTACACGCTGGAGGAAGTGGTCGCCAGGAACTACCTGATTACCCAGCGGCCGGATGCCATCTTAAACATTGTGGACGGAACCAACCTGGAGCGCAACCTGTACCTGACCACCCAGTTAATGGAGCTGGGGATTCCCGTGCTGATGGCTGTCAACATGATGGACGTGGTTAAAAAGAGCGGGGACCGGATTGACATTCAGGCTCTGAGCAGGGAGCTGGGCTGCCCGGTGGTGGAGATTTCCGCATTAAAGGGCACCGGCATCATGGAGGCCGCCAACAAGGCAGTGGAGCTTGCAAGGGACAGCAGAGCATCTGTACCGGTACACAAATTCTGCGCCGATGTGGAGGCGGCTCTGGAGGAAATCGAGCAATGCATCGGAGGAAATGTGCCTGAGGCGCAGAGGCGTTTCTATGCCATCAAGCTGTTTGAGCGGGATGACAAGATTGGGGCCCAGATGACCATGGTTCCGGATGTGGGAAGCATCACAGCGCGCATGGAGGAGGCCATGGACGATGACGCTGAGAGTATCATCACAAATGAGCGCTATACCTACATTACATCTATTATTGGCAGGTGTTATACAAAAAAGAGCAGAGAGAAGATGAGCGTCTCCGATAAAATTGACCATATCGTCACCAACCGTTTCCTGGCTCTGCCTATATTTGCGGCGGTCATGTGGGTTGTCTACTATGTTTCAGTTACCACAGTGGGAACCTGGGCCACTGACTGGGCTAACGACGGAGTGTTTGGGGAAGGCTGGAGTCTGTTTGGCTTGGAAGTGCCGGGCATACCTGTTGTTGTGGAGGGATTCCTCGCCGCGGTGGGCTGTGCTGACTGGCTCTCCAGCCTGATATTAGATGGTATTGTGGCTGGCGTGGGCGCTGTGCTTGGCTTTGTGCCCCAGATGCTGGTGCTGTTTATTTTCCTTGCGTTTCTTGAATCCTGCGGTTACATGGCCAGGGTGGCGTTTATCATGGACAGAATTTTCCGGAAATTCGGATTGTCAGGAAAGTCCTTTATTCCCATGCTGATCGGAACCGGCTGCGGTGTTCCCGGCATCATGGCTTCCCGTACCATTGAGAATGACAGGGACCGCAAAATGACCATCATGACCACCACCTTTATTCCATGCGGAGCAAAGCTTCCTATTATTGCGCTGTTTGCGGGAGCCCTGTTCGGAGGCGCTTCCTGGGTAGCACCCAGCGCCTACTTCGTAGGAATTGCAGCCATTATCTGCTCCGGCATCATCTTAAAGAAAACAAAAATGTTTGCAGGGGATCCGGCGCCGTTTGTAATGGAGCTTCCTGCTTACCACCTTCCAACTGTGTCGAATGTTCTGCGCAGCATGTGGGAGAGAGGCTGGTCCTTTATCAAGAAGGCAGGAACCGTAATCCTGCTGTCCACTATTTTTATTTGGTTTACATCCAGCTTTGGGTTTGTGGACGGACATTTTGGTATGGTGGAAGATTTGTCGGATGGAATTCTGGCGTCAATCGGTCAGGCCATTGCCTGGATATTCGCTCCTCTGGGATGGGGGAACTGGCAGGCAGCTGTGGCGGCCATCACGGGTCTGGTTGCAAAGGAAAACGTAGTTGGCACCTTCGGCATTCTCTATGGTTTTGCGGAAGTGGCTGAGGACGGATCAGAAATCTGGGGAACACTGGCCCAGAGCTTTACAGCCGTCAGCGCATATTCCTTCCTGGTGTTCAATCTGCTGTGCGCTCCCTGTTTTGCTGCCATAGGCGCCATCAAGCGTGAGATGAACAATGCAAGGTGGACCTGGTTTGCAATCGGTTATCAGACCATACTTGCATATGTGGTGGCACTGTGCATATACCAGTTTGGCAGATGGTTTACAGAGGGAACCTTTGGAGTCGGAACCGTTGCGGCAATTGGGGCCGTGGCCGTATTCATCTATCTGTTAGTAAGGCCTTATAAAGAGGGCAGTTCTCTTAATGTGAATGTAAAGGCCAAGACAGCATCATAACAGCCCTGCATACTCTTTTGTGCCTGATAAGGATTGTTTACATATAATTTAGGAGGATAAAGGAATGATCGATTGTTTTAAATGTAAAAAAATGGGCCTTTTTTTAGGCGGCGTCCTGTTTGGAACAGCAGGTGTGAAGATTCTGGGAAGCGATGATGCCAAAAAGTTATATATCAACTGCCTGGCTGCCGGATTAAGGGCTAAAAACTGTGTGATGACCACCGCCTCCAATATCCAGGAGAACGCTGAGGATATTCTGGCAGAGGCCAGGGAAATCAATGCACAGCGCTGTCAGGAGGTATTTGAGGATGAAAGCAGGGAGGAGTCCCCTGAGCATACCTCAGAATATTTGAAGGAAGATGAGACAGCTTCTGCTGATACGGTTACAGCGTAATGTATAATCCGCCTGGGGAAGAAATCTCCGGGCGGTAATTTTTTCATTTACTCTGAAAATGTGTCCAGGACAGTTGAAAATAGGAGCTTGAAACAATGAAGTTTGTAATTAGACATGAGATAAGGGGAAGGGTCAGGGTTCATTTTTATCAGAAGGATATGAGCATACGGCAGGCTGATTTGCTGCATTATTATCTCTGCACCCTTCCCGGAGTAAAAAATGTCAGGGTATATGAGAGAACAGCGGATGCCGCTGTGGTGTATGAAGGCAGCCGCAGGTGCATACTGGAGGGAATACAGAGGTTTTCTTATGATAGTGAGCGGATGGAAGAGCTGGTGCCGAAGAACAGCGGAAGGGCCCTGAACCGCGAATACAAGGAGAAGCTGGTCCGGAAAGTGGTGGTCAGGGCATTTGCCAAATCCTTTCTGCCGGCTTCTGTCAGAGCCGTCTATACGGCCGCCCACTCCGTCAGGTACCTGCTAAAGGGAGTCCGCTGTCTGCTCAGGGGCAAGCTGGAGGTGGAGGTTTTGGATGCCGCAGCGATTGCCGTGTCTGTCCTGAGACGGGATTTCGACACGGCGGGTTCTGTTATGTTCCTTCTGGGGATTGGGGAACTTCTGGAAGAATGGACCCGCAAAAAGTCAGTGGGCGACCTTGCCAGGAGCATGTCCTTAAACATTTCCGGGGTATGGCAGAATGTGGATGGGACAGAGGTCCTGGTTCCTGTTTCAAAAATCAGGGAGGGAGACCTGGTAACGGTCCATATGGGAAATGTGATTCCTCTGGACGGAGTGGTCGCTTCCGGGGACGCCATGGTGAATCAGGCTTCCATGACAGGGGAATCAGTGCCTGTCAGGAAGGAGGAGGGCTCCTACGTGTATGCGGGAACAGCCGTAGAGGAGGGAGAGATTACCCTGCGGGTGAGGACGGCTGCGGGCGACACCAGGTTTGAACGGATTGTGACCATGATTGAGGAGTCGGAGCAGCTTAAGTCCACGGCTGAGGGAAAGGCAGCCACCCTGGCGGACGCGTTGGTTCCCTGGAGTCTGGGCGGAACCATACTTACGTGGCTGCTGACCCGCAATGTGACAAAGGCCCTGTCCATCCTGATGGTGGATTTTTCCTGCGCGCTGAAGCTGGCTATGCCCCTGTCTGTGCTCTCGGCCATGCGCGAGGCCGGCAGCTGCCATATTACGGTAAAAGGAGGCAGGTATATGGAGGCAGCGGCTGCTGCCGACACCATTATCTTTGACAAGACAGGAACCCTGACAAAGGCCAGGCCCCAGGTGGCGGATGTGGTGGTATTCAATGACATGGGAAAGGAAGAGCTGCTGCGCATTGCTGCCTGCCTGGAGGAGCATTTCCCCCACTCCATGGCTAAGGCTGTGGTAAATGAGGCAGTGAAGCGGGGGCTGGTCCACAAGGAGATGCATTCCAGGGTGGATTATATTGTAGCACACGGCATTGCCACCTATGTGGGAGATGAAAGGGTGGTGATTGGAAGCTATCACTTTGTGTTTGAAGATGAGGGGTGCAGGATACCGGAGGATAAGAGAACGGTATTTGACAGCCTTCCCGTGGAATATTCCCACCTCTACCTGGCCATCGGAGGAAGTCTGGCAGCCGTTATCTGCATTGAGGACCCTCTGAGGGATGAGGCGGATGCGGTCATCGCCGCCCTTCACAGGCAGGGAATCACCAAGATTGTCATGATGACAGGAGACAGTGAGCGCACAGCCGCCGCTGTTGCCGGACGGGTGGGAGTGGACGAGTATTATTCGGAGGTCCTTCCCGAGGACAAGGCCCGGTTCGTGGACGAAGAAAAGAAAAAGGGCCGCAAGGTTATTATGATTGGCGACGGAATCAATGATTCGCCGGCCCTGTCGGCTGCTGACGCGGGAATTGCCATCAGCGAAGGGGCTGAGATTGCCAGGGAGATAGCAGATATCACCATCTCGGAGGACAACCTGTTCCAACTGGTGACACTGAGGGCTATCAGCCGGGCACTCATGGACCGGATTGACCGGAACTACAGGTTTGTTATCGGATTCAACCTGGGTCTTATTCTTCTGGGAGTGGGAGGCGTCATAACCCCGGCCGCATCAGCTATGCTCCACAATACATCCACTCTGGCTATCAGTTTAAAGAGTATGACCAATCTTCTGGATTGATTTTTGAAGGCGCGTACAGAAAAAAAATAAAATCCCCCTTCCTGTATTTTACAATTATTTTGGGAATGGAAGAGAGTAAATGGACATATGTTTATTTTCTGTCATTTATTGTGAAAAAAATTGTGCCGTATGCATAAAAAAACGGTATGTTTTTTGTGAAAAAGAAATAAACTGAACATAATTCTATTGCTTTTTTCTATGTTTGATGTTAAAATATAAACAAAGTTAATGACAGACCGGTTGATGAATTCGGGAGAGATTACCGCCAGGTAACGCCGAAGGGGATGCGCAAACTCTCAGGCAAAAGAATCGAATTCGGACGGGACTCTGGAGAAGGTCACTAAAATGTGAATACCGATGAAGCAACCGGCGGCATAGCAGCAACCGCGTCAGGGAAACTTTCAGGTAAAAGGACAGAGGCAGACATCTACGCTACGTTTATGTCTGTCTCTGTTTTTTTGCAATTTTGGGGACTTCTTCGTTACCTGCATTGCGAAAACTCTACCAAGGATATACCTTAGCTTAAGAGCTATCACAGCGGTAACGGCGGTCTGTGGTGGAAAGCGGCCAAGCATATCTGCGGAGAGCAAAAAACAGGAGGAACGTAGATTTATGACAATTATTACGGGGTTAGGATTACTATTATTGACGCTGGCAGCTTTCTCACTTTTCAGTATGAAGGCGCCCAAAGGTTCAGCGGCCATGTCGGGAATGGCCAATGCAGCAGTTGCAACTTTCCTTGTGGAGGCTGTCCACAGGTACATATCCGGAGATTTGCTTCACCTGGCATTCCTTGGGGAAACGGGCACCATATCGGGCAACATGGGCGGCGTGGCAGCGGCAATTATGGTACCGATAGGCATGGGAGTGAATCCCGTATTTGCAGTAGTTGCCGGTGTTGCTCTGGGAGGATACGGCATCCTTCCGGGATTTATCGCAGGATATGCAATTGGCTTCATTGCGCCGTTTATTGAGAAACACCTTCCGCCGGGCCTGGATTCCGTGCTGGGTGCTCTCATGATTGCACCGATTGCCAGATTCATCGCCTTCCTGGTGGATCCGGCTGTGAATGCAGCCCTGGCGCACATCGGCGGCATGATTTCGGCAGCTACAGAGCAGTCGCCCATTCTCATGGGACTTCTGCTGGGAGGGGTTATCAAGATGATTTGTACGTCTCCCCTCAGTTCCATGGCTCTTACCGCCATGCTGGGACTTACAGGACTGCCCATGGGTATTGCAGCTATTGCCTGCTTCGGCGGTTCCTTTACCAATGGTGTCATCTTTAAAATGCTCCACTTCGGGGATAACAGCAACGTGGCAGCTGTTATGATGGAGCCGCTGACACAGGCCCATATCATAACAAAGCACCCCATACCGATTTATTGTTCCAACTTTTTCGGGGGAGGCTTTTCGGGAGTGGCCGCCGCATTCCTGGGCATTATCAACAATGCCCCGGGAACAGCATCTCCCATACCCGGACTGCTGGCGCCCTTTGCCTTCAATCCGCCGTTAAAGGTACTTATGGCGCTGCTGCTGGCTGCCATCAGCGGTACCCTGGCTGGAATCGTGGGAGCCATAGTATTTAAGAAGAAGTATGATATGAAGCCGGAATTATCCGTCATTAATTCGTTTGAGGAGTAATAACGCAGCATGGGAACAGCCAGATGGGGAAACTTGTCTGGCTGTTATTTTTATTTTTTTTGCAATAAACAATATTAATAATAATTATCAATATTGTTTATTGACAAAAGGGATTAGTTCTGGTAAAATATGAGTAAATTAGACAAAACTAACAACCGGGCAGCGGGCAATGGATTTCTGTTTCAAGGGTAACGGGATAGAAGGCAAGGCAGCAGTAAACCATCACAAAAACCAGGAGGAAACAATATGTCATTAATAGGAAAAGAAATCAGCGATTTTACAGTACAGGCCTATGCAGGCGGAGCGTTCAGGGAAGTGAAGAAATCAGATGTTTTAGGGAAGTGGGCTGTATTTTTCTTTTATCCCGCGGATTTTACATTTGTTTGCCCCACTGAGCTGGAGGACCTGGCGGATAAGTATGAGGACTTCAAGTCAGCCGGCTGCGAGATATACAGCGTATCCTGCGACAGCCATTTTGTCCACAAGGCATGGCATGACGCATCAAGGACCATACAGAAAATCAAGTATCCCATGCTGGCGGATCCCACGGGCAGTCTGGCCAGGGATTTCGATGTGATGATAGAGGCTGACGGAATGGCTGAAAGAGGAAGCTTTATCGTGAATCCGGAAGGAAAGATTGTTGCCTGCGAGGTAATCGCGGGAAATGTGGGCAGGAATGCGGACGAGCTGTTCAGACGTGTTCAGGCATCCCAGTTTGTGGCGGAGCACGGTGATCAGGTATGCCCGGCAAAATGGCAGCCGGGAGCAGATACTTTAAAACCGAGCCTGGAGCTGGTGGGGCTCTTATAAGCCGCCCTCTACAATATGGCAGGTCCCGGACAGATGGTGGATGAAGGGCTGAGAAAGTACGCTGCATTCATTGGTTTTGAGAAGTTTTTTCAAAAAAACATATAAAATGGTTTAATGAGAAAAGGTATCGGTTATATGTATTGACGGATGCCTTTTTTTGTACCATAATAACCATGTTATATAACAGTGTTATAATGATATGGGAAAAGGTTGGAGTGATTGTCATGGAGGACAGGTACAACGGTACGGTTACTGCCATATTGGAGGCAGGAAAGAAGGAATTTCTCACATATGGATATGAGAAAGCGTCGCTCAGGAGAATCGCAAAGGAGGCATCGGTGACAACCGGAGCCATATACGGTTATTTTCCGGGGAAGAAAGCATTGTTTGACGCGCTGACCTCAGATACGGCGGAGGAACTGCTGGATCTGTACCGTAAAGAGCACAGGGACTTTGCTGCGCTGCCGCCTGAACAGCAGCCAGCCAGGCTGAATGAGATTACAGAGCAGTACATACCCTGGATGGTGAATTATATCTATGATCATTTTGAGGTGTTCAAGCTGCTTCTTTGCTGCGGCGCCCAGGAAGCCAGGGACCGTTATTTTGACAGGCTGGCCGCGGTGGAGGAGCAGTCCTGCCGGGATTTTATAAAAGCTATGGAATCTTTGGGACATTCGGCTGAAGGAATGAGCAACACACTGATTCATATTCTGTGCAGGTCCTTTTTCCAGCAGCTCCATGAATTTGTGTCCCACGACCTGCCGAGAGAACAGGCAATTACCTGTGCTGTCACATTAAGCCGTTTTCAGCATGCGGGCTGGGTGCGAATCATGGAGTTGGGTGAGTAAGAGATGAGGCTTGAGGGCGGAAAGCCGGAAGGCAGAAGCCTGACAGCCTTATTTTTAAAACAATGAGTTAGTTGAAACTAACGAAAAGGAGGATGAAAAAGTGGATGGCAGCAGGAAACATATTATGACACGGCTTCCCGATACAGGTAAGGTGACTCTGATGACCTTTGCAGGGAAGTATAAATACCTTACAGTGACAGGATGCATTCTGTCAGGTATCAGCGCGGTTATAGCGCTGGTGCCGTATCTGTGCATGTGGATGGTGATAAAGCTGGCGGTCCTGAACTGGCCGGGAGGACTGGCCGGCGGAACGCTGGTTTACTGGGGGTGGATGGCGGTGGCTTCCTCACTCCTGAGCATGCTTATCTATTTTGGGGCTCTTATGTGTACCCATCTTTCGGCCTTCCGGACAGCCAGAAATATGAAGACGGCTGCCCTTCACCACCTGGCAGAGCTGCCCATTGGCTATTTGAGGGGGACCGGAAGCGGAAAACTGCGCCGTATCATTGACGACGGGGCAGGACAGACAGAGACTTATCTGGCCCATCAGTTACCGGATTTGGCGGGAGCATTGGTGACGCCGGCGGCAGTGCTGGTACTTCTTCTGGTGTTTGACTGGAGATTTGGCCTTATCAGCCTCATTCCCATGGCGGTGGGTACATTTTTCCTCAGCAGGATGATGGGGACGGGAATGGCAGAGTGCATGAAGCAGTACCAGAATGCCCTGGAGGACATGAACAGCGAGGCCGTGGAGTATGTGCGCGGAATCCCTGTGGTAAAGACATTCCAGCAGAGCATTTTTTCCTTTAAGAGCTTTCATGATTCCATCATTCGCTATAAGAACTGGGCTGTGAATTATACCCTGTCCCTCAGAATTCCCATGTGCTGTTATTCGGTCAGCATCAACAGCATATTTGCCGTTCTCATACCTGCGGGCCTTCTTCTGGCAGGGGATGCGGCGGGCGGGCAGGGTTTTGTGACCATGGCCCTGGATCTGGTTTTCTATATCCTGTTTACACCTGTCTGCGTGACTATGATGGACAAAATCATGTGGACCAGTGAAAATACCATGGCTGCCAATGACGCGCTGGAGCGAATATTGAATGTTATCAGAGAGAAGCCTCTTTCTGAGCCCGCAGCTCCCAGGAAGCCTGAAAATCACAGGATTGAGATTAAGGACGTCTCGTTTTCCTATAACAAGGACGGTGTAAACGCTCTGGAGCATGTGTCTCTTACTGTGCCGCAGGGAGCCACCACAGCTATTGTAGGGGCTTCCGGAAGCGGCAAGACTACTCTGGTCAGCCTGATTCCAAGGTTTTTTGATGTGGACCAGGGAAGCATTTGTATCGGCGGTGTGGATGTGAGGGAGATGGAGACAAAAGAACTGATGAAGAGGGTCAGCTTTGTATTCCAGGACAGCCATCTATTTAAGGACAGTCTGATGAACAACATACGGGCGGCAAAACCGGAGGCAGATAAGGAGGAAGTCATGGGGGCCGTGAAGGCAGCCAGATGTGAGGACATTATTAAGAAGATGCCCCAGGGTCTGGATACGGTGGTTGGAACCAAAGGGGTGTACCTGTCGGGCGGTGAAATGCAGAGAATTGCACTGGCCAGAGCAATCTTAAAGGACGCTCCCATTGTGCTCCTGGACGAGGCCACGGCATTTGCCGACCCTGACAATGAATATCTGATTCAGCTGGCCTTTGAGAAGCTGGTGGAGGGCAAGACCGTGATAATGATCGCCCACAGGCTGTCTACGGTGTGCCGGGCTCACCGTATCTTCGTGATGGAGAAAGGCCGTGTGGCTGAACAGGGAAGCCATGATGAACTTTTGAAGGCCAGGGGGCTGTATGCAAAAATGTGGAAGGATTATCAGACATCAGCAGAGTGGAAGGTAGGTGGAAAGGCATGAGCAAGTATCTGCAGAAAAAATTCGCCTTGAGCGAACAGGGAGGAAGGGATCTGACAAAGGCCATATTTTCCTGTGCTCTCACCAATATGGGGCTGATATTCCCCATGGGCATCCTGTTCCTCTTTATGGAACGGCTTCTGGGCCCGTTGGTGGGGATTCAGGCTCCTTCCCTGGGAATGGCCGGGTATGTGGCAGCCTGCATTGTACTGCTGGTTATAATATTCATTTTCTGGAGAATCCAGTATGACGCTACCTTTGTGGCATCCTATACGGAAAGCGCCAATATGCGTATTCGTCTGGCGGAGAGGCTCAGAACCCTGCCCATGTCTTTTTTTGGAAAACGGGATCTGGCGGATTTGACCACCACCATTATGGCGGACAGCGCGTTTATTGAAAAGGCATTTTCCCATTTTATTCCTGAACTCATAGGGGCCTTCCTATCCACGGCGATCATAGGAGTGTGTCTTATGGCGGCTGACTGGCGGATGGGGCTGGCTGTGCTGTGGGTGGTTCCCATATCCTTTCTTCTGGCAGCAGGTACAAGACCCATGGTGGACCAGGTGGAGCGCAGGCAGAAGGGAAAGAAAATCGCTGCTTCGGACGGAATCCAGGAGTGCATTGAGAATATCCAGGACATCAGGGCCAACAACCAGCAGGAGGAGTATCTGAGGGGGCTGGACCAGAAGATTCTGAACGTGGAATCCATCACCATACGTCTGGAACTGTTAAACGGCACCATGGTCACAGCGTCCCAGATGTTCCTGAAAGTCGGCATGGCTACCACGGTACTGGCGGGAGCTGCTCTTCTGTCATCCCATTCCATCGGCTTTATGATGTTCCTCATGTTTATGGTGGCGTCCACCAGGCTGTACGGACCTCTTACCGGCTGTCTGCAGAACCTGTCGGCTGTGTACTCTGCTTTACTGGTGGTGGAACAGATGAAGGGGATTGAGGAGCAGCCTGTTCAGCAGGGAAGCAGGGAAGCTGCGTACGATGGATATGATATTGTATTTGACCATGTGGGATTTTCCTATAAAGAGGGGAAACAGATTTTAAAGGATGTGTCATTTACAGCAAGACAGGGACAGGTGACAGCTCTGGTAGGGCCGTCAGGAGGCGGAAAATCTACCAGTGCAAAACTGGCTGCCAGGTTCTGGGATATTGACAGAGGAAAGATTACGCTGGGAGGTACGGATATCAGCGGGATAGAGCCGGAGACCCTGCTTAGAAGCTTTTCCATTGTATTCCAGGATGTGGTCCTGTTTAACAATACCATCATGGAGAACATCCGTCTGGGACGCAAAGACGCATCTGACCAGGAGGTGATGGAAGCGGCCAGGGCAGCCCAGTGTGAGGAATTTATTCATCGTCTTCCAAACGGATATGAGACCCGGATTGGGGAAAATGGTTCTGCCTTATCCGGCGGGGAACGGCAGCGGCTGTCCATTGCCAGGGCCCTTTTAAAGAATGCCCCCGTGATTCTCATGGATGAGGCCACGGCGTCTCTGGATGTGGAAAATGAGACTCTGGTACAGCAGGCCATATCCAATCTGGTCAAGAATAAGACTGTGCTGATTATTGCGCACCGGATGAGGACTGTGGCAGGCGCAGACCGGATTGTGGTGCTAAAGGATGGTTATGTGGCGGAGCAGGGTACGCCGGAGGAACTGTTGGAGAAGAAAGGGATATACCATCACATGGCAGAGCTTCAGGGTAAGAGCCTGAACTGGAGTCTGTAAGCAGATGGTGAGAGGAAAGCCGCCGGGAATGGATGGAGTCCCGGCGGTGTTTTTTACATTTATGCAAATTTCATGATGTTTTTTGAATATATTTTCGGGTGTTCATAGTCTGCCAGATTAACCTGGCTCCCATGCCCGCCAAGTATTCGGTGCGGTCCAGCAAAACTTCGGAATTAGGATACTCTTCCTCTAATACTTGGGACAGAGCAAGGGCCATTGTTCCCCTTCCGCCAATTACAATTTTAAAACCGTGATTAAAGATGATTGCCTTGGAACCTCTCAGAGCCTCCAGGTCTAGGGCGAGGACTGTTCCAAGGAGGTAGCTGCCTAATTGCTGTGGAGAAAGTTCACAGAACAAGTGAAGGACCCTGGTCAGAAATGCAGCTCTTCCTATACCTAATTCACAGCTATTTTTATATCCGTTCAGGAGCCAATGCCTGTCCAGTTCAGACTCATCCAAAAAACTGCAATTGACAGAGGCTGCCAGTATTGTATTTTGAGTGAGGGACGAGAGTATTTCACCGCTCATTGAAGTCATGCATCCGGTAATCCGGCTCTGCTCATCCACCGATATATATTTGTTGTGGGAGCCAGGAAGAATGAGCAGCATAGGACTGCCGGTGTGATGGAGCCTTAATAAGGCCATACTTTCTGTTTCTTCTCCGCGCATCATATCCATCTGGTCTATGGATTCAAAATCCAGATGGTTTACGTGATTTTTTACTCCGGGAATAAAATGAATGGGTACAGGACTCACTTCGGGAAGCAATATGGTTTGTATGCCCTCAGACAATTCTTTTAATCCGGCGGGTGTACTTAAATGAGGCAATTCGTATAGTCCTGAGGAACAGGTAATCATGCCGCATGCCAGGATATATTCCACATCTCTCCAGGAATGGCCTGAGGATGTTAATACCTGTTCCAGATTGTGTTTAAGCTGAACCTTTAAAGTATCATTTCCGTGTTCCATAGCGCCATTGCGCGCTCCAATATTGCATTTGCAGCTGGCAATGACCCTTGCCTCCTGGTCCCAAATCAGACAGCGGGTATTGGTGGTGCCCCCATCTATTGTTATACATACATTTCCCATAGATATACCTGCTTTACTTAGTTTTGCTATACAGCTGTGTCCACAATTTCTTTATAAGCTCTGGCTAAAGAACTAATCTTTCGGTAATCGCCTGCCTGTATTGCCTTTTTGTCTGCCAGGTTCCCGCCTACTGCAATCATTTGGTAGCCAGACATCAGCAACTTTCCGGCATTTTCAAGATTGACTCCTCCCACAGCCGCCAAGGGAATAAAATTTAGAGGACCCTTTATTGCTTTGATATAATCTGTCCCCAGATTTCCGGCCGGGAATATCTTAACAATATCGGCACCATTTTTGTAAGCGTCTACAATCTCCGAGGGGGTCATAGCTCCTGGCATGGAGGCCAGTCCCAAAGACTTCGTCTTTTTTATGACTTCGGGGTCCATATTAGGAGATATGATGTATTTTGCTCCGGCATTGGCCGCGGACTCAGCTTCTTCAGGGCTTAATATGGTTCCGGCACCCAGGAAAATCTGATCTCCAAAAGTCTCATGGGATTTTTGGATTGTACGGAGGCTGGCGGCCTTGGCGGCGGGAGTACTGTGGTTTAACGGAATCTCAATGGATATGATACCTCCACCCACCAAAGCGTTTATTACGTCTACAATGTTTTCTGCATCCACATCTCTGAGAATAGCAATTATCCTGTTATCCAGTATATTCATTAGCACTTACCTCTCTATATGGAAAGCTTTCTGTTTCTTGCTGTTACTTCCCAAATATCAACAATTTGTCCATCCAGGGCAACCAGGGCCTCCGGATACAGGGCGCTGGTGGGACAGATATGAGTGGGAATTACATATAATACAGAGCCAATACCGGGCCGCTGGTCTTCATAACCCTCATCCATTTTCCAAATCCAATGTTCTTCATTCTGATTTATGGGGCTGGCATGCCAGTCTCCCATAAGACAGCCTTTGAGACCAGGAGGATCGGCGGCGATTCCTTTATAGCCCAAATCTAATGTAAAGAGTCCAGGTCCACCATGACTGATAACGCGGGTCATGAGTAAGCCTGCAGGTATGAAGGTCTCATCTGTAAATTTACTGGCATAACCGAAGTCAGAGATAATGCCTGTGCCAGGCGACAGATACACACGTTTATACCGGGCATGGCAGGGAAAAGAGGGGGTTCCTCCCATGACCAGAACCGGGCATGGGAGACCTGTCTGCTCCAGTGCAGCCACTGTTGAGAAAACTGCCCGGTCTATTTTGTCTACAGCCTTTTCTCTGGCATCGTATTCAGCAATCCCGTTGTTACCGTCATAGCAGTGAAGTCCTTGGACAGAGAGCCAGGGAAGTTTACAGCAGTTCCGGTAAAAATCTGGCAGTGTATTGATAGAAATTCCAGTTCTGTTGGTACCCATGTTAACATCGGCCAAAAAATTCACTATGGTTTCTTGGCTGCCGGCAGCGCTGTTAAGCAGAGATACCTGCTCCAGGTCATCGCCAATGGCCCAGAAACGTGTACCAGCATATGTTTTGACTAATTCAAGGAATCGGTCTATGTTGGGCCCTACCAATGGATAAGCTACCAGTGCATCGGAAGCACCACTTTCGGCAACCATTTGAGCTTCAGCTATAGTAGCGCATTTGAACCTTGTTATTCCCATTTTTATCTGCAGTTCCACTAATTTTTTCATCTTATGGGATTTTACATGGGGCCATAAACGGTTTGCATTGCCTGCAACAGATATCATTTCTTTTATATTCTGCTCAATGATATCCTTATAATAGATTAAGCAAGGGGTGATAATCTCGTCCGTGTGTTTAAGAAGATAACGATTTTCGTCCATTCCTATTCTTCCTTCCCAATATAAGCCAGCCTGCTTCAGATTTCAAATATAAATTCAATTTCTACTGAGATATTACCAGGTAATTCGATGGCAGAGATAGCAGAACGGGCACCCACTCCGTTGTCATCACCAAAGATATCCTTTAAGAGCTGGGAGGCGCCGTCAACCACGGCAGGCTGGGAATTAAATCCCGGAGCGCTGGCTACAAATGCCAGAATCTTAACAACACTTTTGATTTTATTTAAATCACCAAGATATTCATGGAGCACACTTAATGCATTCAGTGTGCAGATTCTGGCAGCTTCCTGACCCTCTTCTATGGTCCGTTCGCTTCCAAGTTTCCCGGAGACAACAGGCTGTCCATCCTTTGTGGCTCCCTGGCCTGAGATATACAACAGATTACCTACCTGCTTAACTGGTTTATAAATGCCTCCTTTGGGCGGACTTGGGGGTAATTCGTATCCTGATTTCCTAATATTTTCATATACATCCATAGTGCTATATCCTTTCTGTATTTTTATTTTATTCTTTTTCCAAGACGGACCGCAGGAATGAGCGGGTGCGGGCTTCCTTAGGGTCTGTAAATAACTCTTCAGGGGGGCCCTGCTCTATGATGTGGCTGTCGGCCATTACAATTACGCGGTCCGCCACCTCCTTGGCAAACTTCATTTCATGAGTCACGATAATCATTGTCATACCGTCTTTTGCAAGCTGGCGCATGACTTCCAGTACTTCGCCAATCAGCTCCGGATCCAGGGCGGAAGTGGGCTCGTCGAATAGCATGTATTCCGGATTCATGGCCAGTGCCCTGGCTATGGCAATCCGTTGCTGCTGGCCTCCCGACAGTTGAGGGGGATAACTAAACTTTTTATCAGATAACCCTACCTTTGCCAAGAGGTCATCCACAGTTTTATCCATGTCTTCTTTAGACATGCTTTGCACACGTTTTGGACCCAGGGTGATGTTGTCGTAGACATTCATGTGGGGAAAAAGATTAAATTGCTGGAAGACCATTCCCAGATTGGCCCTCACTTTCCGGATTTGGCCGGATTTTCCAGTGAGAATCTCGCCATCCACCACGATTTCACCCTTATCAGGAGTTTCCAGATGGTTGATGCATCGCAGCAGTGTGCTTTTTCCTGAACCGCTGGGACCTATGATAACTACTACCTCGCCCTTGTTCACAGTCAGAGATACATCCTTCAGAACATCCAGAGTGCCAAAGGATTTATAAATATTTTTTACCTCAATCATAAGCCTGCCTTCCTTTCTGTCCACCCAACGTATTTTGAAAGCGGATAACATATAATGAAATAAATCACTGCCACCAGAATGTAAGTCTCGAAAGGATATCCCGTGACATTCATGATGGTTTTCCCTTCTCGTAGAAGTTCAGAATATCCAATGATGGATGCAATAGATGTATCCTTGATTAGTCCAAGATGAAAACCAATCAGTGCTGGCAGAGATATTTTAAAGGATTGCGGCAGAACGACGTCTCTGAGTACATCCACAGGATTTAAGCCAATACATTTGGCAGCTTCCCACTGCCCCTTTGGAATACTTTCAATTCCGGAACGTATTATTTCTGCTATATAGGCACCTCCGTACAGAGTGTACACTAATACCACAGCTGAAAAAATGTCTATTTGTATACCAAGATAAGCCAGACCGTAATAACCCATAAACAGCTGCATGAGAAGAGGACATCCCCTGAATAATTCCACATATATCCTTAAAACACCTCTGATTCCCCTGTTTTTTAAAGTAAAGAGCATACCGCATATCACACCTAAAAGTGTGCTGGTAATGATTACTGTGAGAGAAAGCTTAAGTGTAATCAAAAAACCATCCAGCAGCAGCCTCCAATAGGAGAAAACTCGTAAAAAACCATCCATTTATTTTACCTCCCGCCGTTGCTGATACTTGGAAAGAACCGGTTGTTAACATATCTTAAAATTTTAGAGCAGATCACTGACATAATGTAGTAGATGCCAATAGCAAAGGTGAACAACTCCAGAGTTCGGAAATTTTGGGAATTTAGTATGGAGGCCACCTGGGTAAGATCTTTGATGTCAAGAACAGAAAGCAGGCTTGTACCAAAGAGTATCATGATGAATTGATTAATAAGCGAAGGGAAAATGTTGCGCAGAGCTTGGGGAAAAATGACATCCAAAAACGTATGGATGGGCTTTAATCCCAGACAATTGGCAGCTTCCCACTGGCCTTTGGGGATAGACTGGATACCGGAGCGGACGATTTCCGCTATGTAAGCTGTGTTATTAATGGTCAGTCCCAGAATACCAGCGAACAAGGCAGGAAGATAAATCTTAAATTGGGGGAGACCGAAATAGAGAAAGAAAATTTGAACCAGCATGGGGGTGTTGCGGATTAATTCCACATATACGGTTGCGATGCGGTAACCAGCTTTGTGGTGTTTGTTATACCGCAGAAAACCCACAATCGTTCCGAAGAACAGGGAGAGTGCGAAGACTGTCAATGTAAGTTCAAGGGATACAAGTGCGCCTTTAAGCAGCGCCGGAAGATTTTCGATGGGAGTCCACCAATCCAGGAACATATTAACACCTCTTTCTATAGAATGGGGCTACCAGAACGGAGCCCCATTTACTTTAATTAATATTGAGGATTTAAATCAAATGGCATTGGTTCTCCAAACCATTTTGAGTACATTTCATCATTTTTCCCCGATACATTGGTGTTGAAGATGAAAAGGTTCAGATAATTGAGCCAGTCCTGATCACCCTTCTTTACTCCAATTGCATTGTATTCCAGAGAAATGAGGGAATCGCCTACCACCTCAAGGTCATCGTTCTGAGCAGCCTGGTACTGCTGGAAGTTACTGTCCTCCAAGAAGGTTGCACACTGGCCGTTCTTCACAGCCTGAAGTGCATCTGCAGATGTTTCAAAGAATACCACCTCAGCGTTTGGGTTTAGTGTTGCCATCAGTTCTGCATTTGTTGACCCTTTTGTAACAGCTACCTTTTTACCAGTTAAATCATCTACGGTATTGATTCCGCTTCCTTTTTTAACGAGAAGCCGTTCGCCGGCAACAACATAAGGATTTGAAAAGTCAATTTTCTGTGCCCTCTCCAGTGTTCTTGTGAAGTTTCCGAATACAGCGTCAACTTTACCTGTCTCCAGGCTTGGGATCCTGGCATCGGCAGTAACTTCAACAATCTCAACTTCCACACCTAAAGAATCCGCCAGTTCATGTATCATATCCACGTCATAACCCATGGGAGTACCATCCTCCGATTTGTAGCCGAAGGGAGGGAATGACAGGATGCATCCTACTGTCATCTTCCTCTCCTTAAGCACTTTCTGGAGGGTTCCTGTCTGGGTTGAATTTCCCTGGGAGTCAGTTTTCTGCTGACAGGCCGTTAACCCCACTGCTACTGAAACCGCCATTACAACTGCTGCAATTCTCTTGATCTGTTTGATTTTTTTCATTACTACCTCGCCGTCCTTTCTTAATCTTCTACTCTTTGGTAGAAATTTTATTTCTAAATGGACTCTTTACGTTCACGTACTTCATCCAAATAGTTATACAAGGTAAACTTGGAGATCTCCAAAATCTGACAGATTTTTGTACTGGATTTACTGATGAGAAAAGCTCCTCGATCATCCAGAAAACGTAATACCTTCATTTTGTCTTCCTTGGTCATCTCACTGACAGGTCTTCCAATGTTATTTATCCCCTGGTCTATTAGGTATACTAATAAATCAGACACATCTGTAGCGAAGAATTCTTCGTTGCTGTCCTTTTTATTTAGTTCTTCGGGAAGCGAGGAGTCCAAATATTCCTTTATCTTGATTCTCTCGGATATATCTGTGTTAATACACAGCGCACCCAAAGCCTGTCCATCGTCATTCTTTATATACATGGTCGAGGACAATAGGACTTTTCCTTCCCTTGTGCGAGTGACATAGTTACATTTCATATCGCTTGTAGCGGTTCCGCGTATCACTTCCAAGCCCAGATTACTGCCGCAGTCTCCAATCTTGCGGTTTGTGATATGTCCGTTTTCAATAGCTACTACACTATGGTCATAACCTTTTGACCAGTCATGCAGGATAAATTCTGACTCCATACCAAACTGATTTTTTAAAAGCTTTAGCAGGGTTTGGAAAAAGGGCATTTCATTCTCGATGGTCTTCATATAATTTCCTCCTAAGTATAAATGTACTTAGATTGTAACCCTAATGTTTTAAAAAATAAAGTTTTTATTATATTCTGAAAATTATAACTTTATGTTATATGAACTGTGCAGGGGCTGGCAGAAAACATTTAAATAATGTAAAAGCCCCCTCACTGTTTTGAAGTTACATTGTCATTTTAAAATTAAAATTAATTTGAATTATTGCAATTTTAAAACTTTTAGTCTTTACACATTCAATATAGCAAATGTTTTGTTTTTTGTCAATTGTTAATTTTTTATTTATTTATTTTTCTATTTTTGATTAATTGGCAAATTATATGCACTATTATTTCGGGCTTTTGGAAAACACTGTAAAAGGGTTGGCATAAAAAAATAATGTGTGTTTTTTGAACATTTAATTCTTATACGATAACTTTTTGCAAAAAATGGAAAAATCTGGGCTGTGCTTTTAAGCCTTTTTATAAATATCTCCTGCAGCAATCTTTCTGTCTTTTCCATTGATTAAAAAAGGAGAACATTTCTGGACAATATCCGGAAAATCCCCTGTCAGTTCACGGAAAATCCCCGGACCGTTCACAGAAAGCTCATGGTTTCCAGGATTTTTTTAAGGTTTGTTTCAGCTTGGGCTGTTAGGATAAAAGCCATAAAAGATGAAGGAGGCCATGTGTATGACTCAGGAAATATTCAAACGCTACGAGAAAAAATATATGCTCACCCAAAAACAGTATGATGCTTTGATGCCTGCTCTGGAAAGACAGATGGATACAGACCATTACGGGGAATATACCATATCCAATATTTACTTTGATACACCGGATTTCCAGCTGGTCAGACAATCCATTGAAAAACCGGAATATAAAGAAAAGCTGCGTTTGAGGGCATATGGGAAGGCGACGGACACCAGCGTGGTATATGCGGAATTAAAGAAAAAGTTTGACGGGGTGGTGTACAAACGCCGGATACCAGTGCCTCTCTGCCAGGCGAGAAAGTATCTGTATTATGGAATCCGGCGGATTGAGGAGAGCCAGATATTGAAGGAAATAGAGTATGTTTTGAATCGGTATGACTTAAAACCCGCGGCTTTTGTGGCCTATGACCGGGCGGCATATTACGGAAAGGGCAATGAAGAATTAAGAATTACCTTTGACCGGAATATTTGCTGCAGGTGCAGCGGACTGGATCTGAAGAATGGAGTTTATGGAACAATGCTTTTGGATAAGGACCAAATTCTGATGGAGGTGAAAATTCCTGGGGCGATGCCGTTATGGATGAGCAGGCTTTTTTCCGATATGGGGCTTTTTCCGGTGTCTTATTCAAAATATGGTGCCTATTATAAAGAGTACCTGTATCAAGGGATATTTATAGAGGGAGGTAGAATCTGTGCTTGAGAGTGTGTTGACAGAAACTGTAAATACCGGTATTACAATGGGACAATTTTTACTCTGTACCATTACATCAGTAATGCTGGGGGCAGTGCTGGCTGCGGTTCATACATACAGGAACCAGTATTCCAGAAGCTTTATTCTTACTCTGGTCCTGCTGCCTGTTATGGTCCAGACCGTGATCATGCTGGTAAACGGAAACCTGGGTACCGGAGTGGCGGTCATGGGGGCGTTCAGTCTGGTGCGGTTCAGGTCCTTGCCCGGCAATGCAAGAGAGATTGGAAGTATATTCCTGGCCATGGCTCTGGGTCTGGCCGCTGGAATGGGGTATCTGGGAACCGCTATGCTTTTGATGATTGTGTCTGGCGGAATTACCATCCTTTTGATATCCCTTCCGGCAGGCAGGGCCGGGAGAAAGGAATTGAAAATTACGATACCGGAAAATCTGGACTATTCAGGGATTTTTGACGATATATTTGCGAAGTATACTAAAAAGTCAGAGCTTGTGCGGGTCAGGACCGTGAATATGGGCAGTCTCTATGAACTGTGCTACCAGGTGGATTTAAAGTCGGAATTTATTGAAAAGAACATGCTGGATGAAATACGGTGCAGAAATGGGAACCTTACCATTGTCTGCGGCCGGCTGCCGGATGGCAGGGATGAATTATAGGAGGATAATCATATGGGCAGAAATGGACTGAAATACAGGAAACTTAAGATATTTGGAATAGCGGCCGGACTGGCCGGTGTTCTGTTTCTTGCCGGATGCACAAAGACAGCCGGGCAGGATGGGAGTAAGGCGGGAGCCGCTGGAACATCGGAAACAGCAGGCATCCAGGAAGCGGCAGGGACGCAGGACACAAACCGGACAGATGCAGACAGTTCCTTTGGTGATGGAGAGGAAACACGAATCACTGGAAATGGAACAACAGTGGCCATTGAAGGGACAGGGGCTGCGGCTGACGGGGCCAATGTCACTATTTCATCTTCCGGAACATACCGCCTGACAGGAAACATTACAGGGGGAGGCGTGGTGGTGGACGCGGGAAAGGAGGATGAGGTATGTCTGATACTGGACGGCGTTTCCATTACAAGTCCGGATTATTCCGCAATCTATGCCAGCCAAAGCGGACTTCTGACCATTGTCCTGGAGGATAGGACAGAAAACAGGGTATCTGACGGAAATACATATACTTATCCGCAGACAGGGGAGGATGAGCCGGATGCAGCCATTTTCAGCAAGGATGATGTGGTATTTGAGGGGAACGGCATGCTGACAGTCAGCGGTAATTATATGAATGGTATACGGGGAAAGGATCGCCTTACCATTAATTCCGGTACCTATGTCATTGAGGCGGCGGAAGATGGCGTGAAAGGAAAGGACGCCGTAGAGGTGAACGGCGGAGAGATTACCATTACAGCAGGCAGCGACGGGATACAGTCAAATAATAATGGGGAAGAAGACAAGGGATATGTGAGAATCACCGGAGGAACAACGGCCATCACAGCAGGAAAGAAAGGAATACTGGCCGAAACGCTGGTTGAGGTTACAGGCGGCATCATTGACATAAATGCTCAGGATGACGGTATACACAGCGGCAAGAATGTAAGGTTGTTCTCAGGTGAGCTGACGCTGTCCGCAGGCGACGATGCAGTTCACAGTGATAATCTGGTGGAAGTCTCAGGCGGAACCATAATCGTGGAACAAAGCCGCGAGGGACTGGAAGGGCTCTGTTTGGAAATCACTGGAGGAACCATTCAGATTAACTCAGAGGATGATGGAATTAATGCAGCCCGGGGTACAGATACATCCGGCGGTCCAAATGCAGCCGGCGGTTCTTTTGGTGCAACAGAAGGGGCTTATATCCGTATTACGGGAGGAAACGTGAAGATCAATGCTTCCGGGGATGGTATAGACTCCAATGGAGACCTGTATCTGGAGGGAGGTACCGTCCTCGCAGAAGGCCCGGCAGAAGGGGGGAATGGTGCTTTGGATTACAATGGTACGGGAACCATTTCAGGAGGAACCATATTGGCTGTGGGAAGTGCGGGAATGTTCCAGACGTTTTCTGAGAGTTCATCCCAGCCCATGCTGATGGTTTACTTTGATGAAATGCAGGATGCCGGAACAACCATATCAATAAAGGACGGGCTGGGAAATCAATTGACGGAAACAGAGATTTCAAAGCCCTTTGAGGCTCTGCTTTTCAGCTCGCCAGAATTAAAATCAGGGGAGACTTATTACATAGAGGCCGGAGAACAGGATATTCAGATGGCGGTGGACGGCATCCTGAATCAGTATGGCACGCCTTCCAGCGGAGGTTTTAGAAGAATCCCAGGCGGCGGAGAAGGAAAGTTAAAAGAAAGGCCGGGAGCAGGAACCGGAGAGGAAAACTTCGGAAGAACACAGGAAGGTAGAGAAGGAGAGAATGCTGGAGGAAGCCGGGAGGGAAGGCGGAAAATGCAGCCGGAAGCGGGAAACGCAGATAATATTGGCAGTGAATCAGAAGCGGAAGGAGCCGGAAATGTTTCCGGCAAAGCCTCCGTTGTTGTAATACAGGAGACTTTGCTGGCAGGGAATTCGCCGGAAGAGAGCTTGCCGGAAGGTATCCATGTTCTGGGAAGCAGCGGTAGCATGGAGTAAGCCGAAGCCTTGAAGCATGCCGGGTGGCCGGGAATACTTTCTTATTCCTGTATGGGCAGCCGAACTATAAATGAGTTTGTTGCGAAACCATCCGTGCTGGCCTCAATCTTTCCTCCATGCTCAGATACAATGCTTTGGGCAATGGAAAGTCCGAGGCCGTAGCCGGGGATATTGCTGCGGGCAGTGTCTCCGCGGTAAAAGCGGAGAAACAGGTGTTTGATTTCTTCTTTCGTGAGAGGTGCCCCCTCATCTGAGACAGTGAGGAGCGCCTCTTTTGCGCTGGTCTTTTTCAGGGTAACACAGATGGAGCCGTTATCCTGACTGTATTTGCAGGCATTGTCAAGGAGAATGTCTGTCAGCTGCCGGAGTTTTTTATCATCTCCATTTACATGAAGTGAAGCTTCGATATCATAGGTGATGTGTTTATCCATGTCAAAAGCCAGAGGCTCAAAGGCCATAAGACTGCTGTTTACAATAAAGCTCAGGTCAACTGGTGCGCAGACCGCAGACTCCTGTCCTGAGTCACTCCGGGCCATGGCGAGAAGGCTTTCTATCAGCTGTTTCATCCGCAGGGACTCAGCCTTTATATGGCTTATCCGCTGCCGGTTTTGTCCCTTCGGTATATCGCGGTCTTTTTCAAGCATATCGGCATTGGAGAGGATGACGGTGAGAGGTGTTTTTAATTCGTGAGAGGCATCCGCAACAAACTGGCGCTGCCGCTGCCAGGCAATCTCCACTGGTTTCACAGCCCATCCGGAGAGAAGGATGGAGAACAGGAAAAAGACAGCAAACGAACTTGCTCCGATAATGGAAGAGTGAATCACCTGCCAATAGAGTGAATTCTGTTCCTCATATATATCGGCGAATACATACCGCACTGTTTGGTCAGGCTTGGTTTTTCCACGGAGAAAACGCAGGTGCAGGTCTTTTAAGGTACCGGACTCACCGCCCTTGCTTTCCGCCAGGGATATCAGGGTTTCGGCCTCCTGGCTTTCTATATCTGGAAGCTGGTTCTTTACTACAGTATAGTTGCCCTGCCTTATATCAACCACCATCAGAGGAAGTTCCTGCCTGCGGGGGCGGGAGGGAGGACGCTGGCCCGCAGAGGGCGGCTGCCCTGCCTGTTCCCGCATACTGCCCGGATAATTTTCCAGCATGGCGGAATGCAGGGTGCCCATGCTCCGCTGAACGTAGTTTGCTTTTGTTGTGTAGTACAGCGTTATGAAAATGACAGCCAGCAGAAAAGCGACAATGGTCATCATGATGGCTGAAAATTTCCATCTGAGTTTTCGTATCATAGGGACACCCCCAGCTTATATCCAATGTTTCTCATGACGGAGATAGAAACACAGGATCCCAGCAGCGAGAGTTTCTTGCGCAGAAATGATATGTAGGCCTCCACACTGTTGGAATTCACATTGGCGTCATATCCCCAGACCTTAAGGAGTAAGGTTTCTTTGGGGAGATACTGACTGCTGTTTTGTATCAGCAGGCTCATTAGTTCCAGTTCCTTGGCGCTTAAAGACACACTGTTTTCTCCGCAGATAAGTTCAGGCATGGAGGGTGTGAGGATAAGGTCGCCAAAGGTCAGAGTGTCGGGCGCAATATCTCCGTGGCGCCTTAGCACGGTGCGCAGACAGGCCAGGAATTCTTCGGTGGCAAATGGCTTTGTCAGATAGTAGTCGGCTCCGGCATCTAATCCCCTCACCCGGTCCGAAAGCTCCGACCTGGCAGTCAGCATGAGCACCGGCGTCATGTTGCGGGTGCTTCTTAAGTTTTTCAGAACCGCATATCCATCCATTCCGGGAAGCATCACATCCAGGACAATGGCATCGTAAATGCCGGTTTGTGCAAGCTCCAGTCCCTCGGCCCCGTCATGGGAGACATCTGTATAATATCCTGCCCCGCCTATCATGTCAGCCAGAGTAAATGCCAGCCGTTTCTCATCTTCAATCACTAATATGCGCATGGAATCCCTCCTGTGGTTCATTGGAATAAGTCTATTATAACATGAAGCCTGGGGAGGGAATTTTGAACTTTGTGTGAAACATGTATGTTAGTTAAGGATATAGTTTTTCTGTATCAGCATATGAGGAGCGGAGTGAATTTGAAGTATTATGGTGAAAGATTAAAGGAAGAAAGTTGGAAGGGGACAGGACTGAAAAAGGCTGCAGACTTTTAAATCCGCGGCCTTTCCAAGCTCGTATCATATATCAATCTCACCTCTACGGAAGCAATACATAGAGTGCGGCGGCCACGGAACAAATCATAAAAAATATCCCGCTGACCCGGATAAATGTCAAATAAAGACCGGTTGGCCCTACGCCGTCCACTGCGAAAATATGTTCAACCTCCCAGAGATATTCCGGCTTTATAATCATGGCCAGACCTAAAACAAATAAAGGAATCAGACCCAGATAATCCATCGCAACCTCCTTGAAATTATGGTATCATATCCATGCAATCAGGATATGTATGTTTCATAAACAGAGTATATCATATAAAAAATGGAATATAGCGATATTCATGAAATGGAAATAGAATCTTAAAGATGGAATAAAAATAGAACAAAAAAAGTAATAATTTCTCAGTTTTCGATCTGATGAATGAATATAATTCATTGACTTTTGTTCAATTGAGTGGTATTCTATGTATATAGCAGACGGTCAGCTTGTTGGGAAACAGGTATGGAACCCTGCTGACTAATGAAAACAGAGTATTAAGCAGAAGGATTCTGTTCAGAAAAAGGGGAGATTGACAGATGGAACGCAAGACAGCCAGAATATCCAAGGAACCGGAGGTCCGCAGACAGGAAATATTGGACACGGCCATGTCTGTTTTTATGGAAAAGGGGTATGAGGCAGCTACCATGAGAGATATTGCGGCAGCCATGCATGTGGTGCCGGGACTGTGTTACCGGTATTTTGAGTCCAAGCAGATGCTGTATGATACTGCAATTGAGCAGTATGTAAAGGATATTACGCATCCCATGATTGAACGTCTGAAAGAGAAGGATGATTCGCTGGATGGTTTCCTGGACAAAATGGAACAGCTGTTTATTCAAACAGATGGAAAGGAAAAGTACCATCATTTTTTTCATAAAAAGGAGAATCACGATCTTCAGATGCTTATGTCGGTTAAGCTGTGTGAGACCATTGAACCGTATATGGAGGAAAAGCTGCGGGAGATGAATGAAAATGGAATCACAAGGGTTGGGAATATACCGCTGACAGCGTCATACATGCTCTTTGGCGCGGTTCCTGTCCTGGAGAACGACGGATTGTCAACGGCTGAGAAAGCGTTGGGCATCCGCATGATTATGAAATGTATTTTAGAAGCGTAAGCGCGCTTGGAATGGTAAATAGGACGGCAGATAAGAGAAGGATTCCCGTTGCCGGTGTTTCGGGAATTTCTTTTTTTAAATAATGAATGAACAATGTTCATTTAATCAAGGAGGCGGAAGATTGAAACATTATGCACTGATAACAGGGGCAACCAGCGGTCTGGGGCTGGCTTATGCCAAGTGGTTCGCAGGAAAAGGATATGATTTAATCATGACCGGCAGGAGAAAAGAAGTGATTGAAAGGAGAGCTCAGGAAATCAGGGATAAGTTTGCGTGTAAGGTAATTGTGATACTGGTAGATCTTGCTCAGGAGGACGGGGTAAGAAAGCTGCTTGCATCGTTAGAGGGAAGGGAGATTCATGTACTGGTGAATAATGCGTGCTTTGGTTTCAGAACCCCATTTAGTGATACGGATATAGATGGATTGAAGCGTCTTATTTATCTTCAGACAATTGCTGTGGCAGAAATCACCCATTATGTCCTGAGAGGAATGAAAGAGCGAAATAAAGGCATTATCATCAATATTTCGTCGGACGGGGCATTTGCAGTGGTGCCCGGCAATGTCACCTATGCCGCTGCAAAACGCTTCATCGTCACATTGACTGAAGGGCTTCACATGGAGCTCATGGGCACGGGAATCCGGGTTCAGGCCGTGTGTCCGGGCTTTGTGGATACGGATTTTCACGAAAATAACGGAATGTATGTGGATAAGACGAGAAAGGGTATGTTTGGATTCCGTCAGCCTGGGGAGGTAGTGGATGAGGCCATGAAGGAGTTTGAAAAAGGCAGTATTGTCTGTGTACCTGATAAGGCCGGAAAACTTGTGAAGGCCATGGCAGAGTATATGCCAAAAAAGATGTATTACCGGTTTGCAGATGATTTTGTGAATAAGAATATCCGGAAGAACTGACAGTCACAAATGCCGACAGAAGATCTGCTAAGAACAGAAAACCTTTTTAAACAGAAAACCCAATAAAACAAGCAGAAAAACCAATAAAACAAACTTATGAAAAGGCGCCCATTACAGCTGACTGCCAGCGGTTATGGGCGCCTTTTGCGTGAAAACCTTCTTAAATAATAAATTTGAACTTGTCCCCAATGCAGAGCTGGCGGCAGAGGTTCGTAATCGTGTTATCCACATCGTGTATAACGCTTTCTATCCTCAAAAGGGGGTACCCGCTTGAAATTCCCAGGGCTTTGGCTTCTTTTGAGGTGGCGAATACGATGTCCAGGGTTTTTTGGGAATGGTCTAAAATTATATTATGTTTTTTCAGAATCTCATACAGGGAACTGTCGTTTAAATTTTCGCTGAATAAAAAGGAAAAAGACTCAGGAAATTTATTCAGCTCTAACTGGACCGGTTTTCCGTCAGCATACCGTATTCGCTCTAACACCAGTATCTTTTCGTCCTTGTCTAAGGACATCAGCTCCATCTCTTTTTCAGTGGGATCCTCCAGGGCTATTTTCGTGATCTTGGCACCGGGGGATGCATTCATCATACGGCACATGTCGGTGAAGCTTAAAACCCCATTGGTGATACCCCGCTGAATCTTTTTTTCTGCGACAAATGTTCCCTTCCCGGATTTGCGGTAAAGATAACCTAATTCAGATAGTCCGGCCAGAGCTTTCCTGACCGTGACACGGCTTACATTATATGTTTCGCTTAATTCGTTCTCTGTGGGAAGCCGGCTTCCGGCAGGCCGCTCGCCGGTTTCTATCTCTTTCTGCAGCTTTTCCTCCAGTTGCTTGTATAGAGGGGTAGCAATTGTATTATTTAGTTCCATATATATCCTCCGCGTTACCCTTAAGTTATAATACTCAGTTATATTATAATACAAATTGGCCTGATTGTATATAATTGCGAAAAATTAAATTTGTTATTGACAATAAGTATTATATTGTATTATCATAAACATAGAAACAATTAAAAACAATATGCAAAGGAGATTTGAGACAATGGCATACTTTGGCGCGGATATCAAAAATATTATTGCTGAAATTTTGGAAGCGAAGAAATCAAAGGGCGGGGTAAAGAACCTGTATTTTGTGGGATGCGGAGGGTCACTGGGAGCTCTTTATCCGGCTAAGACATTTATGGAGAAGGAGTGTGCTTCCATAAAATCCGCCTGGATTAACAGCAATGAATTCGTTCACAGCACCCCCAGGGACTTTGGGGAAAATTCTATCATCTGCCTGGCATGTCACAAGGGCAATACACCGGAAACCATTGAGGCAGCAAAGCTGGGAAAAGAAAAGGGAGCTGCTGTCATTGTTCTGACCTGGCTTGAGGAATCGGAAATTATAGAATTTGGCGACTACATCATCCGTTATGCGTTTGACGCCAGCCCGGACCATCTTAAAGGCGATATTGACTATGCGGGGGAGAAAACCATATGTGCTCTTTTGGTGGCGGTTGAACTGACTGCGCAGACAGAAGGCTATGAAAACTATGACAAGTTCCAGGAGGGCCTGGGCATGATTAGCAATATCATTAAGAATGCACGTGCCCATGTTGCAGAGAGAGCCCTGGAGTTTGCCGAAACGTATAAAAACGATCCTGTAATCTATACCATGGGAAGCGGGGCTGCTTACGGCGCTGCCTATATGGAGAGCATCTGTATTTTTATGGAAATGCAGTGGCTGGATTCCAGCAGCATCCATACCGGAGAGTATTTCCACGGTCCGTTTGAGATAACAGATGCAAACCGTCCGTTTATGCTTCAGATTTCGGAGGGCTCCACCCGTCCGCTGGATGAACGGGCCTTAAAGTTCCTTCGTACCTATGCAAAAAGGATTGAAGTCCTGGACGCAAAGGAGCTGGGCCTTTCTACCATTGATGCTTCTGTGGTGGATTATTTTAACCACTCCCTGTTTAATAACGTATATCCAATCTACAACCACGCCCTTGCAGAAAAGCGTGAGCATCCGCTTGTGACACGCCGCTACATGTGGAAAGTGGAGTATTAAGCTACAGCGAAAGTACGATAAGATATTCATTCCCGCGAAGGCAGCGTGCCGGAGTATTTTTTAATACGCTTTAAGCCGTATACGGCCCGGATCTCTGCCCGCGGGGCCCAAACCCCGCAGCGTACTGCGGGGTATTTTGCTCTACAAGGAGGAAAATGTATGAAAATTTCTCAGCTCTGCGCAGCAAATTACCATTACAAACGATATACGCTGGATTACTTCCTGGATTCCGCAAACCGTCTGGGATTCCAGTCTGTTGAACTGTGGGCTTCCGGGCCTCATCTGCATCTGGAGGATTTTGATGGGGGACGTCTGCGTGAATTAAACAGGACCATTAAGGACCATCACCTGAAGATTGCCTGTTTT
Organism: Enterocloster bolteae; assembly: GCF_002234575.2. Classification (NCBI taxonomy): domain Bacteria; kingdom Bacillati; phylum Bacillota; class Clostridia; order Lachnospirales; family Lachnospiraceae; genus Enterocloster; species Enterocloster bolteae. The sequence continues at coordinate 5,406,475 of NZ_CP022464.2, read as the reverse complement.
ACGCCTGAGCAATGTGTTTATCCCATCAGTGTCTCCCATCCGGATAAGAGATACCGTGACAGGACCGTGGATTTCTTTCAAAGGCACATAGAGGCGGCGGTGTGCCTGGATTGCAGCTGCATGGTGGTATCCACCGGGTTTGCCTATCTGGATGTGGATGGGGAAGATGCCTTTAAATGGACTGCAGATTCATTTTTTCAAATCTGCCGGAAAGCGGAAAGCGAGGGCGTTACCCTGGCTCTGGAACCATTCACAAAATACACCACTCATATCTGCAATGAGGCAAGCCAGCTCCTTCGCCTGCTGCGCACGGTGGGAAGTCCGGCCCTCAAAGGCCTTGGGGATACGGATGTGATTGCCACCACAGGAGTGGATACATTTGAAACATTCATCGGAATACTGGGAAGGGAGAACCTGGCCCATGTACATTTCGTGGACGGAAATCCCGGCGGGCACCTGGTTCCGGGAGATGGAAACCTGAATCTGGACCAGGCGCTTCATACCCTGGAAGCCTTTGACTACAAGGGGTATCTGGGGCTGGAAATACTGGACAGGAGATATGTCATGAATCCGGAAGATGCCATGAGAAGGGCGCTTGCATGGTATTCAGAGCGCATAGGATAATGGACTGATGATGGAAGACGCGAAAAAACAGCGGCAGACAAATGGTTAGGGGACAAATGTATTTAAATGTATTTAAATATATTTGTAATGGCGATACATTTGATACAGGCTTGGATGTATAATATGCACAAAAATAATGATGAAAACTGTGTATTATATACAAAATGATAAATAGCAATTGACAAATCTATTAAATGAATATACTATTGTATTAGATACAAAACAATACAGAGCAATACAAAGAAATACAAAACTGGATTGCTTTTGTATTACCAAGAATGTGCGCACCATTCTTAAAACAAAAGATTGAATCATTTCTTAGACCATAAAGGGGAAACATTTTACAAAGGATTAGGAGGATAATTTATGTTTTGGATAGAATTGATTATCGTTCTGGCTATCATTTTTCTGGGGGTACGAATTGGTGGTACGTTCCTGGCGATGGCAGGCGGAATAGGAATGTTCATTATGACATTTATACTGCATGTAACACCTTCCGATCCGCCGATTACCGTTATTCTGATTATGATTGCAGTAATCTGTGCGGCAGCCACCATGCAGGCCTGCGGCGGACTGGACTATCTTGTTAAAATCGCTGAGAAGATACTACGCAGAAACCCCAGGATGATTACCGTACTGGATCCGGTTGTGGCTTATATTTTCACCTTCATGTGTGGAACAGGCCACATTGTATACAGCCTTCTTCCTGTTATCAATGAGATTGCCATTGAGACAGGCGTCAGGCCTGAACGGCCCATCTCAGCCTCGATTGTTTCATCCCAGCAGGCCATTACAGCGTGCCCGATTTCAGCGGCTACCGTGGCAGTCCTTGCTTTTATGGCTGAGGCCACAGGCTATGGCTCCGTCAATATCTTTACCCTGCTGCTTGTCTGCATCCCTGCCACTCTGGTTGGTACCGTGGTCTGCGCGCTTGCAGTTATCAAGAAGGGCAAAGAACTGGCAGATGACCCGGAATTTAAAGCCCGTGTTGCAGCAGGACAGATAGAGGATTATACAAAGGCGGAGAAGAAGGAAAGACCTGCCACAAAGGAAGCCAAGATTTCTGTGGCAATCTTCCTCATTGCCATGGCAGGCATTGTTTTGCTGGGCGCTGTGAAGCCTCTTGTACCTACACTTGCTGACGGAAACAAATTACCGCTGACAACTGTTATTGAAATCTTTATGCTGGTGGCAGCCGCAGCCATGGTGCTTATCACAAAGCTCGACAGCGACAAGGTTCTGGACCAGCCGGTATTCCGTACAGGTATGTTCGCAGTGGTACTGGCATTTGGCCTGTGCTGGCTGGTAAATACTTTTATCGGAGACCAGTCCTCCTTCATCACTGACAATATGTCGGCCCTGACCAACCAGTATCCATGGATTTATATTATTGCTGTATTCATTGTGGGAGCCATTACCACAAGCCAGTCCTCCACAACCATGATTATGGTGCCAATCGGTATTGCGCTGGGCCTTCCGGCTAACATCATAGTGGCCGGCTGGATTGCCTGCTCATCCAATTACTTTATTCCCGCTTCGGGACAGTGTGTTGCTGCCATTGCGTTTGACTCGGCCGGAACTACAAAAATTGGAAAATTTGTCCTGAATCACAGTTACATGGTACCGGGACTTGTGTGTACAGTGGTATCTGTGGCAGCAGCCCTGCTTCTTGGAAGCGTAATCTTTTAATGCAGTCCGGCAGCAGCCGGAGCCGTGACGGGTTTTATGACAGGCTCCGGTGCTGCCAGTTTTGTGAAAGCGCAGCTTGTGATATAGAAGGAGGCCTCATTATATGAAATTTGCTCCAATGAATTACCATTATTTACGTTATCCCATAAAAAAGTTCCTGGACAAAGTGGAGAGCTCTCCCTTTGACAGTATCGACCTTTACTGCTCGGCGCCCCAGCTTAACATTTTTGATTATTCCCTGAGCCGGCTGATTGAGCTGGACCGGGATATCAGGCAGAGAAACCTGAAGGTAATGGCTATGACGCCTGAAAATTGTGTTTATCCTGTAAATTTCTGTACCCAGGATCCTGTGACAAGGCAGTCCAGCATCCGCTATTACCAGAGAGCCATTGACACGGCGGAGTTCCTGGGATGCCCTAACATCCAAATCAGTACAGGCTTCGGTTATTTTGACCAGCCCAGGGAAGAGGCGTGGAAATACTGCCGGGAGTCGCTGGCACAGCTGGCCGTGTACTGCCAGAGGAAACAGGTCCGGCTTTTCCTGGAGGAGCTGAAGGTCACCACCACCAATGTCCTGATTACAAGCAAAGACATAGCCGGGATGCTGGATGAAATCGGCTCCCCCTGCATCGTTGGAATGGTGGATATGGACCAGATGACGTATGCCGGGGAGACAGTGGATGATTATTTCGACCATCTGGGAGAACGGCTTATGCATATACACTTCAATGACAGGGGGCATACGGTTCCCGGCCACGGGGATTTCCCCATGAAGGAGTATTACGATGCCATCAAGAGAAGAGGATACGATGGAACCGTTTCATTTGAAATCTGTGACCGCAGATATTACTGTGACCCGGATAAGGCTATCGACGACATCGTTTCCTGGATGAAGAAAAATACCCATGAATTAGGGGATGTAATAGAGGAGATATGATATGTGGATTCATGACATGTTTGGAGCAGATAAGCCCATTATCGCACTGCTTCATCTGGATGCCCTTCCGGGGGACCCGGGGTTTTGCGGGGACATGGATGTGGTGCTGGACCATGCGGCCCACGACCTCACGGCATTGCAGGATGGAGGCGTGGATGGGATTCTTATTGCCAACGAGTTCAGCCTGCCGTACCAGCCGGTGGCGGATATTGCCGTTATATCTGCCATGGCATACATAATCGGGAAGCTGAAGGACAGAATCAGGGTTCCTTTTGGGGTCAACGTTGTAAAGAATCCCATTGCGACCATTGACCTGGCGGCGGCAACAGGCGCCCGCTTTGGGCGGAGCTGTTTTTCAGGTGCATATATGGGAGAGTATGGGGTCTATGTCTCTAACAGCGGAGAGGCCGTCCGGCACAGAAAGGCTCTGGGAATGGAGCACCTTAAGCTCCTGTTTAAGGTGAATCCGGAGGCGGATGCCTACCTTGTGCAGCGGGATATCCAGGTGGTGGCCAGGTCCATTATGTTCGGGGATTTTGCAGACGGCCTCTGCGTATCAGGGGCAGCAGCGGGAGCAGAGCCTGACGATGTGGTTCTGTCCAGGGTCCATGAGGCAGCGAAGCAGAAGAATGTTCCGGTGTTCTGCAACACCGGGTGCAATCACCAGAATGTAAGGGAAAAGCTGAAACATTGTGATGCTGTATGCATTGGATCAGCCTTTAAAAAGGATGGTATTTTTAACCAACGGGTGGATGAAAAACGGGTCCGTGATTTTATGGAAATTGTCAAAGAGATCCGCGGGGAATCATAAGGAGATGTGATGATTGAAACAATATTTTATGGGAATTGACATTGGAACCTATGAATCCAGAGGAATGCTCATAGGGGAAGATTTCAGGGTGACAGCGGAACATACCATGGCCCATGGAATGAGTCATCCAAGGCAGGGGTGGTTTGAACATGATGCAGATAAGGTGTGGTGGGGGGATTTCTGCGGGATATCCAGACACCTGATTGAAGCCGGCGGTATTGCCCCGGAACAGATAAGCTGTATCGGAGCCAGCACCCTGGGGACGGACTGCCTGCCTGTGGATGAGCAGTGCAGGCCGCTGCGCCCGGCCATCCTGTACGGCATTGATTCCAGGGCTGACAAGGAAATACAGTGGCTCACCAGGCATTACGGCAGGGATGTCCGAAGGCTGTTTGGGCATCCCATCTGTTCCGGCGACACGGCCACGAAGATACTGTGGATTAAGAACAATGAGCCGGAGGTATACAGAAGGACCTATAAATTTCTCACAGGAAGTTCTTTTATCACGGCAAAGCTGACAGGCAGGTATGTGATAGACCAGTTTTTGGCCAAGGGTTCCTTCCGGCCTCTTTACCGGGCGGACGGAACGGTCAATGAGGAGGAATGCGGACTTTACTGCAGGCCGGACCAGATTGCGGCCTGTGCATATTCCACAGATGTGGCAGGCCGTGTCACCAGGGAGGCTGCGGCCCAGACAGGACTGGCAGAGGGAACACCGGTTATCTGCGGTACCGGGGATTCCACATCGGAGGCAATCAGCGTGGGGCTGACAGAACCGGGAACCGCATTTTTCCAGTATGGTTCATCTATGTTTTATTACTACTGCGTGGATCGTATGGTGCAGGACTATATATCCTCCGGAGGAAACGGTTCTGTTAAAGGTGGCAAGGTATTTACCATACCAGGCACGTTCTGCCTGGGGGACGGCACCAACGCAGCCGGTACACTGACCCGGTGGGTACGGAATACCTTTTATGGGGAAGAGCTGGAAATGGAACGTAAGGGCGGGAAAAATGCATATGCAGTCATGGCAGGGGAAGCCGGTGAAATTCAGCCCGGCTCAGAGGGCCTGATAATTCTGCCTTATATATACGGGGAGCGCAGTCCCATACAGGACCCGCTGGCCACAGGCATGATATTTGGGCTGAAGGGAAGTCATACGAGGAAACATATCAACCGGGCGGCGCTGGAAGCTGTGGGATATTCCACGTTACAGCATCTGATGCTGTTTAGGGAAATGGGGCTTCCGCCGCATACCCTGATAACAGCCGGCGGAGGTACGAAAAATGATGTCTGGATGCAGATTATCTGCGATATGACCGGAATGCCCCTTCATATACCGGAAACATTCCAGTGTTCCTCCTATGGGGATGCCATGCTGGCTGCCCTGGGAGCGGGATGTTTAAAGGATTTTCACCAGCTTAAGGAGAAACTTCCAGAGGGAAGAATCATTGGACCGGACAGGGAAAACCATGAATTTTATCAGAGAAACTATCCCATATACAGGGATTTGTATTTGAATAACAGGGAACTGATGCACAGGATGCATATGGATAAGGAATAGCCGGAGCAGTTTCTTTGTGCTGGAAATGCGATAGACAGGGAGGCAACAGACATGGTAATAGATACGCATATACGCCCCGCGCTTTTTGGACCAATCTGCCGGGACAGGGACAGATTCAGAAAACGGTGCGATGAGATGAATTATCATCTGATGGGACCTTCGGACATGGATTTGCTGAAGAAGCAGTATGCCCTGGCCGATATACAGAAGATTTTCATGCTGCCGGATGACAATTCATCTAAAACAGGGGAACCAGCCATATCCAATGATGAGATAGCGCAGCTGGCAGCCTGTGATTCTGATTTTTTTATCGGGTTTGCGGCGGCGGATCCGGGAAATAAGGATGGGGCGGATGAACTCAGACGTGCATTTGGAGAGCTGGGACTGAAGGGGTTGTATGTCAATACGGCCAGGCTTCACATGTATCCCTATGATGAGAGATTGACGCCTCTGTATGACATATGCAGGGAATTTGGCAGGCCGATTATCTTTCACTCAGGACTTAGCCTGGAACAGCAGGCATTTTCAAGGTTTTCCAGACCAGCTGATTTTGAGGAGATATGCTGCAGATATCCGGATATCAATATCTGCCTGACCCATGTGGGATGGCCCTGGGTCCAGGAGACAGCCGCCCTTCTTCTGAAATATGAAAATTGTTATACAAGCACGGCGCTGATGAATTTTGACGGCCCTTACCAGATATACCATAAGGTATTTAAGGAAGATATGGGGGAGCTGTGGGTGGAGCATAATATTTCCCGTAAAATCATGTTTGGCTCCGGTTCGCCCAGAATACGGCCTGTCCGGTGCAAGCGGGGACTGGACAGTCTGGGGTTCTCTTCCGAAACCCTTGAGAACATATATTATAAAAATGCCCTCAGGTTTTTGGGACATGCATAAAAATGCCGGGCATACCCTTTGGGGATTGGAGGAATAGATAGATGGAGTTCAAACTAAAGGAAGCAGCTGTCTGTGCGGACCGGGAATTTGAGATGATTAAGATTACCCCTGAGGTCAGAGCGTTTGTGGAAGAAAGCGGGATTGAGAACGGGCTGGTCTATGTGATCACGGAGCATACCACCACGGGCATCACGGTCAATGAAAGCCTGGACTGTGTGGAAAAAGACATTATGGAATGCTTAAGCCGCATTGCCCCGGAGGACTATCCGTACCATCATAACCATTACCTGCCCACATACGGGACCATCGGAGGAAACACACCGGGTCATCTGAAGTCCCTGCTGACAGGAAATCACTGTGTATTTCCCATTGTGCGGGGAGAGCTGAAGCTGGGCCATGCAGCGGACATTTATTTCTGCGAATACGACGGAATCAAAATGCGCCATTATATGATATACGCTGTGGGGGAAAGGAAGGAATAGAACATGAAGCGGGCAATTGCAATGGCAGATAACTGCATTGATGTGTACTATAAGCTGGACCGGTATTACCTCACCGGAAACAGCATTGATTTTGCGTTTAATTACCGGGATTTGGGCGGTGATGTGACGGAGATGACCATTCTTGGCAATGACGTATTTGCCATGGCTCTGGAAGAACGCCTGAAGGAGAGGGGAATAGCCCTTCGCGTTCTGAAACGCGCGGACCGCCCCACCGGAATGGCCACCATGGATATTGTGGATGGGGATAAGAAGCATCTTCACTTTGAAGGGAATGCCATGGAGGAGATTGAACTTTCAGGAGAGGACCTGGAATTTGTGAAATCCTTTGATATTGTATACGCTGAGCGCTGGTCCAGGATTGACCGCTATATTAAGGAGTTAAAGCAGCCCGGGCAGATTTGGGTGTATGATTTTTCCAAACGGCTGGAGCAGGAGGGCAATGACCTGATATTGCCCTATCTTGACTACGCATTTTTCTCTTATGACCGGGACGACAGCTATATCAGGGACTTCATGGTAAAAGTGAGAAAAAAGGGCACCGGTACTGTGATTGCCATGTTAGGAGAACACGGCAGCCTTGCCTATGACGGGGACCGGTTCTATGAAAAGGAAGCAGAGAAGGTGCCTGTGGTGAACACGGTGGGAGCCGGGGATTCCTATATCGCAGCATTTACCTATGGCGTAAGCCTGGGGGAATCCATATCCCAATGTATGGACAGGGGAAAGAAGCGGGCCACGGAAATCATCCGGCAGTTCAATCCATATAAATAAAAGAAAGCGGGAAATGAAATGAAGGATTACAAAATAATCGCGGTGGGAGATAATGTCTGTGATAAATACCTTTCCAGAGGCAGGATGTACCCGGGGGGCCAGTGTGTCAATACATGTGTGTACGCCAAACTCAACGGGGCTTATACTGCTTACCTTGGAAAATACGGCACTGACCAGGTGGCTGAATGTGTCCGGGATACACTGAAGCAGATAGGGATTGACGACAGCCATAGCCGCTGCCATGAGGGTGAGAACGGATTTGCCCTGGTGACACTGAAAGGAAATGACCGGGTATTTCTGGGCTCCAATAAGGGAGGAGTCGCCAGGGAGTATGGCTATGATTTTACAGAGGAGGATTTTGCGTATATCAGCCAATTTAATCTGATTTATACTAATTTGAATTCTTACATCGAAGATGATTTAAAGAGTCTTAAAGAAACCGGAGTTGCCATTGCCTATGATTTTTCCACCAGATGGACAGACGCGTATCTGGAGAAGGTGTGCCCGTATGTCACGGTGGCCATTCTTTCCTGCGCCCATTTGACCAGGCAGGAGCGGGAAACGGAGATGAAGAAGGTACAGTCCTATGGAGTTAAGGTGGTCCTTGGCACCATTGGGGAGGACGGATCCTATGTACTGTATGATGACAGCTTTTTGTATGCGCCCGCTGTCCATGCGGACGATGTGATCGATACCATGGGCGCAGGTGATTCTTACTTTGCAGCCTTCCTGTGCTCTTTGTTAGAAACCTCGCAGACAGGTGCTGTGGTGGAGGGTACAGAGGAGCGCATGAAGGAAAGACTGGTGGAAGCAATGGAGAGGGGAGCTGCGTTTGCGGCTAAAATGTGCGCCAAAGAAGGGGCATTTGGCTACGGCGTGCCTGTTCTTGGGAGGACTGAAATATAGGAGCCAGGTGCCAGTGACATGTATCGCACGTAAGAGTCTGGAGAACAGGCGCTAAGTGCTCATAACCAGCCACTGCGCTAAGTGCTCATAATTTAGGAGGAAATGATAATGAGACCGGATGTGTATGAAAATAATGGTGAAGGTATCCTGTGTGTTTATAAAAATGAAAAGTGGCTTGTCAGTATCAAGAACTGGAAGCCGGACAATGACATTGACGGTATTGCCCACCTGGAAATCCATCATTCTACGGATGAACAGTTTATTCTGGCAGCGGGAAAGGCGATTCTGATTACCGCAGCGAAGGCGGATGACGGGTTTAAGATTGAACTGACTTTGATGGAGCAGGGGAAGGTGTATAATGTGCCGGCAGAGTGCTGGTTCTATTCCATCACCCAGAAGGATACCAAGATGATGTATGTCCAGGATTCCAACTGCTCCATGGAAAACAGCGATTTCTGCGACCTTTCCAGGGATGAGATTGCGTACATACAGACCAATGCCCGCAGGCTGTTCGCACAGTAGACGGAGCGCCTATGGGAACGGAGTTTGTGCTGTTTGACTTTGACGGTGTTATTGCAAATACAGAGGAGAGCAATGCAGCATATCTGGAAAAGGCCCTGTCGGCCTTTGGAATCCAACTGACGGATGATGACCGGAAGGCTTTAATCGGTACCAATGACAAAGCCAGAATCGAGAGCCTGCTTTCCAGGTCTTTGGTCAAGGTCACGGCAGAGGACCTGGCGGGAAAGCGCCGGCAGGTGGGAAATACATACGAAAACAGCTGTATCCGCCCCATGCCGGGGGTGGTATCCCTGATTCAGGAGATACGGGGCCGGGGAATGAAGACAGGACTGGTGACCTCTACCTCCACCCGGCTGATTATGATTGCACTGAACCGGATGAGGATGACCGCGCTGTTTGATGTTGTCATATGCGGCGATATGTGCGCCAACCATAAACCGGATCCGGAGTGCTATAAAAAGGCAATGGATTATCTGGGAGCGGAGCCTTGTAAGTGCATTGTGTTTGAGGATTCCGCTGTGGGCATACACGCTGCCAGGCTGGCAGGAGCCCGGGTGGCGGCGTACCGCGGCTCGGGAATCCAGCAGGATGTAAGTGAAGCTGATTTGATTGTGGATTCATATGATGAGTGTAAGGATATGCTGGATGACATAATGCAGGGCAGAAAAATGCAAGACAGAATAACGCAGGGCGGAATAATACCCTGTAAATAGAGTGACGGCAGATTGGGCCGGTTTTTCCTGTTGGGGAAAACCGGCTCTGTTTATTTTCATGGAAGCCGGAGAATAATGATTGGTAAATTTATATTGCCGGCGCAGGGGTTATGGGATAAAATATAGTAACGCTTAATATGGGAGGGAGACACTATGATTTTATCAGACAGGACACTATTTAAAATGCTGGAGGCAGGTACCTTGTCAATCACGCCGTTAGATAAAGAGCAGGTACAGCCGGCCAGTGTGGATATACGTCTGGGGAATACCTTCAGTATTGTGGAGGATTTATCCACGGGAGTCATTACTTTAAAGGATGAGGTCAGGTACAAGACCATAAATACAGATACATACATCCTTCTTCCGGGCCAGTTTGTGCTTGCCACAACCATGGAGTATGTTTCCCTGCCTGACAACCTGACTGCTTTTGTGGAGGGGAGAAGTTCCCTGGGGCGTCTGGGTCTGTTCATACAGAATGCGGGCTGGGTGGACCCGGGCTTTCAGGGGGAGATTACCCTTGAACTGTTTAATGCAAACCGATGTGCCATTGAGCTGAAGGCAGGACGAAGGGTTGGCCAGCTTGTGTTTGCGGAAATGGATGACACAGCCCTGAAACCATACAATGGAAAATACCAGGGGCAGAAGGGTGCCACCGGGTCGCGGGTATATATGGACTGACGGCCGGGCCGGACTTCAGGCAAAGAGACGCTCTGACTGGAACTGCTGCGTATATGATAATACATGACGGAGAACGTCCGCTCATTGATTGACGGAAGATATGGGGGCATGATATGATAGTACCAGTTACAAGGTTCGGCGGAGAATAAATATAAAATTGAAAAGGAGAAATAACATGGCATTCTATTTTGAGGAACCTTCCCGCACGTTCAGCGAGTATCTTCTGATTCCAGGCTATTCATCCACCCAGTGTATCCCTTCCCAGGTGAATCTGAAGACGCCTCTGGTAAAATATAAGAAAGGAACAGAACCGGACATATCCATCAATATCCCCATGGTTTCTGCCATCATGCAGTCCGTATCGGATGACAGGATGGCTGTTGCCCTTGCGCAGGAAGGCGGGATTTCCTTTATATACGGGTCCCAGGCCATTGAGAAGCAGGCTGAGATGATTCACAAGGTGAAGCGGTACAGGGCCGGTTTTGTGGTGAGTGATTCCAATGTATCGCCGGATATGACGCTGGCAGATGTGCTGGCCATCACGGAGGAGACAGGCCATTCCACCATTGCGGTGACTGCGGACGGACAGCCCAACGGAAAGCTGTTAGGCATTGTCACCAATAAGGATTACCGTGTCAGCAGGATGGGACCTGACACTAAGGTAAAGGACTTTATGACAACGCTGGATAATTTGGTTTATGCTGACGAGTCCACTACCCTGAAGGAAGCCAATGATATTATCTGGGAGCACAAGATTAACTGCCTTCCGCTGGTGAATAAGAACCAGGAGCTGGTGTACCTGGTTTTCCGTAAGGACTATGACACCCATAAAAAGAATGAGAACGAACTCATTGACAGCTCCAAGCGGTATATGGTGGGAGCAGGTATCAATACAAGGGACTATGAACAGCGTGTGCCGGCCCTGTTGGACGCGGGAGCGGATGTGCTGTGCATTGACAGCTCCGAAGGCTTCTCTGAGTGGCAGAAGATTACCATTGACTACATCCGGAAGAATTTTGGGGATTCGGTGAAGGTAGGAGCCGGCAATGTTGTGGACGGAGACGGATTCCGGTTCCTGGCAGAGGCAGGAGCTGATTTTGTCAAGGTGGGAATTGGCGGCGGCGCCATCTGTATTACCCGTGAACAGAAGGGAATCGGAAGAGGACAGGCCACGGCCCTGATTGAGGTGGCAAAGGCCAGGGACGAGTATTATAAAGAGACTGGCGTATACGTGCCCATCTGTTCGGACGGCGGCATTGTACACGATTACCATATCACGCTGGCGCTGGCCATGGGCGCTGATTTCATCATGCTGGGACGGTACTTTGCCAGATTTGACGAGAGCCCTACCAAGAGGGTGAATGTCAATGGAAGCTACATGAAGGAATACTGGGGTGAAGGCAGCGCCAGAGCCAGGAACTGGCAGCGCTATGATATGGGCGGGGATAAGAAGCTGTCCTTTGAGGAGGGCGTGGACTCCTTTGTTCCATATGCCGGCAGCCTTAAGGACAATGTGAACCTCACTTTGAGCAAGGTGCGCTCCACCATGTGCAACTGCGGGGCGCTTACCATTCCGGAGCTCCAGGAGAAGGCAAAAATCACCCTGGTATCTTCCACCAGTATTGTGGAAGGCGGGGCACATGATGTTATGCTGAGGGATAAGAGATAAAAGACAGAAGATGAGAGATAAAGGCTGAAGAACAGAAAACAGAAAATAAAAAACAAAAGTTAAGAGGACTGCTGCAATGGATTGTTGCCGCAGTCCTTTTGAACAACTGGCAGGTATTGGAAAATGTTAACAGGACATTCTTAACGTCATTCAGAATACCGTCAATGCCGCAAAACAGAACTGAGTGCCTTGATTTTCCGCCTGCAATTGTTTATAGTAACGGAGTAAGGGCTTAAGAAGAATGGAAAATGATTTTACATAGAGGAAAGGGGATTTTACAGATATGGATATCAGGATACGGGAGTATACAGAGGCGGACGCAGAAGAGGCAGTCAGGATATGGAACCATATTGTGGAGGAGGGAGCGGCATTTCCGCAGCTGGAGCTTCTTACGGCAGAGACAGGGAACCGTTTTTTTTCAGAGCAGTCATTTACAGGGATTGCGTATGACGGTGGGGGAGGAGAAATCGTGGGACTGTATATTCTCCATCCCAATAATGTGGGGCGCTGCGGCCATATCTGCAATGCCAGCTACGCGGTTAAATCCCAGCTGCGGGGACACCATATCGGAGAGGCATTGGTGAAGCATTGCATGGAGCAGGGGAAAAAGCTGGGATTCAGGATACTTCAGTTTAACGCTGTGGTGAAGAGTAATGCGTCGGCGCTCCATCTGTATGAAAAGCTTGGATTTACACAGTTGGGCGTGATACCAGGAGGATTCCTTATGAAGGATGGGAGTTATGAGGACATCATTCCCCATTATCATGTCCTGTGACGTGCAGTGCCTTATATAGTATCCTGTTATCATTTTTAAAAATGTTCTTGCTTTTCATTTTTAATCATTATATGCTTTTTTCATACACCGGTGTACCTATAAACGTGAAGGAGCTTATATGATGCAAAATGAAAATTGGCCTGTCCCGGAGTGGCGGACAACAGATCCCGGGGAGCAGGGCATGGACCGGGCATTACCTGAAAAACTGCGTTCGGTTATCACATCAGAATACGCAAATACCAATGGCATCGTGGTGGTCAGAAATGGCTGTATTGTCTGTGAGGAGTACTTTCATGGCTTTGGACCGGATGTTCCGGTCCATGTGGCATCGGTGACTAAGAGCGTGCTGTCCGCGTTGACGGGCATTGCGGTGGACAAGGGATATATACCGTCTGTCAGCCGGAGGATAATGGAGTATTTACCGGAGTATGTTTCGGAAACACATAACAGGAACTGCGGGAATGTGACCATTGAAAATCTGCTGACTATGACGGTGCCCTATGCTTTTGAGGAATGGAAGGAACCCTTGGAACAGCTGTGTACATCTCCCGACTGGGTGGGATTCACCCTGGATATGATGAGGGATGTGAGGGAAACCGATAAACCCCGTAGGCATTTCCAATATTGTACGGCAGGAGCCCATCTTTTGTCCGCGGTTTTACAGCGGGCGGTTGGGATGAGTACCAGAGAATTTGCAAACCGCTATCTGTTTGAGCCTGTTGGAATGACGGTGATTCCGGATTATCCCATGGAAACCTATACATGTGACAGTCTGTTTGGGGAAGGAGTCAGGGGGTGGGTGCACGATCCTGACGGCGTCACCGCAGGCGGATGGGGGCTGACCATGACTCCCAGGGATATGGCGCGGCTCGGCCTTCTGTATCTGAACATGGGCAGGTGGAATGGAGCGCGTATCATTTCAGAATCATGGGTCCGTCAGTCTGTGAAGAGAACCTTCAGCCGCTATGGTTATATGTGGTGGCGGTTTGAGAAAAAAGGAGTGGCTGTCCACGCCGCCATGGGAGATGGAGGAAACATGATTTGCTGGGTTCCTGACAGGAACCTGGTGGCGGCGATTGCGTCCGGTTTTGTGCCGGAGGCGAAGAACAGGTGGCTGATGGTCAGGGATTATATACTGCCGGCTGTTGAGGAAAACAGGGTGTGAGACGGGGCATATGAAAATTAGGGAAGAGTATACGTGCCCGCTGGAGCTGGTTGGGATGTGAGAAAGGGTAAGTATACAAATTAAATGGTAGGTGCAATTCACATAGAACATAGGCTCAACGCAGCAGCGGCGGAATCCTCAGCATGTTTTCAGTTATAGGCTGTAGTGAAAAAGGCACGGCAGATACCGGCCAATGGTATCAACCAGTTCATCATTAGGGTGAACTGGTTTTTTTATGTCCTAAAAGGGCGCAAAATGCCCCAGGACCTATAAAACTAACATATGAAAGCATTACAAAAAATAGATGCTAAAATACCATAAATTGTAAAATACCCCTACCTTCCCCATGGACATTCCTTTATGTTAGGATAATACAGAATGGCACAAAAAATGACAGGAGAAAGAAACGTATGAATATATATGGCGAATTTCAGGAAAAACTATGTCTGTTTCGAAATTATCTATTGGAGGAAGAACGTTCCGCTGCAACCATTGAAAAATATGGAAGGGATGTCCTGGCTTTCCTATCATGGCTGTCTGACCGTGAAGAGATTTCAAAAGAAGTGGTGGTTGGATATAAGCAGGCAATCATTGGGAAATACAAAACAACAAGCGCCAACAGCATGCTGGTATCAGTAAACCGTTTTCTGGATTTTATCGGAAAAAAGGACTGTCAGGTAAAACTATTTAAGATACAGAGAAATCCATTTCGGAAAAAGGATAAAGAGCTGACTAAAGAGGAATATAACAGGCTGATCCTGGCTGCAAAGGCAAAATCAAGCAGCCGCCTGTTTCTTATGATCCAGGCAATATGCAGTACCGGTATCCGTGTCAGCGAGCACCGTTTTATCACTAGGGAGGCGCTGGAGAGAGGAAGAATCACTATTTACAACAAAGGCAAGGAGCGCGTAGTCTTTCTGCCAAAGAAGCTGAAAAAATGCCTGCTCCAATACTGCAGGCAGAATGGAATCTACTCCGGACCTGTTTTTGTCACCAAAAATGGTACACCGGTTAACCGTTGTAATGTATGGGCAGAAATGAAGGCATTGTGCAAAGAGGCCGGGGTCAGCCCGGAAAAAGTTTTTCCGCATAATCTGCGCCATCTGTTCGCGGTTACTTATTACCGGATGCAGAAGGATATCGTGCATCTGGCCGATATCCTGGGCCACTCCAATATTGAGTATACCAGAATTTACACATTTACCAGTGAAGAGGAGCATGCCCGTGTATTGTCAAGGATGTGCCTGCTGATATAAAAATGACCAGAACATAATATACATTATGTCATGGTCATTAACATGGATATCCTCATCCCGTTTTTATTATGCATCTAAAGTCAGCTTTTTTCAATAGTTTTCCAGTTTCTGGCCTCTGACTTTTCATTATTTTTCCCAAAACACATGAGCAGAGTTAAATTTGGATATAGCAAAGGTTCCCGATGAAAGCGTTTTTATTCTTTTCATCGGAAGTCTATTACATAATGTATATTATGTGATATCCTCAGCAGACGCAGCTTTTAAGAAAACCAATGATATAAAAAATAATTAGCAAAACTGGTGAAAGCTAGTGACGCAAAGCTACAGGGATTTCTCTCTAAAAAGAGGTGTCAGCCAGCTGCATGATTTGTGAAGCCGGCCTGTGTATGCAGCGCAGGCTTTATTATTGTATGTTTTACTTAATCCTGATATGCCGCCCTCCTTAGATCCGGGACCATGGAGTGGACGGGGCTGAGCATTGGGGGGAGGCGCATAGGAAAATGGAACATGATAGGAACCAGTTTATTGTGAATGTGTTTACAAATGGGGCTGCTCCGGAAGAGAAAAGAGGGGATTCACAGGAACATGACATGGCTTATATAGAGTCCTGCCGGGAGATGTTCCGGCTCAGGCAGAAGCTGCAGCATGACATTTCTTCAAAGGAGGAAGGCAAATGAGCAGAGACAGGAAGATCTCAGTCCGGTCCGTTATGGGCGGGATATTGTGCGTTATCTTTATACCGGTGATTTTTATAAACCTGACATTGATTATCAGCACCTACACAAAGCCCGGTGAGATGCCGGGAGTATTTGGTATAAAACCTGTTATTGTCCTGTCCGGCTCCATGGAGCCGGTGATACAGACAGGGGATATGATATTTTTACATAGTACGGATCCGGCCCGGCTTCAAACAGGTGACGTGATCTGTTATCTGGACTCCGGCCAGGCCATTACACACAGGATTGTAGGAATTCGGGAGGGAGAGGATGGGCAGGTACGGTATGTCACGCAGGGCGACGGGAACAATACAGCAGACCGGCAGGCCGTAAGCGCGGACCAGGTACAGGGAATCTGGCGCGGAGGTAAAATTCCCGGGATGGGTAGTGGGATTATGTTCATGCAGTCTGCAGCCGGAATGATTCTGTTTATGATATGCCCGTTGTGCCTGTTTATTCTGTGGGATATCTGGAGAAGAAGGCGCCTTGACAGGGAGGAGGCAGAACACAGGGCTGCTCTGGAGGCAGAATTGAGAGAATACAGGTCCAGAGAAAAGGGAGATCCGGACAGTAAGTGAAATTAGGATGCACCGGCTGATTTCACAGGCACAGTGTGAGAAAAGCCGTTATAGAACCAGGAGGAATACCTGGGTGCAGCGATTCAGACACTTGGGAACCATGTCTGGGCTGTTATATATGGTTCCCAGTTTGAAATGAAAGAGAGGACAATACATATGAGAGAAAAATCTTATGTAGCACGTCTTGGTGCATTAGCCTTGGTATTGACTCTGATGACAACCTGTCTGACAGGGGGGACACTGGCAAAGTTTGTTACTGAGGTAGAAGGCGAAGCAGAGGCAACAGTGGCTGCCTGGGAGTTTAAGGCAACCGGAAATAATGGAGCTGCGCTAAGTTCAATTGATATGGGAAGAACTGCCTATAAGGGGGAAACGATTGGTGATAATGTCATTGCTCCGGGAACACAGGGATCATTTGACATTGTGCTGGACGGAACGGGCAGTGATGTGGGTATTGATTATATTGTTACAATTGACAAGTCATCTGAGCCGGATACGCCGGATTTACCGGATGATTTGGTGTTCCAGGTTGATGGTACAGATTATAGTCTGGGCAATGAAATAGAAGGAAAAATTGAGCATGCAGCAGGAGACGATGCTATGAAAAGGACCATTACCGTCAGCTGGAAATGGGATTATGGCAGCGCAGATACCGCAGAAGCAGATAAAAACGACAATAAGTATGCAGGAAAGTCTTGGAAGCTGAAGATTAAAGCCACCGGTACGCAGACAAAACCAACGGAAACAACAGCTCCAACAGCGTAACTAACTCCGCCTCCCTGTGCCGGAGGCAGGATGTTTCAGAGTATTCAGCCTAAGAGAAAGAACGTGGCAAGTCGCCGCGTTTTTTCTCATAGACCGAATATCAACGGCGGTTATCAGCAGAGGAGAAGGCAAATATGATAAAAAAACATGGAAATAGATTTGCTCCTGAAAAGAAGACAGGGAATCATAAATGGATTCCGTTACTGTTGTTATTTTTACTTATGCTTTTGTCCTCCTGTGCGGCGGGATATATTCTCGGCAGATCTGCATTTCCCGAATCATCAGGCAGGAGAATCGACACAATACTTCTGACACCTGATGGAGACGCAGCAGAGCAGCAGATGCAGCAGATATTTCATCTGGCAGGAAAAATTAATTATACCAATGGCAGGCCCTATGCTCAGGGGAGGGTTCAGCTTCACAGTGAACCAAGGGAAACCGTTACGGACACAAACGGGAGCTTTACGTTTTTTCATGTGGAGGGCGGGGAGCACCAGATTCGTATTTTGGACCGTACGGGTAATGTTTTGGGAGAACGGAAAGTCAACCTTTTTTCGGCTCAGGCGGAATCAGGAGTCAATGTCAGCCTGCAGCAAAACGGGCAGTATACCATTGAGGTGGCAGTCGATGTCAGGCTGATGGAGGTGGCAATCGAGCTGGATGAAAAGAATAACTCATTGTATATTAATCCGGAGAAATTGACCTACCTGACATCAGACGGCCGTCTTGTGACACCAACAGGGGAAGCGTATTATTGGGAGGGAACACTTGTCACACCAGGCGGTCTGGTGATTACAGCAGACAAAACTGTGGTTGCGCCGGCAAGTGAGGGACCTTTGGGGATCGCTCTTTTGACCCCGGAAAACCAGGTGATTTACCCGGAACAGGATGCAGCTTTGCCTGATGGGACCAAACTGCTGGAAAATGGGAATATTTTACTTCCGGGAGAAACGATGATTGAGAGGAACGAGAATGGAACCGTAATCCTTACACCAGATGGGCTGCGCGGACAGCCGGGAGCAGGTGGTGTTGTTATATCCGGTGATAATCAGGTGTCGCCTATCGGGACAGGTACAAGTGGTCCAGATTCAAATACACATGGTAATCCCGCCGGACCGAATGAAAGTGTATCAGGAAACGGCTATGACACTGGGACGAACCCGGCGGAACGTAATGATTCCTCTCAAATTGGGAATGGCAGCGGCGGTGTTAATGCCGGACTTGGATCCGGGGAAGGCGGAGAAAGCAATGCGGGAAGCGGCGGCGTCAGTGGAGATAGCAGCGAAGGCAATGACAAGGACGGGGGAGGCATTAGCGGCGGAGGCGGCAGTGGAGACAGCAGCGGAGGTAATAGCGGAGACAGCAGCGGAGGCAATAGCGGAAACAGCGGTGGAGAGACCGGCGGTGATAACGGAGGCGGCGGAGATGACAAAGATGAAGGACCGATTCCGAATTTTCGTGTGAGCTGGACACAAGGTCAGGAAATAGAATTGTTTTCCGATTTGTCGGGAAATGTGCAGACCCTTTTGCCGGGCGCGGAAGGAAGCTACCCGTTTATACTTGAAAATAATAATTCCTTTCATGTTATCTTTACCCTATCAATTGAGGAAGACAGCTTACACATTCCCATGCGTTTCCGTATTGTTACATATAAAGACAGAAAGCCGCTTACCGATTGGTGGGATACACAAAACGGCGGCGCTGCGGAAAGTGATACCGTACGCCTGGGTGCAGGTGAAAGCAAATCCTATCTTTTGGAGTGGCAGTGGCCTTATGAGAGCGGAAAGGACGGGATTGACACAAATGCAGGCAAGGCAGACCTTGATTATAGGGTCAGGCTTAAAATATGGGCTCAGCAGGAAGGTCCGTAGATACATGCACGGGAAAAGGACGGTTTTATAAGGCGCGCGGGAAAATACAGTTTTTCTGGGGGCGGATATGATTGGGATGGTCAAACAATCTGGAGGGAACATATAAGAATGGGAAAGCATTTGACGAAAACCGGAATTGCAGGATACGGCCTGCTGCTTGCGGCCGCAAGCATATCTGTATGGTCGTTCTCCTATGCACGGTTTACGGCTCAGGAGAATGGCATGGCGGCTGCCACGGTGGCGGCCTGGGGCAGCGGCAGCAGTACCATTGATATCAATGTAAGCGGACTGCGGCCTGGGGATAAAAAAACCTATATTTTTGAGGTTACCAATACGGAAAATGGAGTCACAAGTGAAGTGGGACAGGATTATTCCATAATAGTTGAGACAACGGGGAATCTGCCATTGGACTTTGCTCTTACCTATGACAACAGTAATCCTGATCATCAGGGATTATTCGTGAATACGGGAGAGAATGGAACATTGACCTTCAATGGCGGGATGGCGGCTGTCCGGGGCGGCCGTCTGCCCCATTCAGTTTCCGCCATTCATACATATACTCTGGCTGTTTCATGGCCGGAGGACAAGGCGGGGACTGAATATACGGATGAGATTGATTTGGTGACACTGACAGTCAGCTCGGAACAGACTGTGCCGGCTATACAAGAATAGGAGGCGTCTAATGATGAACAAAATCCGCAGGAAACGGCAGAGGGCGGCTCTTATGCTGATTACTGCTGCGGGGATTATGCTGTCTCTGGCAGGCATAGCGGCTGCGCGTTATATGAAACAGGAAAGCCAGAGCGGAGTTGTGGAAGCACAGACATTTTACTTTACCAGTGATTTACTGAAAGAGGATGGGGGAACTGCGGCGTATTTTATTGATCCAATGGCGCAGTCCTTCACAATTGAACTCTATAACTTTGCGGATTCAGAGCGGGTAACCTCTGCGGATATAACATACAGGGTGAGTGTGACGGGAGGCACGGTTGAGGGAGGCGATACCGGGATTCAGGGAACAATAAAAGCCGGTGAAAAAAGCACTGTGCCGATTTCAGTGATTCCCGCGGCCAAACCTGAAGGCGGCGGAGGAACAGTAGAATTAGAGGAAATAAGAGTGGTGGCGGAATCTGTGTTTCCTTATAAGAAAACCCTTACGGGTGTATTTAAAAGGCAGCTGGGTAATCAGTATGTAGTGGAGGATGAGAGCGGCCGCAACGCGGCTGTGCTGACCATGGTATGTGCGGACGGGGAAAAGGATATAACCGTCACATTGCCTTCAGGTGTGATACCGGATGAAGCGGATATCCGGGTCACTGGTTATAAAGACAATAAATGCACATTTCATTCGCCCGGATACGGGATTTATTCATTGGTACTGCTGAAATCAGAGGCGGATATAGGATTATCGGGTAAGGACTCATTTGCCGATGCAATTGATTTAAGCCAATCCGGCGGATAATACTGCGGCTCAACCAGAATAACAGTCAATTTTTTATGTAGTGGAGGGAATGCAATGGATGGGAAACGCCAGAAATTTCAATTGAGGAGGCAGAGACACAATCGGCAGCGCATACTGGCGTTTTGCCTTATTTTTTCTCTTGTATTGAGCAATCTGAACTTCGGGTCCATGCTTACATATGCAACAGAAGGAAAACGGAGAACCTTTGAAATTGGCAGTGATGTGAAAGCCGTTCTGAAAGACGGCGTACTGACGGTTAAAGGATATGGCGATACAAGAGATTTCAGTTGCGATACGGCTCCATTTGCAGAATATGCAGATGAAATCCGGACATTGGTCATTGAGGATGGGATTACCTATATTGGGAGCTGTCTCTTTTATGGGCTGGGCGGATTACAGGGGGAGCTTATACTGCCTGAAAGTATTGTGGGAATCGGGGATTATGCGTTTTCTGGAGAAAGTCCGGCTCAGGCCGCACGGTTCACTGTGATTCGAAACGAATTTGAAGGAGGAGAAATCACAGAATGGAAAAAAGCAGAGCCCGAAGAAAGTGAGACAATCACTTTGGCGACCCCGTCTCAGGCTGAGAAAGTAACCTCTGAGGAACGGATAGAAGAAGGGGAGCAAAACGGAGAAGCGGATAAAACCGGAGATGAGAACGCTGTTAATGAAGGAAATAGAGAAGAAACCAAGCAGGAAACTGCGGAACAGACAGAACAGGGGGAGACAGAACCGGGGAAACCGGATAGAATAGAACAGGGGGAGACGGAGCAGGAAGAGACGGAGCAGGAGGAAGCGGAGCGGACAGAACCGAAAGAGACGCAGGAGGAGATGGAGCGGACAGAACCGGAAGAGACGGAGCAGGAGGAGACGGAGCGGACAGAACAGGAGGAGACGGCACATGGGGATACACTTTCCCTGATAGCAAGAATTGAAAATCATCAGGTCCCTTTCGTGGGAGAAGGAATGCCGGAAGGGGATTCGGATTCCTCTGGCAGTGAGTCCGGCATGGATGCCGGAAGCGCAGACTCCGGTGACGATAGTGGAGATGCCGGCAGCGGAGGCGCGGATACCGGCGGCGGTGGGGACGCCGACAGCGGAAGCGGGGATACCGGCGGCGGTGGGGACGCCGACAGCGGAAGCGGGGATACCGGCGGCGGTGGGGACACTAACAACGGAAGCGGGGATACCGGCAGTGGGGATGCCAATAGCGGTAGTACAGATACCGGAAGCGGCAATACAGATGTAGACAGCGGTAGTACGGATACCGGCGGTGATAATGCGGACGCTGATGGCGGGGGCAGCCCTGACACGGGCAGCGGACAGGAAGGCGGATTATCCAAGGATGACAGTATGGACAGTGGGGACAATACTGAGGCCGGGGATACATCTGGAACATCTGGAGATAAGCCGGGTGATGCAGCCGGACAGGGCAGCCATAACCAGGAGCTGCCGTCTGAAAGTGAAAACGGAACGGGCGGTAAGGACAGCAGACCTCAAAAGGTAACGGAAAACCTTGAAGCTGAAAATCCGGACTATGATATTGAATATATTTCACAGCAGAAGATAGAGAATCCGGAAACTGTTTTCTATGAAGGGCAGACCGGTATGGTCATATGTTCTCCTGAGAATGGTACGTTTATTGAGGCGGCGGAATATGCAGGTTATGTGATGGCGGACAGTTGTATTACGGTAATTCTGGATGATATGATGGAGATGGAACTTCCGGCCTGTGAAGGGCAGGTGTGTCTGCCGGAATGTCCTGAAGAAATAAAATGCCCATGGGATGACAATGCCATTTTTACTGCTAAATTTGCGGGATGGACATTAGAACCAGGGACAGAACCGGCTAAAGCACTGGTTCCGGGAACATATACGGATACTGGGGAGGAGCATCTCAACCTGTATTCTGTCTGGAAGCCCGTTGGAACATATCAGATGGGCGTCAGGGCAGAACGGCAGGGCGGGACAGCGATCTACACCCTGTTTGATAAGGAAACCGGTGAAACGGTAAACAGCATGGACGGCTATGCCTTTTTGTATCAATGGCAGTATTCAGCACAGGGTGCGGATATCCCGGATGATAAGAACCCATACGGCGAAGATGTTAACCTGACTGATAATCATGGAAATGGAGACGATGGTCTATGGGAAGATATTGCAGGTGAGGACTCACCTGTATATAAACGTTCCGTGAAAGCAGGGGATATGGGAATGCGGTTCCGCTGCGCGGTGACTCCTGTGAAGATGACCAGAAGCATGACAGCGGCCAGCTCTGTTACATTGTACTCGGAGCCTGCAAACGGGGTGGCTGTGCTTGAAACGGTTTATGTGAATCAGACCAGCGGGGATGACGGCAATTCTGGTTTGGAAAATGCCCCGGTTAAAACCGTGGAAGCTGCTGTGAAAAAATTAAAATCCAGGGAGGATGGCGGAACGTCAGACGGTAATCAGATTATCTTAATGCAAGATTATGACTATGGCAATACAACTGATTTTCTGAAAGAACATGCGGTTCCGGTGACAATCAAAGGAATTACGGCAGACATAGAATTTTTCAGTACTGCAGCGGGAACAGAAAGTGATTTTCATTTGTATGAGGATATCACGTTTGATTCACTGACCATTGAAAAGATGAACCATCTATATGGGAATGGCCACAATATAACCATAGGGGATAATGTTTCATGCAGTGGATTGTATTTGTACGGAGCATCAAAAGATGGTACTCTGACAGTAAAGCCGGGTATCATTCAGGTCCGCAGCGGCAGTATTGCCAGGATTATAGGATATATACGGAGCAATGGATCTGTTGACGCAAATAACAACGAGGCAGTTATCATTGTGGACGGAACTGCAAAAGTTGACACCATTGTAGCCGGAAGCGCCAGCGGGGAGATTAAGAACGGGAATGTAGGCATCTATATCCGAGGAGGAACAGTAAACAAAATAATCGGCGGATGCCAGGGATTCAGCAATGTGAAGGCGCCGTACACGGGGAAAACTTCAATTAATATTTCCGGCGGGACTGTTAATATGGTCTACGGGGCAGGCTCAGGAAGGGCAACAGGCATCCCGACGTATCAGGGAATTCTGGACATCATTGTGACGGGAGGAAGTATTTCAAGCATCTATGGCTCCGGCTCTGCTGCATACGTAGTAAGCGGCGAAGATGCAACAAAGGTAAATATATCCGTGTCAGCGGGAACCGTAGGCAATATATACGCCGCGGGCGTAGGCGGGGAGGCGGGAGTTGATGGCGGCAACGATGTAAATGGAACCCCGGCAGCTGATTTCGGCAGTTTAACCGGAAAGGCAGACATCACAATAGACAATGACGCTGTTATAACAGGTAACATATATGCAAGCGGCCAAGGGTACACGCAAAAGGATTATGGCAAGGGAAATGCATACCTGGATGGAGAGGCCAATATTACGGTAAATGGAGGTACAATCAAAGGTAATATCTACGGCGGAGGCGAGGGAGTCAATAAGGCCGGGTTTGAAAAATCTGCCAGGGTATGTAAGAACTCAAAGGTTACGGTTGAAATAAAAGGCGGACTAATAGAAGGTTATGTCTATGGAGGGGGGAAGGTAGCTGAGGTAGAGGGCTCAACAAATGTAATCATCAGCGGAGGAACCATCAAAGGAAACGTCTATGGCGGCGGAGAAGCGGGGCTGACCCATGGGAGGGCGGCTGTACATATGGCCAACGGAACCGTAAACGGCTCCATATATGGTGGTGCGCTGGGAAAAGTAGGCGACCGGTTTGTTTACGGGGGTTCTACGGTCAATATGACGGGCGGCTGGGTTCGCGGGAATGTCTATGGAGGAAGCGAGCTGAGTAATGACGGTAAAAGCGGAGAACAGGATGAGAAATCCGCGTCCGGCCTTGTATTTGTAAATCTGGCAGGCGGTACTGTCAGCGGTAAGGTTTTTGGTGGAGGTTTCCAGGGAATTGTTAATGGTTCCACCCATGTCCATATTGGACTGGGAGCCATTGATAAATGCAACTATTATAAATCCCATGCAGAGGAAAAACCAGTTTTAGACGCCTCCGGCCTGTCTGTGGGCGGTTCCGTTTATGCGGGCGGTGATTACGGCGGTGACAGCGCTGACCTGAATTATGATACCATAACAGTAAACGGTTTTTCTCATGTTTATATTGACGGAACAGATTACAGTTTTGGCGCGGGGGATACTGGCGGCAAAAAGATGGAGATTGCGGGCGGTGTGTTTGGAAGCGGTGCATCCTGCGACGCTGGTGATGTGCGTCTGGTAACGCTGGATCATTTTGGCGCGGCTGCCTCTGGCGGCGGACAGCCGGAACAGGTTACAGGTACAGTTACATCCATACAAAGAGCAGATCAGGTACGCCTGATTCAGACTCATGTCCGGCTGGCCGGCCAGTCTGATGTTGCAAACTCGAATCAGACGACTCCCTATTCCCTGAATCGGATTGGGGATAAAGGGAATTTTGATAAATTGGGAGAACTGGGAAACAGTCTTGTTTTAGAAGGCGGAAGTACCCTGGTATTGGATTCGGCGTCCAACAGTGTGGCAAATCTGAAAAGCGTGGATGACACGGAAAGCAAGGTGGTAACCCAGGCAGATCTTGCGCATTGCCCAAATACAGTGGTACTTTCCACCGGTACTGTATTCCGTATTTCCAACACATCCCAGGGGGACTCGGAAGAGTATGGAGCCGTTACAGGATATTTTTATATGATTGCAGGTGATACGGCGGATGCATATGCGTTTGCCAGGGCGAAGACAGAGACTCTTAATCCATCAGACGGAGGTTTTGTGGTTCCCGGAGAAAAGACGGAGCTGGGATACACAAATATAGGCACGTCGTACCGCTACTGGAAGGTGGCAGGAGATAATGCCGGTGCTACACGCCACGTTGTGCTGACAGCCCGCAATTCAGACAGCCTGGGGATTGGAGAGGATGGCTTTGCCGCGGCAGAGGGAACCATCGAGCTTCCGCCTGTTGGTGATACAGAGAATATCAGATATGCAATCAAATCAATTACGCTGTCAGACAAAATGACACTGGTGGACGCGGCAATGAACCTGGAAACAGGAACGTGGATCACATCAGGTCCGGATGTGAGCGCGGAGCAGGAAAAAGCGAGGATACGGAACACACCGGCTTCCACTTTTGGTTTAGTGATGTGGCAGAATACCGGTAAAACAGAAGTGGTTTCAAATGTTATCTCAGACCAGACGGCCGGAACAGATAACAGTAATTCAATCATCGGAAAGGATTGGGAATATCATGTCCTGGACCAGGAAACGTCAGGCATTCCGAACATTGAATTTAAACTGACCTATTATAATGATGGAATTCGTATAAGTCAGAACCTGGGAACGGTGAGCGTGGTGGTGGAACGGTACGCGGGCGATATCCTGGCGGAGGAGATAACCATGAATGTGGAGGTTGTCACCAGGGCCAGTGCGCTGTCGGAGCAGACGATTGACCTTTATGCGTCGGAGAGCGGAAGCTATACGGGCAGGATGGTGATCCCGGCAGATTCCAGCAGAAACCTGAGTCTGGCAGGGGTTAAGGTACCTGAAAATGGAATCACACTGAAAGCTGTAAACAGTGAATTGGAACATTATGATGTGGCGGTCACTCTGCAGCCTGTCCAGAGCCAGGGGTGGAATACCGCGAATCTTATGAGCGAACCATATGATATAAGCACGTATAAAGAATCTGCCGGTACGGTTTTACTCGGAACAACGGACAGCCGGTATGAGGCCCCTATAGATTTTGTACTGTACAATCATGGTGCTTTTGCGCCTAAGGACACAGACGAAATTATTTTGACACTGTCTGACGCAGATGGGAATAAGGTTCCCGTCACACTGAATATTCACTGGAAAGAATCTATTGTTTCGGCTGTTCAGATGGCATCCGGAAAACAATATGAGGGTATGAATGATACAGCTCCGGTGGTAATATCTCAAGAGAGTGCTGTTACTGCGATGTTCACCCTTGGAAGTCAGAATGGAACCCTCGCCGCTTCAAGTGTGTGGCTGGAGCTGCGGGACAGCAGTGGAATCAGACACGCGCTGCCGGACGGTGCTAAGCTCACACTGCTGAGCGGAAACCGATACTATCTCTATACCCTGACAGGGGGAGAGAAGGACGGAAAAATTCCTCTGGACAATTTTGCAGAGATGTGGGGGAGTAGTCGATTTAATGAAAATATTGCCGCCAAAACAATTACAGTCATAGCGGCATTTGACAAAACAGCCAGTCTTATGCCGGGGGAATACAGTTTGAGATTGCGCAATGACACGGGAGCTGACTCCGTAGGCGGGTATTTTACAGTCAATAATTCAACGGCTGCAATAACACTGGACAGCCAGGAGGGACTGGCCAGAGGGGAGCACCGTATCAGCATTTTTGTATCTCCCCAGCAGGATACACGTTTATCAGACAAAGCGGCAGTGGTGCTCACAACACCGGAGGGTGAGGCGTTTCCCAAGGGGACTGCGTTTATCTACGGAGAAAAACGCTGCTACCCTGTTAACGGCAGGGTATATTTGATTCTGGACCGGGGGCAGGCTCATACAGTTATCATGGATACAACCGATACGGCCGGTCTGACACTGGAAAATAACCGCATCAGCGCACAGCTGTTTGCAGCAGGTGTGAACGCAGGTAAAGGTAGGATTACCGGTACAGAATTAACTTACAATATAAAAGCGAATCCTGTATATGGCCTCAGTGTGAAAGCTGATCAAGGGGAAGAACGCGTGGCCACGCCCGGAGCAGCCATTGGATTTACGGTATCATACTCCATGGAACACATTACGCAGGCGGAAATAATTCAGGTTGAAGTCAGAAGGAAGGAGGACGGTGCGTATATTGAAGCAGACGGCTGGGAAGTAAGCGGCGATTTGGATCTGGGACAGGGAGACGGCGCAAAGAGGGAGGGAAATGCTGCTGTAACCATTACAGTTCCTGAGAACACCGGGGAAGGTACTTATCGTCTAATCTTCAAACTGGGAGATAAGAAGGCATTGTACAATATAATCATCCGGAGCTGCGACTGAGATATTACGATATCGTGGAACAACTACAGATGGAGGAAGTGAGCCGCATAGGATTGGACCACCCATGAAAATGTTGGCCTTTTGTGAATATATGTATACAGACGACGGACTCTACCGTGTGATTTATGAATATTTTGAGACCAGAATCCTGTTCGGGATGTACAGAACTGGTGAACACCTTCCGGCTATTGCGGAGACAGAGCGGTTTTTCCATATGGGTCCTACAGCGGTTCAATCCGCTTTGGAACTGCTTGGGCGAAAAGGGTATATAAGGATGGACGGAAAACGGACGGCAATTGTTGTCTATGAAGCTGAACCGGATAAGATAAGAGAACATGCCGCAAAATATTTTGCCCTCAGGGAAGAAGGAATAAAAGATATGATTCATTCGGTTCCGCTGCTTATGGGGCCGTTGTGGCTGGAGGGATTGAGAAGAGGGACGAATCAGGACTGGGATAAAATCAGAAATGCGCTTGCCTGCCCTTCGCTGGGGGTCATATCCATACTGGTGGAGCTTTACAGCCTGACACTGGGCACACTGAAAAACAAGCTGATTCTGAATCTGTTCTGGGAAGAAATCCGATATTTACGTTTCCCGTATCTGACAGATAAATTGCTGGAGATTCAGGAAACACTGAAACCGGAAGCGTCCAAAGAAGAGATAGTTGCCCGGTTGAGACGGATTTTTTTTGGTTCTTATAAAAAAATGGTGGAAGATATGTCCCTTTTTATCAGGAAAGAGGGCGGAATGTATTTAATTGACAACAGCAGGATTCCGTTCCAATGGAATATTTACCGCAGGAGGCCCTAGCTTAAATATTCCCTGGCCGGGCGCATCATATGGGAGGTGGTGAAGGGGGCGTATCCCATAGGCAGCTATCTGCCCTCGTTACCCCAGATTGCACAGCGGTATGATGTATCCGTAGCCACCGTAAGGCGTACCCTGATGCTTTTAGCCCAGCTGGGAGTCACCCAGTCATTCCATGGAAAGGGTACTTTGGTGGTAATGAGGACGGCCAAAATGAATTTCAGGATGCCGGAGATTCTGGAGGGAATGAGCCTGTACCTGGAAAGCCTCCAGCTGCTTGCTTTGACAATCAGGGATATAACATTGTATACAATAAAATCCTGCAGCGGGGAGGCACAGGAGCGTTTGACCGGAAAGTTTGATTTGTTAAGGCAGGAAAACAAGGTGCATCTTTGTTTTGAACTGTACTTTAAATGGATTGAGCACCAGTGCCCTATGGTAATGATACGTGAATGTTATCGAAAACAGTATGGTTTACTGACCTGGGGATATCCCATTATGTTATACCGGATTAGAAACCAGAAACTCCAGTTACGGTACATGGGATTTACAGAGGAGATAATTAAATTGCTGCGTGAAAAAAGATGGGAGGATTTTTCAGAGGCATGGAAGGGGCTTATGGAACAGGAAGAGCGGGAGGCCCGTAAATTCATGCTAGATGTAAATTTGAGGCTATGATTGCGCTAAGCAAGCTGACAGGAGCTGGTGATACCAGCTCCTGTCAGCTGTTTTATCAGCAATTATGGCTGGGAGGCATAAAGTATGCATTATCAGCGCAGTGTGTCATGCAGAAGTACGCTGCAGACATAGCAGATGGCCTGACAGAAAACATTGCTTTCTATTGGGAGGTGGGGGACTTACTGGTTCCCCTCCACTATAATCATGTCCTCCTGCTCCAGTGCGTCTGCAATCCAGCTGATGAACCGGCTGTAAAAGTCAAAGACAGTATCATCGAAATGAATATGGCTCATGTCATTTTCGATTTTCTGTATTATGATATTCCAGGTCCCGGCAGGGATGCGGTTATCCCAACAGACATCAAATTCCGGGAATTCGGATTCCAGATAGGACAGCAGGAGCTTTGTATAGTCTGTATCATAAATGCACAGTGATTCCTGGCAGTATGTATCGTGGTCTCCCGGTCCGGTGCCGCAGCTGCAGGGATAAAAGCAGAGATTTACCTTTTCATCCGGAGCCGAAAAACATCTTAATACCATAATCATCCCCCCGTATATCATTCCATTGCCGTGTACCGGGTCTTTCTAAGGCTAAGACCGCAGTCTGAACGTGATAATTAAATTATATCACGCCGGGGGGAGATTTGATAGTGTGAAAAAATAAGCCGCTGTTAAACCAGTCGCTGTTAAACTTGGGGCAGTTTGTAAGTTGGATTGACAGGAACTGGGGGTGGCTATAAAATAGAGGAATACCGATATTTTATTATAATGTGTGGCTGGGGGAAAATAGCTATGGACGGACAGAGGATACGGATTATTAAAAAGAATGATGAATATTCCATGGAATACCAGGTTGGAGATATCTTTTTGGTGGACAGCACATGGTATGGCGGCGTGAATGTGACCAGTAAGTCGGGAATACCCCTGTCTCTGGACAAGGAGGAGTATGAGTTTGTGAACAGGGAGGAGGCTGTACATGTAATTGACACCTATTCCTACGGGCTGGGAGCCATGGACTGCTTCTGCGAGATGGTGTCTGCCGGCCTTAAGACACTGGCCATGAGCCACCCCTGCGATACCAGGGAGGAACGGGATTCCTACCTGCAGGATGCAGAAAAGCTGTGCAGGAAGTACGGGGTGAAGCTTTATCCGGAGGACGAGGCTTTTATTACGGATTTATTCCCCGAGGAGTTGAATAAGGGTAAGTATAATTACCTCTTTTACCGGACCGGCGATGTGCTGGAGCGCTATATGGGACTGAAGGAACAACAGAAACGATTGATTGCAGACCACTCCTATACAGGGCAGGAGAGATACAGGATTGCCGTGGAGTTCGGGAAGCTTCTGTCCTACCCTGAGGATGGGATAGAGAGGCTGATTGAGAGGGCAGGCAGAGAAAAACAATGAAAACCCGGGTACGCTTGGAACGTATAATTGTAATTGCTGGAATACTGGTAGTGCTGTTCCTCACGCTGGTCACCAGCTCCTATTATCAGAATGTTTTAAATCAGGTGGGGAAGGACGGCGGGGAGGATGGAAACGAATACCGCTACCATTATGTCATGATTGTGGAGGATTGTGACATGCCTTTCTGGAAGGATGTGTACGAGAGCACCAGGGAGGCTGCAAGGGAGCACAATGCCCTGGTGGAACTAATGGGAAAGAGTCTTTCCTCCACCATAGAGATAGAGAGTCTCATGGACATGGCCATTGCTTCTGGGGTGGATGGAATTATCCTGGAATACACGGGCGGCCATAAGATAGATGAGCGGATTAATGAGGCCGGTAAGGCGGGAATACCCGTGGTCACGGTTCTCAAGGATGCGCCGGATACCAGCCGTATAAGTTTTGTGGGGGTCAATGACTACCAGCTGGGCCGGCAGTACGGGGAACAGATTTTAAAGCTGGTGCCGCCGGATAAGGATGATGTGGAGGTGATGCTTCTGCTCCACGACAGGGATAACAGCAGCCAGGTGCAGATAGCAGAACAGATCAATAACCTGCTGGTGACTTCACCGGACACATCGGGACGGGTCAGGCTCATACAGGAGACCATGCGATCCACCGGGAAGGTGGATGCGGATGAGACCATAAGGAACATATTTTTCCGCAAGGAGGGAATCCCGGATGTCCTTGTGTGTACAGAGGCCGTGGATACAGAGGCTGCCTACCAGGCCATGATTGATTACAATAAGGTGGGGGAGCTGCAGCTCCTGGGGTATTACAAGTCAGATCAGATTTTAGAGGCTGTCAGGAAGGGGAATATTCCGGTAACGCTTGTCATTGATACGGAGCAGATGGGGCGGTACTGTGTGCAGGCATTGGAGGAATATCTGCAGGAGGGACACGCAAATTCCTATTACAGTGTGGATTTGCAGTTTGTCACAAAGGAAAATGTGGATTAGAGCCTGTTTGAAAAGTGAGCGATGAGTATGGAGAGACCGGGAAAGAACATATGGAGCCATCTGAGCCTGGAGAAGAAAATACTGCTGGCCGTGACCCTTATGATACTGACATTATTTATAAGCAACATATTTATCTATCTCCAGGTAAACAAGATTGCCGGCAAGATGGATACGGTATATGCCAGCAATGTAAACCTAAGCGAGCTGTCAGAGGCCCTGGAGCATGTGCAGAAGGACATGGGAGACTATGTGTCCGTAAAGAGCTCGGACAGCCTTGAGAGCTATTACAAAAGCCAGCAGGAATACCAGGGATTGTTAGAACGCCTGAACGATAAGACCATTGACAAGCCGGGAAAAATCCTGGAAAAGAACATCCGCATGATGTCGGAATCCTATCTGGATATGACCCAGGATGCGGTGCAGGCCAAGCGGGGGCGGAACGTGGAGCGGTACAGGGAGGCATATGAGAGGGCCCTTACCCTCTATCAGTACATCAACACGCGTATATCGGAGCTCAATGAGCTGCAGTTTAAAAACAACTCTGCCAGCTACCAGACCATGAGGGAGGCCCTTCGCTACATGGAGGTGTTCAACATGGTAATCCTGATGATTGTCATGCTGGCAGGGCTTATGGTGCTCAGGATGCTGGTAAAGGATATGGTAACGCCCCTTACCAGTCTGGCCAGGACCGCCAATCTGGTGGGGCAGGGGAACTTTAATGTAAAGATGCCGGATACGGATTCCAACGACGAGATTGGCATTGTCACCAGGACCTTCAACCAGATGGTAGGAAGCCTGGAGGAATATGTGGCTAAGGTAAAGGAGGGGGCTGAGAAGGAGCAGGAGCTTTTGGAGCGGGAGCTCCTGATGGAAAACCACCTGAAGGAAGCCCGCCTTAAATACCTGCAGTCCCAGATAAATCCCCATTTTCTGTTTAATTCCCTCAATGCGGGGGCCCAGCTGGCCATGATGGAGGACGCGGAAAAAACCTGCATTTTCCTGGATAAGATGGCGGAATTTTTCCGCTATAATGTAAAGAAAGGATTGGAGGATGCCACGGTAGGGGATGAGACGGCTGCGGCTGAAAATTATATCTACATACTGAATGTGAGATTTGCAGGGGACATACAGTTTAAAGAATCCATAGACCAGCGGGTATTGGATGTGAAGATGCCCAGCATGATACTGCAGCCCATTGTGGAGAATGCGGTCAGACACGGGATCCGCGGCATGGAAGAGAATGGGACGATTCTTCTTACGGTTCATGGATGCAGGGACTCCATCCGCATCAGCGTACGGGATAACGGTAAGGGTATGAGCCGAGAGAGAATTCTTGAGGTTATGGAAGGCAGAAAGCAGGAAACACCGGATGACGGCGATTCCACGGGAATCGGCCTGGACAATGTGGTCAGCCGTCTGGAGCTGTATTATCAGCAAAAGGGGCTGGTCCAGATTGTAAGCGAAGGTCCCGGAATGGGGACCGAGGTCATCATCCATATTCCGGTGAAGGAGGAGATTGGACATGTTTCGGATATTACTGGCAGATGATGAGGGAATTATGCTGGAGTCCCTTAAGAAGATCATTACCACCAGCTTTGGAAGTGAATGCGATATACGGTGTGTCAAGACCGGCAGAGGTGTTGTGGAGATGGCGGAGAGCTTTCACCCGGATATTGCATTTGTGGACATCCATATGCCGGGGCTCAGCGGAATCCAGGCCATCCAGGAAATACGCAAGGTGGATAAGGAGATGATGATTATTATCATCACAGCCTACGATAAATTCGCCTATGCAAAGGAGGCTGTGAACCTGGGTGTTATGGAATATCTGACCAAGCCCATTTCCAATAAAAAGATAATCCTGGACGTATGCATGAAAGCCATGCAGCGGGTGGAGGAAGCCAGACAGAAGAGAAGCGACGACCTTAAAATAAGGGAGAGGCTGGAAATCGTGGTTCCCATGATTGAGAGCGGATTTATCTACAATATGCTGCAGGACGACGGCGCGGACAGCTCCGGCTACGAGGAACTGCTGGGAATCAGGGAGCATTACGGTTTCTGCCTGGTTCTGGAATTCGGAGACAGGGATGAGAGCGGCAGGCTGACCAATGTAATCGGATCCAGCGTAAAGGCCAACAAGTATTACCAGGCCATGAGGGAAATCGTGAGGGATTATTTTTCCTGTATCGCCGGACCTGTCATGGGAAACCGGGTGGTGCTGTTTGTGCCTTCCCCTGAGCCGGTGCTTAAGTATGAAGAGAGGGTGGAGGTCATCACAAGGACCAGGACCATGCTCCAGAAGCTGGAGGAACACATTGGCAGTGATTTCCGCAGCGGTATCGGTAGCACAAAAACTCTGGGAAATGCAAAGGAGTCATACGGGGAGGCGCTGAGGGCACTGCGGGAGAGCGTCAGCCATGTGGTCCACATCACGGATATCCCAAGCAGGCAGGAGGACGTGGCCGGGGAATACCCAAAGGAGCTGGAAAACAGTTATTACGAGCGGGGATTGAAGGCGGACAGCGAGGGGGCCGCTGCCTGCGGAGCCGAGCTGTTTTCGTGTATGCAGGGAAGGTATGACTGCCGTGAAGACTTGGAGGCCAAGGTGCTGGAGCTCATCATGCAGCTGGAGTACCGGATATGCGCAAAGGACGGCACTGAGTTTGGCTTAAAGCCCAGGGGCAGTTATATCCGGGAGATAAAAGAGGCATCTGACAGCGACAAATTGTGCCGCTGGTTCCTGGAAAAAACACGGGAAATATGTCAATGCGCGGGTACTGAGAAAAAGAAGGAGATGGAGTACCTGGTGGATACGGTGAGAAAATACATTGACGAAAATTACCAGAAGGATATATCCCTGGACGAGATATCCAGGATGGTGAATATAAGCCCTTACTATTTCAGCAAGCTGTTCAAGCAGGGAACAGGGGAAAATTTCATCGAATACCTGACACGGACCAGAATGAGACAGGCCTGTGTCTGCCTCCGGAATCCGGATTACAGC
Source organism: Enterocloster bolteae (assembly GCF_002234575.2). Taxonomy (NCBI): domain Bacteria; kingdom Bacillati; phylum Bacillota; class Clostridia; order Lachnospirales; family Lachnospiraceae; genus Enterocloster; species Enterocloster bolteae. The sequence continues at coordinate 5,371,638 of NZ_CP022464.2, read as the reverse complement.
ATCAAGCAGATATGCGCCATGGTGGGATACAGCGACCCCAATTACTTCAGCCGTATTTTTAAGAAATACGAGGGCGTCAATCCCAGCGAGTACAGGGAACGGATGGAGAATGGGGCAGGGAAGGTTTAAGGACAGGTTTAGGACTGGTTAAGGAAAGGATAGGGAAACCATATGGGGATACGTAAAAAGAGGACCGCAGGCAGTATTGTCTGCATATTGTTCACAGCCCTGTTCTCGGTCCTGGCGGTCTCAGGCTGCGCCAAGACAGAGGACGCGGCGGCAGGCAGCGTGGAGCAGGAGGAGCAGGAGGTACAGATTGGTCTCAGCTTTGAATCCTTTGTCATAGAGCGGTGGATGCGGGAGAGGGATGTGTTTGTGTCCGCTGCAAAGGAGCTGGGGGCGGAGGTCAATGTACAGAATGCCAACGGGGATGTGGAGGAACAGATTTCCCAGATTGAGTATTTCATTAAGAAGCAGGTGGATGTCATCGTGGTGGTGGCAGGAGACTGTGAGGCGCTGTCAGATGTGATGATTAAAGCCAGGGAAGCGGGAATCAAGACTGTTTCCTATGACCGGCTCATAATGAATGCCGGGTGCGATTTATACATATCGTTTGACAACACCGAGGTGGGCAGGCTGATGGCTGAGAGCATGCTGGAAAATATTCCGGACGGAGGCGATATCTTCCTGATTCAGGGGCCCCTGACCGACAACAATGTTTCGCTGATCCGGGAGGGGATTGACGAGACCCTGGCCGGCAGCAATCTCAATGTGGTCTATGAAGCCAACTGCCCTGGCTGGATTGCGGAAAATGCCTATACCTATACGAAGGAAGGATTAAAGCTGGACCGCAATGCAAAGGGAATCATCTGCGGAAACGATGATCTGGCCAGCCAGGCCTTTAGGGCCTTGTCCGAAGAACGGCTGGCCGGAAAGGTGTGCGTGACCGGTCAGGACGGTGACCTGGCAGCCTGTCAGCGCATCGTGGAGGAAACCCAGGAAATGACGGCTTTTAAATCCGTGGAACAGGAGGCCAGCCTGGCAGCCAAATGCGCGGTTCTCCTGGGACTGGGGGAGGAAATCGAGGAGGTGCAGGACACTGCCTATGACGGTACCTATAACGTACCTTACCTGGAGCTGCAGCCCATTGCCGTCACAAAGGAAAATATGGACGAGGTTATCATTAAGGGCGGGTTTCATGCAAAGGAGGATGTGTATTTGAATGTGAACTGACTTTTCTGTCAGTAAGATACAGCCACAAAATAAGGATGGGTTGTACTGTCTTTGCTGGAAATGATTTATGGCAAGGTGAGAAAAAGTGAAGAAATACTATTATGACAAAAGGGAGTCTCTTATATGTCAATGTATGGGAATAGATTGGTCAAACATGAAGCGCTAAAAAGATGGGTTAAGACTATTTCGCTGGATAATATTAATACTGTGGATATTGGAGGGGAATTGCTTGAATTGACGGAAAAATCAAAGAAAATTTTAGATATACAAATTGCTTTGTTTTCTAAGCTGGTTGAGTCTATGAAACCAGGGGATGATTGGCGTGCACTTCAAAATGTACTTTCTCCACTATTTTATAATGCTTTTTTCCGCGTAGGTAATAATGCTATTCGGATAGCAAACTATTATGAGTGTATGGTCATACCTAGCAACATGAAGACGTATAAGAAAATAATCAAGGGAGTTGACTATCAGGAAATTGGCTCCGTAAAATTGTATGATGGGAAAAGGTGTATTGGTGAGATTGGAGCTAAGAGCGATCTGATGTGGAGCGTTTTTTACGACTATTTTATCAATATAGGTAAATGGGGTGAAATTACCCATACGCATACGAATCATGAAAGATATTTATCAATACAATTATTTGATATAGAATTCTTAAGCAATGATGAAATATGCCGTATGATTAACGAGATATTGCTGAAAGTCTCAATGGAACATGACTTAGACTTTTCTGTTGTTGAGATGGATGCAATCTATAAATTAGAGGGGGAAGCCAAAACATATGGAATTCAGTTTCATTCACTAGAATTCGAGTATATACCAGCCTTATACTTAATCAATGCCCTGAATACCAGAGAGGCGAGATTGGCATATTTAAGTTACTATCAAGTATTAGAATACTTTTTTGTCAGAGCACAAAATTATTATTTTTTAAACGAATATGGCGCGTTGTCAATGCCTGCTGTAAATCACAATGAACTTAGAAAGGTATTGCACAAATACAAAAATATATTAAATGAGAGAGAGTCATTGAAATTAGTGCTGACAAGGAGTTTAGATATATCAAAGTTTAAATCCTGGATATTACAAGATAAAAACAGGGTAAATAAATACTGTAATTCACAGAAGAACTCAATTGATATAACAAAAAGTGATGAAAAAATAGTGGGAAGACTTGGAGAACGGATATATTCAATGAGGTGTTCTATAGCACATGCAAAAGGGGATGTTGACGAATATATTGCAGTTCCAACGGTAAGCGATAGCGAAATTAGTTTAGAAATTGAGTTGATTAAGTATGCTGCCTACGAAGCATTAAAAGCATGTTCAGAAATAAAATAGAAGTTTATAAATGGAGTGTTGGGGAGATATGGTTTTTATCTAATGTGTATTCGTTCGCTTTTCATGACCAGGAAGTTCTGCAAAGACCATGATAGCACATTTTTAACTAAAAATAAAATAAACTGAGCAAAAATGTCCTGTATCCTGCAGGGCATTTTTTTAAACCTCTTAAAAGTGTGCAGATGGGTGCCAAGCAAGTCCAGAGCGGGCTGTGGTATATTTAAACTATCAAAACATTATGGAGGAGGATTTACAATATGAAAAAGAAATTGTTAGTGACCATGCTTACATTAGCCATGGCAGGCAGCCTTATGGCATGCGGAAGTAAGGAGGGAGCTGCTCCTGCTTCAGAGGCAAAGACAGAGGCCCAGACCGAAGCAAAGGCAGAGGACGCCAAAGCAGAGGACACCAAGGCTGAGACAGAAGCAGCAAAGGATGAGGCTGCATCCGGCGAAAAGCACCTGGTTGGCGTGGCAATGCCCACCAAGGACCTGCAGAGATGGAACCAGGACGGAAGCAATATGAAGGCAGAGCTGGAGGCGGCCGGATATGAGGTAGACCTTCAGTACGCCAGCAACGATGTACAGACCCAGGTATCCCAGGTGGAGAACATGATTTCCAACGGCTGTGAGCTGCTGGTCATCGCATCCATCGACGGAAGCTCTCTGGGCGAGCCTCTGGGACAGGCCAAGGAAGCAGGCATACCTGTTATTTCCTATGACAGGCTTCTGATGAACTCTGACGCTGTTACATATTACGCAACCTTTGACAACTACATGGTAGGACAGAAGCAGGGCGAATATCTGGTAGAGGCCCTTGGATTAGAGGAGAACGACGGACCGTTCAACATCGAGATGTTCACCGGCGACCCGGCTGACAATAACTGCAACTTCTTCTTCGGCGGAGCCATGGACGTGCTTCAGCCATACATTGACAGCGGAAAGCTGGTTGTAAAGTCCGGCCAGACCACATTCGAGCAGGTGGCAACCGCTAACTGGGATTCAGAGAAGGCACAGAACAGAATGGATACCATCATTGCAGGAAATTACTCCGACGGAACCGTTTTAAACGCAGTGCTTTGCTCCAACGACTCTACTGCACTGGGTGTTGAGAATGCCCTTGCATCCTCCTATACCGGCGAATATCCCATTATCACCGGTCAGGACTGTGATATTGCCAATGTAAAAAACCTGATTGCAGGCAAGCAGGCTATGTCCGTATTCAAGGATACACGTACCCTGGCCTCACAGGTAGTTAAGATGGTAGACGCCGTTATGCAGGGCGGAGAGGCAGAAGTTAATGATACCAAGTCTTATGATAACGGCACAGGCGTAATCCCCACATATCTCTGCGAGCCGGTTGTTGTCACAATTGATAATTACAAAGAAATGCTGATTGATTCCGGCTATTACACGGAAGACCAGTTAAAGTAATCAGATGGACCGGCCAATCAGGCCGGAAAAGATGAGAATCGTACAGGCGGGGAGAAACACCCGCCTGTATGGTTGTAGGAGGGATAGAATGGCAGAGATACTTTTGGAAATGAGAAATATCACCAAGACCTTCCCCGGAGTAAAAGCCCTTGACAATGTAAACCTGAAGGTGGAAAAGGGAGAAATCCATGCGCTGGTGGGGGAAAACGGAGCCGGTAAATCCACTCTCATGAACGTGCTCAGCGGCATATATCCCTACGGCACATATGAGGGCGACATCATTTACGACGGTCAGGTGTGCAAGTTTGATAAAATCAGTGACAGTGAGGAAAAGGGAATCGTCATCATCCACCAGGAGCTGGCATTGATTCCGTATATGTCCATTGGCGAGAACATGTACCTTGGAAATGAAAAAGGAAAGAAAATGGCAATTAACTGGGACCAGACATACGACGAGGCTGACCGCTATTTAAAAACAGTGGGCCTTAACGAGTCCTCACATACATTGATCAAGGATATCGGAGTGGGAAAGCAGCAGCTGGTGGAGATAGCCAAGGCCCTTGCCAAAAAGGCCCGGTTGCTGATTCTGGACGAACCAACGGCTTCCCTCAATGAGGATGATTCCAAGGCCCTGCTGGAGCTGCTGCTTAAATTCAAGCAGGAGGGCATGACATCCATTATTATTTCCCATAAGCTCAATGAGATCGCATATGTGGCTGACAAGATAACGGTCATCCGTGACGGCTCCACCATAGAGACCCTGGATAAACAGACAGACGACATCTCAGAGGACCGGATCATAAAGGGAATGGTGGGACGTGAGCTGACAGACCGGTTCCCCAGGAGGGAGAATATCAACATCGGCAATACTGCCCTGGAGGTCAGGGACTGGGTGGTATACCATCCCCTGTACTCAGACAGGAAGGTGGTGGACCATGTGTCCATTCATGTGAACAAAGGGGAAGTGGTGGGAATCTGCGGGCTTATGGGAGCGGGACGTACGGAGCTGGCCATGAGCATTTTCGGAAAGAGCTACGGTACCAATATTTCGGGACAGCTTTTTATTGAGGGAAAAGAAGTCCATCTGAATACGGTGCACGACGCCATCAGCCATAAGATCGCATATGTGACTGAGGACAGGAAGGGAAACGGCCTTATCCTGTCCAATCCCATACGTGTAAACACCACCCTTGCCAACATGGGAGCGGTCAGCAGCCATGGAGTCATAGACAAGGACAAAGAATACATGGTGGCTGTGGAGTACAAGGATAAGCTGAAGACAAAATGTCCTGGAGTGGAACAGAACGCAGGAAATCTAAGCGGCGGCAACCAGCAGAAGGTGCTTCTGGCAAAATGGATGTTCACGGAGCCGGATGTTCTGATTCTGGATGAGCCCACAAGGGGAATCGACGTAGGCGCAAAGTATGAGATATACTGTATCATAAACCGTCTGGTGGAGGAAGGGAAGTCCGTCATCATGATATCGTCGGAGCTGCCCGAGGTGCTGGGCATGTCAGACCGCATTTATATCATGAATGAGGGCAGGCTGGCCGGGGAAGTGGACGCTTCGGAAGCTACCCAGGAATATATTATGTCCTGTATTCTTAAAGCTGATAAAGGAGAGTAGACCATGGATCAAAAGCTGAAAATCTCAGAGGTTCTGAAAAAATATACAATGATTATCGCTCTTGCGGTTATCGTCATACTGTTTACCGTGAACACGGGAGGCAAGATGCTTCTTCCTCAGAACGTAAACAACCTGATTGCCCAGAATGCCTATGTATTTATCCTGGCCACCGGCATGCTGTTCTGTATTCTGACCGGAGGCAACATCGACCTGTCGGTTGGTTCCGTGGTATGCTTCGTGGGCGCCATCGGAGGCAAGATGATGGTGGAAATGGGCATCAGCCCTTACCTTACACTTATCGCCATGGCCATCATGGGAATGTTAGTGGGAGCATGGCAGGGATTCTGGATTGCCTATGTCAGGATTCCTCCGTTTATCGTTACCCTGGCCGGCATGCTGATGTTCAGGGGACTTTCCAACGTGGTGCTTCAGGGAATGACGCTGGCTCCCATACCGGACCAGTTTCTGGTGCTGTTCAATACCTATGTGCCGGATTTCTTTGCTGTGGAGGGCTTTAACCTGACCTGCTTCCTGGTGGGAGTTATTGCCTGTGTTGTCTATGCCTTTATTGTTTTCAATGGAAGGCGGCAGAAGCTGGCTAAGGGGTACTATGTGGAGCCTCTTACGGGAGTTGTGATCAAAATGGCAGTCATCTGCGTTGTCCTGCTCTCCTTCATGTTCCGCCTGGCCCAGTACAAGGGAATTCCAAACGCTCTTATCTGGGTAGCGGTTATCATCGGAATCTACAGCTATATTGCCTCCAAGACCACCACAGGCCGTTACTTCTATGCTGTGGGCGGCAATGAGAAGGCAACCAAGCTTTCCGGTATCAATACCAACCGGGTATATTTCCTGGCCTACTTAAACATGGGCCTTCTGGCAGCCATCGCGGGCATGGTCACGGTAGCCAGACTGAACTCCGCCAACCCCACGGCCGGAAACAGCTATGAGATGGACGCCATCGGCGCGTGCTTCATCGGCGGCGCTTCCGCATACGGCGGCACCGGTACGGTCCCCGGGGTTATTGTGGGCGCAACTCTTATGGGCGTGCTGAATCTGGGTATGAGCATCATGGGCGTGGACCAGAACCTGCAGAAGGTGGTAAAGGGCGGCGTTCTGCTGGCAGCGGTTATCTTTGATGTGGTGAGTAAGAGAAAGTCGTTTATTGTTAAATAATCATGTGTGAACAAGTTTCATATTGGATGGAATAAAATACCCCGGAGCCGTTGTCTTTAAGTCTGCTCCAGGGTATTTTCCTTGAGAAATGAACCTGTGTCATGTATAATAAGATGTATGTGAAAAGAAAAGCGCAGGATGATACAAAGAAGTAAAAAGAAGTTAAAAGGAAGTTAAAAAGAAGTGCGCTGCAGCATACAAAGGAGATACAATATGACAAAGGAAAAACTTGCATTGGAAATCATAGACCGCCTGAAAAAAGAATATCCCGATGCAGGCTGTACCCTGGACTATGACCATGCCTGGAAGCTGCTGGTCAGTGTGCGCCTGGCGGCACAGTGTACAGACGCAAGAGTGAACGTGGTGGTTGAGGACCTTTACGCCAAATATCCGGATGTGGATGCCCTGGCAGAGGCGGATGTGGAAGATATTGAGCGGATAGTGAAGCCCTGCGGCCTGGGACACAGCAAGGCCAGGGACATAAGCGCCTGCATGAAGATACTGAAGGAACAGTATGGAGGCAAGGTGCCCGATGACTTTGACGCCCTGTTAAAGCTTCCCGGAGTGGGAAGAAAGAGCGCAAACCTGATTATGGGGGATGTGTTCGGAAAGCCTGCCATTGTGACGGACACACACTGTATCCGCCTGGTGAACCGTATGGGCCTGGTGGACGGAATCAAGGAGCCAAAGAAGGTGGAAATGGTACTGTGGAAGCTTGTGCCGCCTGAGGAGGGCAGCGATTTCTGCCACAGATTGGTATTCCATGGCCGGGACGTCTGTACAGCCAGGACAAAACCCCGCTGTGAGGCATGCTGTCTCAATGATATTTGCAAAAAAGCGGGAGTGGAGTGATTTTTTGCAGGGATGGAATAAAGATTGGACTTGAAAATAAGTTTTATGGAAAATGCTTTCCGGCATATCATGCAGCCGGAGGGCATTTTTTGCGTAACAGGTTAATTCCGCTTGCAGAAACAGGCTGATGGAACGCGGGAAAAGTATACAAAAACAGAGAGGTTCCCTCTGCACAGAACTCACAAAGTTTTTTTGAGGAGAAAGTTCTCCTTTGAAATTTGTTTTGGGAAAATGGTAAAATAATGACTGAGATAATCCGGAAGAATACGGATGAAGCAGCTCAATGAGCTCAATGGATGATGAGCAGGGAACAGTCAACGCTTTTGCAGGAAGGTGAGAAGATGAAAAATGAATCCGTGAAACATGTCAGATATGGGACTGGAAGAGTGGCGGAGGTGGTACAGAACCATATGGTGGTTCTGTTTGATGGTGAAGCCGGGAGAAAGGTATTTGCGTATCCCGATGCCTTTGAGCGATTTCTTTGTTTTGACGATCCAATCCTTCAGAAGCGGGCAGAAGCCGCGGTCATGGAATTAAAGAAGAAGCGGACGGAAGAAGCAAAACAGCGTCTTGTGGTTTATCAGTTATATGAGGCAAAAAGGAAACAGGAGCAGACGGAATTGTTAAAGAAAAGAAGGAAAGCGGCAAGGGAACGGCTGGCAAGGGAAAAGATGGCAAAGGTTATTTAGAAGAGGATTAGAAATAAGGACGAAAGTAAGGAAGAAAGTAAGAACGGAAGAAAAGCTGAAAGTACGGCCGGAAGAGAGGTTAAGAGAAAGGTTTTAAAGAAAGGAGTCGGATAACATGAGAATTATGAATCAAAAGGTGGAGCATAAGCGCTATGGCATAGGGACTATATTTGCGCTGAAGGGGAAGAAGGTCTACGTGGCATTCGGCAAGTTATATGGGGACATGGCATTTCCATATCCCAAGGTGTTTGAGGGTGACATGAAATTGGTGAACCAGGAGCTGCAGGAAGAACTGATGGAGGAACTTGCATAAAGGCGGCTGTGGAAAATCAGCGGCAGCAGAGGGATGCATACAACGAAATGCCAGTTACTGCTGGAAAGGGGTTTTCGGGAGGCAGAATCAGGACCGGACATGCGTTATGTCGGGGACAATGCTTTTGGGAAGCTCCTTTTTGCATGTAAGAATTTTTTATTTAAAAAGTATTGACTCTTACGTAACGTGATAGTGTACAGTAGTGGTAAAAGATAAAGCTGATGCGGATATTCCGCTGCCGGCAGATAATCATAGGCGGAAGCTCTGAAATTGAAAGAAGGATGATTGGTATGATGACAGTGAAACAGATGTCTTCCCTGACTGGTGTCAGCGTTAGGACATTGCAGTTTTATGATGAAATTGGTCTGCTTAAGCCCGCTCAGGTGACCGAAGCAGGATACAGGATGTATGATGAAAATGCAGTGGCAGAGCTGCAGCAGATACTGTTTTTTAAGGAGCTGGATTTCACATTAAAGGAAATAAAGGCTGTTATGGCAAGTCCTTTGTATGACAGGAAGGATGCATTTGAAAAACAGCGGGAACTGATTCGGATTAAGAGGGACAGGTTAAACGCGCTGCTGGAGCTGTTGGACAGACTTATAAAAGGAGAGAGAACTTTGGATTTCAAGGAATTTGATATGAGCAATTATTTTCAGGTTCTAACAGATTATAAAAGGACACATATGGAAGAAATCATAAAGCAGCTTGGCAGTATGGAGAGCTTTGACGAAATGATTTCTGAGTTAAAGGCCAACGAAGGCCACATAGCACAGATGGCAGTAAAACAATATGGCAGCATTGAGAAATTCACAAAGGCCATGGAGGAAAATCTGCAGCATTTTCTGGAAAATGGACCTGGGTTCACACAGAAAGAGGCAGATGAGGCCGTGGATAAAACGGATACGCTGACAAAGAAGCTTACCGCGGATTTGAGTAAGGAAGCCGGTTCGGACGAAGTACAGAAGATAGCCGGTGAACTGGTATTACTTATCAATGAAAGCAATGGAGGAATGGATATGGGCAGCAGCTACTGGTCCTTCATGGTCAATAATTATATGACGAATCCCGCGTTTCAGGAAATAACAGACAGAAAATACGGGGAAGGTGCATCGGAGTTTATGGGGAGGGCGTTAAAGGTGTATTTCGGGATGGAGTAAGCGGTGGATGGAGAGAGCGGTGGATGGAGCAAGCGGCAGAGAGCATGGCTATATAAAATAATTTAGAATATCAAGGGTTCCTAAAATGCGGGATGTGTGCTATATTAGAGAATAATATTTTGCTGCCAGTCAATCATGCTGCGCACATCCTTTGTATGTGCAGGAAAGGAGAGGAACCTTATGAAGAATTCCGGAACCGTAAGAATGGAGACAAAGCGGCTGGTGCTGCGCCCTTATGTGATAGAGGACGCTGACGCCATGTTTAGAAACTGGGCAAACGATCCCCAGGTCACGAAATACCTCTCCTGGGAACCTCACAAGGATGTGGAGGAGACAAAGCAAATTCTGGAGGGATGGATTAAGTCATACGAGTCTAAGGATTTTTACACCTGGGCGATAGCGCGGAAGGAAGACGAGGGAAATGTCATCGGAAGCATTTCTGTTCCGCAGCTTAACCAGAAGGCGGGCCGTGTGACGGTGGGATACTGCCTGGGCAGGAATTGGTGGGGCCACAAAATCATGAAGGAGGCATTTGCGGAACTGATTCGGTTCTTTTTCGAGGTGGAGGGTGCCAATCGCGTGGAGGCCCTGCACGATACACGCAATGTGAACAGCGGAAAGGTTATGGCGGCCTGCGGGCTTAAGAAGGAGGGCACCCTCCGCCGGTATGGGTGGAATAATCAGGGGATATGCGATGAGTGTATCTATGGGATGGTGGCTTCGGATTATTTTGAAGGGAAACAACGTTGGGAAAATAAATTAGGAAAGCAGGAAATAGAAGGTTATGTATGGACAGCCGGGTACAGATAGTGTGCCTGGCTGTTTTTTTGCAGTACTAACAGGATATGTTTTTGGGAACGCGATAGGGAGAGTTCGTTAAACTATTAATTAACATATTGCTATTTCCAATTAATTGTATTTAAACATATTATGTTTTGCAGATAAAAATATAAGATATGCATAAAAATAACCATGAAATACTGGATAACCACACTGAAAATAGTAAAATATGCCCAAAATTATTGACATATAAGGTCGAAAATAGTATTATTTTACTATGATAATTCTGAGAGACAGCAATGTATCCGGATACAAAAATAATACCTTTTGGAATTATTAATAAGATGTTTGTTTGGAGAAAGGATAAAATTATGGGCAGAGATTTACAAGGAAGAGTGGCAATCGTAACCGGATCCGGGCGTGGCATTGGTTTGGGAATTGCGAAGAAGCTTTCTGAGAAAGGGGCTTCGATAGTGATATCTGATGTGAATGAGGACAATGCCAGGAATGGCGTGGCTGAGATAGAGGCAATGGGTGGCAAGGCTATCTATATACTGGCTGATGTTTCTAAATATGAGGATGCGCAGAATCTGGTTGACGCCACAATCAAAGAAATGGGAAGCCTTGATATATTGGTGAATAATGCAGGAATCAATAAAGACAGGATGCTTCACAAGATGTCTGTGGATGATTGGAATGCTGTGATTGCAGTGAACCTGACAGGAGTATTTAATTGTATGAGAGCAGCCGTTAATTACATGAGGGAAAGGGAGTATGGACGCATTATCAACATATCCTCAGCATCCTACCTTAACGGCAACATCGGCCAGGCAAACTATGCGGCAGCCAAGGCGGGAGTGGTGGCTCTGACTAAGACCTGCGCAAAAGAAAATGGAAAGAAAAATATTACATGCAATGCCATTGTACCGGGATTTATCGATACGGAGATGACAAGAGGAGTGCCGGAGAAAGCTTGGGACATCATGGTTGGAAAAATTTCCATGGGCCGTGCCGGTACACCGGAAGATATAGGAAATATGATTGCGTTTTTGGCATCAGATGAGGCGTCGTATATTACACAGGGTGTATTTGAAGTGGGCGGCGGAATGGTACTGTAAGGGAGGAAAAAATGAGCGAACGTATTGTGATTGTATCCGGTTGCAGAACTGCGGTGGGTAAATTTGGAGGAGCGTTAAAGGATCTGGAAGCAACGGATCTTGGAGGTATCGTGATTAAGGAAGCCGTTAAGCGGTCTGGCCTTAAGCCGGAAGATATTGAAGAGGTAGTGTATGGGTGTGTGGGGCAGGCGGCCGAGAACGCATTTGCTGCAAGGCTGGCATCGGTAAAAGCGGGAATTCCGTATGAAGCTACCGCACTTACCGTCAACCGGCTATGTTCATCTGGTCTACAGGCTATCGTCACAGCTGCTCAGGAAATCGAAAGTGGTATGTGTGAGATTGCTGTGGCAGGCGGATGTGAAAGTATGACGAATATTCCTTTTTATTTGAGAAAGGCCCGGTACGGGTACCGTATGGGACATGGAGAGTTGGAGGATGGACTGATTACGGCTCTGTCTGATCCTTTTACGCGCAGCCACATGGGTATTACAGCTGAGAATGTTGCCAATCAGTATAATGTGACCAGACAGGAACAGGACCGATGGGCGGCTATCAGCCAGCAGCGCGCAAGCAAGGCTCAGGAAGAAGGGAAATTTGACAGTGAAATTGTACCTATCGAAGTAAAGGTGAGCAAGAAAGAAACCATGATTTTTGATAAAGATGAGCATGTGCGTCCGGGAACAACAGCGGAAAGCCTGGCAAAATTGCGTCCGGCTTTTAAGGATGACGGAAGCGTAACAGCAGGTAATGCAGCGGGAATCAACGATGCCGCCGCCGCCGTGGTGCTTATGAAGGAATCCAAAGCAAACGCTTTGGGATTAAAACCTTTAGTCCGCCTTGTGGATGTGGCAGCGGCAGGGGTGGATCCGTCCATCATGGGAATTGGACCCGTGCCGGCATTCAGAAAATTGCTGAAGAAGACAGGGATTAGAAAAGAAGAAATAGGACTCATTGAACTGAATGAGGCATTTGCCGCACAGGCAGTGGCCTGCATGAAGGAACTGGAACTGGATGAGAATATTGTCAATGTAAACGGAAGCGGGATTTCCCTTGGTCATCCCATCGGAGCTACAGGATGCATCATTACCATTAAGCTGATTAACGAGATGATTCGCCGGAAGGTAAGATACGGAGTATCCACGTTATGCATTGGAGGAGGCCAGGGCCTTGCCGTGTTATTTGAACTCTGCTCTTAAGGGAGGGGAAATAAACAGATAAAGGTGTGCTGACGCAAATAGCACAGAGAATGGAGAAGATTATGAGAAAACCTATATTTGTTTCGGCACAGGAAGCAATTGGAATGATTCAGGATCATTCGACATTATGTACCATTGGGATGACATTGGTATCTGCCAGTGAAACTGTGCTGAAGGCAATTGAACAGAAATTCCTGGACACAGGTACGCCGCGCGGCCTTACATTATTCCATACCTGCGGACAGTCTGACAGAAAGGACGGAATAGCCCATCTGGCCCATGAAGGACTGGTAACGAAAGTCATAGGAGGGCATTGGGGTCTTTGTCCTCCTTTCATGGAAATGATTTCGGAAAACCGTTTGGAGGCATACAACCTTCCACAGGGGCAGATGGCCAACATGTTCCACAGCATGGCACTGCGCGAACCTGGAAAATTAAGTAAAATCGGACTGGGCACCTTTGTGGATCCCCGGATTGAAGGGGGAAAGATGAATTCCAGGACCATGGACAAGGAAGATATAGTGGCAGTGGTAACTGTGGATGGGGAAGAATATATGCAGTACCGTGAGGTGCCCATTGATACACTGGTCATACGGGGGACCTACGCAGATGAAGCAGGGAATATCAGTACGGAAGAAGAGGCAATGGTTCTGGAGGTTCTTCCTGCTGTCATGGCAGCCAAACGGTTTGGAGGAAAGGTAATCTGCCAGGTGAAGCAGGTTGTACGGACCGGCACCCTGGATCCAAAACGGGTGGCTGTACCGGGGGTTATGGTAGATGCGGTGGTGGTTTGCGAAAATCCCATGGAGGAGCATAAACAGACATCATCCTGGTATTTTGACCCTTCCTACAGCGGTCAGATTCATACTCCGCTCAGAGCGTCATCCTCTATTCCGCTCAACATAAGAAAAGTCATAGGCCGCCGTGCTGCCATGCTTCTTAAAAGCGATGTCATCATAAATGTGGGTACTGGTATCCCCAATGATGTCATAGGTCCTATACTGGCGGAGGAAGATGTTCAGGACGATGTGATGCTGACGGTTGAGTCCGGCATATATGGGGGCGTGCCGGCCGGGGGGATTGACTTTGGCATTTCGTGCAGTCCACAGGCGCTGATACCCCATGACCGGCAGTTTGAATATTATACAGGGGCAGGAATTGATTATACATTCATGGGCGCAGGGGAAATGGACGCGCAGGGGAATGTGAATGCAACCAAAATGGGGGCTGTTGCGGCCGGCGCCGGTGGTTTTATTGATATTACCAGCACTGCAAAGAACGTGGTATTCTGTTCTACCTTTACAGGTGGCCAAATCAAGGTGGAATTTGACGAATGTGGAATAAAAATACTCCAGGAAGGCCGGTTCAGGAAACTGGTAAAGAAGGTTCAGCAGATATCCTATAACGGGAAAATGGCGGTTTCCAGAGGACAGAATATGTTTTATGTCACGGAGCGGGCTGTGTTCCAGCTGACAGAGGATGGTCCCATGCTGATTGAAATTGCCAGAGGGGCGGATCTGGAACGGGATATACTGGCCAATATGGAGTTTCGTCCGCTGATAGCCGAACATATAAAAGAAACTCCGATACACATATACAGAGAGGGTCCATTTGGTTTAAAGAATATCATAAAAGGATGACAGGTGCTGGTTATGGAACATATGAAACTTCATCATGTGGGAATAGTCATGAATTCCCAGGAAAGAGCAGACCGGTTTATGAAAAAATTTGGTCTGGAAAAAGATTATATGGAATATGTGGAGTCTTACAAATCCAACTGCCTTTTTACAAAGCATAAGGAGGATGAGACGCCCATTGAACTGGTGATACCTTTGGAAGGGGTCCTGGCTACATATAATAATGGAAAAGGGGGGATGCATCACATTGCCTTTGAAGTGGAGGACGTGGAAGAGGTCAAAAGGAAGTATGAAGCAGAGGGGATGAAACTTCTGGAAGAATCAGCTGTACCGGGGGCGGGAGGAATTATCGTAAACTTCCTCCGTCCCAGATTTGGAGAAGGAATCCTGGTGGAATTTGTACAGAAGTTAAAGAAATGAATTGGAGGAAAAAACTATGATGAGAAGATATGGTTTCTTGGTAATGGCGGCTGTATTACTATTGGCGGGGTGCGGAAAAAAAGACGCGGGCAGTGCTGAACAGACGGCAAAACCGGCATCCGGTGAGACATTTACACTGAAGATAGGCAATACGGTTTCTGATATCGATCCATTTAATGTTGCGTACCGGGAGTTTGAGGAAGAGGTGGAAAAGGCTTCTGAAGGCCGTATACAGGTGGAGCTGTTTACCAGCGGTTCCATTGGCGAGACGGATGCCGACGTGCTGGACAAGGTACGCTCCAATACCCTTCAGATGGGCAACACCACACCCAATTGTTTTGCCGACCTTTCCGGAATGTCTGAGTATTATGTATATGGAATTCCATATCTGATGTCCACGGATGAGGAACTGAACGCGGTTGCCGAGAGCGAGTGGTTTATGGGATTGAATAAAGACTTTGCAAAAGCAACGGGCGTAAAGGTATTTGACGGCGGAGTAAATATGGGATGGTTTGGTTTTTCTGCCACAGGTAAGGAAATACATCAGATTGCCGACTTAAAGGGGATGGCAATCCGAATCAATCAGACAAACCAGATGATTGCCCTGTCTGAAGGCGCCGGGATCAATCCTCAATTCATTGCATTTTCAGAGGTGTATACAGCATTAGCCCAGGGTACCGTTGATGGTATGGTGACCAATGTGCCGTTGTTTTATTCCAATGGCTTTTATGACCAGTTAAAGAGTATACTGACCACACATTGCGGAGAAAGTTATCATTTTTATATTATAAATGATAAGTTTTACAATTCGCTTCCGGATGATTTGAAACCCATTATAGATAAAAATGTGGATAAGCTGATCGCCAGGACAAGGGAATTGGAAGTGGATTATCTGGAAGAAGCAATCGGAAAAATGAGGGAAAAGAATGTAATTGTGACCGAAGCATCCAAGGAAGACGAGGACATGCTGAGACAGATTTCCGTGGACAAAGTGTGGTGGGATGAGAACGTCTCTCTTACATCGAAGGAAAATGTGAAAAAGGTTCTGGAGATCCTTGGCCGCACCGATGAAGCTCAGTAACTGATTTTTGATTCAGGAGGAGCATATGAAGGCTTATTATAACGAGAATAAATTTTATAATCACCTGGAAGAATGGGTGGGCGCTGTTCTTCTGGCGGTCATGGTAGTGATGCTTTTTGTACAGGTAGTCATGAGATATATATTTAAGGCATCCGCTGCATGGATTTCAGAATATTCACTCTATATGTTTATGTACTTTGTATTCCTGGCATGCAGCGGGGCCTTCCTCAGAAATGACCATATTCAGATAATGGCTGTCATTGACAAGCTTCCGGGAAAAGTAAAAGAGGCTGCCCATTTGTTCCTGTATGTTGTTGACTTCCTTTTTGTCACGGTTGTGGGATATTATGTTTTTTTGAGGGTGATTGACCAGTTTCAGATGAAGACCGTATCCATTACCCAGTTTCCGCTGTGGATTATGTCGGCATCGCTTTTTGTGGGAATGGGAGCATCCGCTATCCGGTGCCTTATGAATATTTACTTTATCATACGTTATGAATTTATCAGTGGCAGGGAGGGAGAATAGATGGCTGGTACAATATTAATTGGCGGTTTGTTCGTGCTGGTATTTATGGGATTTCCCATAGCCATCGCATTGGGGCTGGTATGCTGCCTGTATTCGAATCTGTTTGGCACCATAGATATGTCGCTGATTGTGGAGTCCTTCCTCAATGGAACCAACAGCTTTACCCTTCTGGCTATCCCGTTTTTCATTCTCTCGGGGGAACTGATGATCGAGGGAGGAATATCCCAGAGGCTGATTAATTTCTGTATGAGCCTGGTGAAAGACAGACCAGGCGGACTTGCAATTGTTACAATTATTGCCAGCATGTTCTTTGCTGCCATATCAGGCTCAGGTCCTGCCACAGTTGCCTGCATTGGAGGCATCATGATTCCGCAGATGATTCGTGCCGGATACAGTAAGGAGTTTTCCACGGCGGCCGCAGCAGCCGGAGGGGCATTAGGGCCTATTATCCCTCCCAGTATTCTGTTTTTGCTGTATGGAGTGGCGACAAACACATCGGTTGCAAAGTTGTTTCTGGCAGGAGCCTTTCCGGGAATCCTTCTGGGTATCGCAATGATTATCATTGCAAAGAAGATATCGGTAAAGGAAAAATATGTTCCGGGACCAGAGGTAAAGGCAGAACTGCAAAAAGTTTATGACATGGGGTTCTGGTATAATTTTAAGGAAGCTATCTGGGCTCTGCTGGTGCCAATCATTATTCTGGGCGGAATTTATTCCGGTGTTTTTTCTCCTACCGAGGCTTCGGTTGTGGCCTGTGTGTATGCACTTTTTGCAGGTATGTTCATTTATAAGGACCTGAAGCTTACGAATCTTCCGGGAGTCTTTATGCGGGCTGCCAAGAGCTGCAGTTTTATTGTTATTATCTCTTTCTCCACGGCATTTGCAAAGCTGCTCACACTGGAAGGAGTGACCTCGTCCATAGCGAACGGTGTTCTGGATATGACTACAAATAAATATCTTATCCTTATATTGATTAACGTCCTGCTCCTTGTAGTGGGCATGATTATGGACGCGGCTCCTGCTACCATTATCCTCAGCCCCATTCTGCTGAAAATTGTCCAGCCCCTGGGCGTGGATCCGATTCAGCTGGGTGTTATCATTGTAATGAATCTGTCCATTGGTATGATTACACCGCCGGTAGGAATCAATTTGTTCGTAGGATGTAAAATCAGTAAAATACAGTTGGAGAGTACTTTGAAATTCGCATTGCAGCTACTGGTATACATGCTGGTGGTGCTGGCCTTGACCACGTATATTCCGGCCATAAGCCTTTTCCTTCCGCAGATGCTTACATAATCAAGTGCGATGCTCCTGATGTCGGCGGGGAAACTTGCGGTTTAAAACAGCTGATGTTATAATTTGGTAAAATGAGCTGGCAGGGGGGAGGATGGCAATGGGAGAGGGAAAGAAAAAATATAAGTACGATATTGTTGCGGATCAAATTTTAGAAGAAATAAGGAAGGGCAGATGGAAGGTGGGAGACAGACTTCCTCCTGAAGCGGAGCTGGCTTTGGAATTTTGTGTGAGCCGGGTCTGCCTCAGGGAAGGCCTGAAAAAACTGAATGTTCTCGGAATCGTTAAAATCATGCAGGGCGATGGTACATATGTAAACGAAGTGAATCCTTCTGAATTTATGAAGCCTCTGTTTAACCTGCTGACAGTGACGGAAAATGATATCGATGAAATCTATAATGCCAGACTGTTTGTGGAGAGCGGGGCATGCAGACTGGCAGCTAAAAACAGAACGGAGGAGGAGATTAAGGTACTTAAACGTTACCTCGACAATATGGAAGAGGCCATTGCCTTTAATGAGTTTGCTTCCTATTCGAAATACGACAGGAAGTTTCATGATCTGCTGGTTTCAGCGTCTAAGAACCGGATTCTCGTCCTTATATCCCAGATGTTCAATGATATTGCTCAGAGATACACGGACCGCCTGAACAGAGATCCGAAAATCGTATCCCGGTCCATGATGGACCACCGTCAGTTATTCGGTGCAGTGGAAGACGGGGATGGGGATTTTGCCTGTCATATTATGCAGGTCCATTTGGAACGTTCCAGAAGAGCCCTGTTAGATATCGAACATTCAGAATAGTCTGTCCTGCCTTTCCGTATGAGGGGAAAAGGAAATGTTATCTTGGGAAAATTATTGGCCGGACCTGCTGCGTGAACGTATAAAAGAAGCCGGGGCAGGCGGCCGGAACATCCATGTGTATGAAGGCATGGCAGACAGCATATATCATGCGGTTGGCCTTACCGCTGCCAGGTGGCCGGGTAAAACAGCGGTGGTGGATGACAAAGGACAAGCATTGACCTATGGCCGGCTGCTGGATATGACAGACAGGATGGCTGCGTCACTTAAGAAAAAAACAGGCATACAAAAAGGGGAGCGAATTGGAATTCTCCTGTATAACGGGCCGGAATTTTGTGTGTCATATCTGGCCGCCAATAAAATTGGCGGGGTGGCGGTTCCTCTCCCGGGAAAGTTTCAGAGGCCGGAAATCCTGTCTTTGTTAGAGAAAGCAGATGTTACAACTATAATTTGTGAAGAAAAGTTTGAGCCCTGGTTTGAAAATTTAGAGCACGTAACTGTTATTGTATCGAAAAGTGGACCGGATTTTGGATTGGACTGGATACTCCGTGATATGGAGGATAACGAAATAACGGATGGTGTGGGTACGTGGGATGATTCCGCCATTCTCATGTTTACTTCAGGCACTACATCCAGAAGCAAAGGCGTTGCCATGAAAAATTATCAGGTCATGAATTCAGTAGAAGCATACGCCGCAACCTTAAGGCTGACCCAGCTTGACAGTTCTGTAATAGCTACCCCGATGTACCATGTGACAGGAATGATATGTATTTTGTCTGTTATGCTGGCGGTGGGTGGCACGGTCTATCTCATGAAAAAGGTGGATGCGGACCGGATATTGACTTGTTTTCTTGAAAATAATATTACATTCTATCACGCGTCTCCTACCGTGTTTACAATACTGCTGGAAAAGAGGAGCAGCTATCCGTTAATTCCTTCTGTGAAGTCTTTTGCGTGCGGAAGCGGAAATATGGCTCCTGAGAACATACGGAAACTGAAAGAATGGATGCCCCAGGCTGAGTTCCATACTGTATATGGAATGACGGAGACTTCCGGAGCCGGAACCATATTTCCGGGCGGTGCGGCGGACAGCCCGTGGATTGGGGCTTCCGGCATTCCTATGCCGGACCTGCGGATCAAGATTGCAGATGATGATGGCACGGAATTGATGGAAAATCAAATCGGGGAGATATGTTTAAAAGGGAGTTTTGTAGTGGAGGAATACTACAAACAGAAGGTTGATTCTATTACAGAAGACGGATGGCTGAGAACAGGAGATTTAGGTTACTATAACCAGGCGGGTTATCTGTATATCGTGGACAGAAAGAAGGATATGATTAACCGCGGCGGGGAAAAGGTGTGCAGTTTTGATATTGAAAACACCATCCACACCCTTCCGGGCGTGGTGGAGGCCGTGGTCGTAGGGGTACCTGATTCCAAGTATATGGAAGTACCGGCTGCGGTAATCAAACTGGAAAAGGGAACGAATGTCCGGGCTGAAGATATAAAGGAGATGCTTAAGACCAGAGTGGCTCGTTTTAAGATACCGGAGTATATTGTCTTTGTGGAGGATATTCCCAAAACCCATAATGGCAAGATTGACAAACGAATGATAAAAGAGTGGATGAGAAATATAATGGAAGGGAGTCCGGAAATTTCCGGTGTGAAATAGAAAACAGGTATTTATGGGCGGACAGCCGGAAATAGATATTGTTTCCGGCTGTCCGCCCATAAATTATATATCTTGAAGGATTAATTTGTGTTTTTCCGCCAAACATAGTATAATCAAAATGTTGCAGACAACGAAAGAATTAAGGAGAATTATATGGAACCATTTGAAAATGATAAGAATCAGAATACGGAGCCTGTAATGGCAGAGAATATGACATCAGCCCCAGCAAAGCGATATGAAGGCAAGTCCTTCATTTTCTCAGATATCCCGTCACAGGAAAAAATCATTCAGGTTTTGTGTACAACCTTTGGCTTGGACCCGGAGGGAAAGGGAGATACCCTTGTACTGCATAACGGAGATATAGAAATCCGTCTGGCAGTGGCCAGCGAGTCTGCCGGTGAAAAGGCGGAGGAGTTTATAAAGAGACAGGTGGAGGGAACCTGCGACCATTTTTATCAGGTTAAAACAGGGGTTGTGGATGTTAAGACCAACCTGCTGTACCAGATTGGACGGGCCAGAAGTTTTGTGCTGGTGGAATATGCCTTTGACGTGGAGGACGAAGAGGATATTGAGGACAAGAAGACCATGATTGAGGATATGTTCGTGTCCATTTTAAACGATCTGGAGGGAATTATCCTGATTCAGAACCAGGATGAGAAAGAGGACGGCATGTTCTGCAGCGGGGAAAATGGGGAAAAGCTACTGATTCTGTCCGACAAGGGCGGAAGCGCCTTTACCCGCTATCTTCCCTATCAGGAGCCGGACTTAAAGGCCGGAAAGGATATCACCCAGGAGCAGGTGGACCGCAGGATGCGCACCATGCAGACGCTTATCGGAAATGCAATCTATGTACCAGGATGGCTGCCCGCAGTTGCGCCTGCTTCACAGATAACCTGCCCCTCCCTGGAGGAGACTGCTCAGAGGGCACTGGCCATTATGGGCGTTGCCATTTATTCGGAATGCCTTCTGGATGAAAAACAGGGCATGGAAAAGGCACAGAATTTCCTGATGGATTATATTGATAATAACAATACCCAGGATTATTTCTCTCCAAAGGAGTGGAAGTATCTGCACGATACGGCTCCCGACAGGAAGGAAATCCTGTCTTTCTTAAGGCAGTATGAATCCCTTCATGTGGTAGAATGGGCGCTGGGACTGGTGGAGGAGCTGGGATTCCCGGATCATCCCTGCAATCCCGCTGATTTGGTAAAGCTACTGAGAAATGGCACCAGTATCAGTAAAATCATGGCAAAATCCAGGCCTAAGAGCCCCAGAGAGCTGTTGGATGCCTGCGACCTTATTTCCTGTCTGGAATGGTCCTGCATCAACGCCAGACGCCATGAACTGCCGGAGCCTGTGGGCATGAAGACCGGGGTGGTAAGGGAGTGGCACAAGGCTCTGAACTGGCTGACAGGCCATGGCCAGTGGGATGAGGTAAGAACTAATTCCTAAAATACGCCTGTAAAGAGGTAGATGGAAATGAAAACTGGAATTGTTGTGGAAGGCGGCGGAATGCGGGGCATTTACGCCGCCGGCGTATTGGACGTATTATTGGAACATGGGATTAAGGCAGATGGTCTGGTAGGAGTTTCGGCAGGAGCCATCCATGGGTGCAGCTTTGTGGCGGGACAGGCAGGGCGCTCCATACGCTATAATCTGAAGTACTGCCGCGACCCGCGGTATATGAGTTTCCGGTCGTTGGTAATGACCGGCGATCTGGTGGGAAATGAGTTCTGTTATCACGAACTGCCGGAGCGGCTGGACCCATTTGACAATGACGCCTTTGAGGCTTCGCCCATGGAGTTTTATGCCACCTGCACAGATGTGGAAACCGGCAGGCCGGTATACCACAGATGCGGCAGCCTGAGGGGGGAGAACATACAATGGATCAGGGCATCCGCCTCCATGCCTCTGGTTTCCAGGATTGTGGAGATAGACGGACAGAAGCTTCTGGACGGAGGCGTATCCGACTCCATTCCCGTTGCTGCATTCCGTAAAATGGGCTTTAAAAGAAGCCTGGTCATACTTACCCGGCCGGATGGTTACCGCAAAAAGCCAAACCAAATGCTCCCCGCTATCCGCAGGGTATACCGTAGATATCCCGAATTTATAAAAACCATGGAGTGCCGCCATCTGATGTATAACCGGGAACTGGAGGAGGTCAGACGCATGGAGTCTGCCGGGGAAATCTTTGTCATACGTCCCAGCCGTCTTATTAAAATCAGCCGGACAGAAAACAGACCGGAGAAGATACAGCAAATGTATGATTTAGGGCGTCTTGACGGTATGAAGGCGCTTCAGGACACAGCGGTTTTTTTAGGACTGGATCCGGCTGCACAGGCATAATATTATAGTAATTTCACATAAGGATCATATAAGGATCACATAAGGATCATATAAGAGCCATGGTCCCCGGATTTGAGAGAAACCGGGGGCACGGCTCTTTGTGCGTTTACATTTGTCCTATGTTCTTTTTGTAATCCGTTCCCCAGGCTACCATGGAGTCCAGTATGGGTTTCAGGCTGTACCCTGTTTCGGTCAGGGTATATTCCACCTTCGGGGGGACCTGGGGATATATTTTGCGGGTAATCAGGCCTGCCTGTTCCATGGCCCTGAGGTGGCTGGTCAGGACTTTCTGGGTTATGCCGTTCACTGACCGCATGAGCTCGTTGAACCGTTTTGTCCCTGTGAGCAAATCCCGGATGATGAGAACCTTCCATTTATCGCCGATAAGCTGCAGGGTCATTTCCACGGGACAATCAGGTATTTTTATTGCGTTATCCATTCTGTATCACCTCCTGAGTATCTTTATAGGCGTATAGTATAAAAAAACTGTTAGTATAATTATATACCTGTAAAGGGGATTTGACAATGGGAAGGGAGGACGGGGATGTGAATTTTAATGTGGGAGAATCCCAAGGAATATTTTTGAAACTCAGACATAGCCAATCATAACAAAAAATTAGAGCAGACCATAGAAAATATAATTTTACATCTTACATACATGAATATATAATGGTTAAATGTATTGTAAACTGTGTTTGAAAGGAGTCAATACCATGGAATATAAGCGATTTGGACAAAAAATCATTCTCCGCCTGAATCCGGGCGAGGAAGTGACAGAGTGTATCCGGGAAGTGTGCAGAACAGAAAAGGTGGCTCTGGGAGAGGTTTCCGGGCTGGGAGCTGCTTGTGAGGTGGAACTCGGGGTATTTGATACAACGGAGAAGAAGTATTATGGAAAGTCCTTCAAGGGAATCTATGAAATTGCCTTCCTTACAGGCAACATTACACAGCAGGGAGAAAACCCCTATCTTCATCTGCACATGGTAATCGGCAATCCGCTGGTGGGAGAGTGCCACGGAGGCCATTTGAACAGGGCGGTTATCAGCGCCACCGCTGAGATTTTCATTACAGTGATTGACGGAACCGCAGGCAGAAGGATGAGTGAATCCATCGGACTGAATCTGATTGAGTTCCCCCAGGCGTAATATCTAAAAAGGCATACAGACCCGGACTGTCTCGACTGAGGAGACGGTCCGGATTTTTTTGCCTTACCCTTTAATTGGGATTTGGAAATCGGATGGAATCATGATATACTTAGGAAAACGCGTTGTACGGGAACGAAAACAGCGCAGAGGGAGGCTTTGAGGTGGAACGGACCATTCTGTTATTGGGAAATCCTGAATTATATGAGGCCAGTCAGGAAGTGAAAATAGAAGAGCTTCATCAGATGGAACAGGTGAGGGAGGATTTAAAGGATACTCTGTTGGCATTTAGGGCCCGCTATGGAGTGGGAAGGGCCATTGCGGCGCCCCAGATTGGGGTGAAGAAACGTGTTATTTACCGTCATCTGGACACGCCGGTGCTGTTTATCAATCCCCGGCTTACCTTTCCAGAACAGGAAATGATAGACGTGCTGGATGATTGTATGTCGTTTCCTGACCTGCTGGTAAGGGTAAAGCGGTATAAACGGTGCATCATATATTATAAAGACCTGGAATGGAACGATTGCTCCATGGAACTGAAAGGGGATATGTCGGAACTGATTCAGCATGAGTACGATCACCTGGACGGAATACTGGCAACCCTGCGGGCAGTGGATGAAAGAGCGTTGGTGATGAAGCCCCATTGACGGATAAAGTACGGCGTCAGTAAGGATATGCAGACATTTTAGACACAGGAGGAATGATACCGGATGATTGATAAGGAAAAATTTTTAACAAGCTACAACATTGAACCTGAGGAACTTAAGGCGGCCGGACTGAACTGGGAGGAGCTGGCGGCCATCTATGATGACTATTTGTCTGTTGAGGGAAAACTGCGCAGCATTGGTAAGGATTTTGTGTACGATTATCTCTATGATATTGAGAGGGCAGGCATCCATTCCTACCGGTACCGCACTAAGGATCCCGGCCATCTGATAGAGAAAATCATACGCAAGCGCAACGAGCATTTTGAACGGTTTGAGGATATAAACAGGGGCAATTACCATAAGTACATCACGGACCTGATTGGAATTCGTGTGTTTTTCCTTTACCGGGAGGATTGGATTCATTTCCACAAATATATAACCAGTGTATTTGAGAATAACCCTGATCTATATGTGGTGGACCGCATAAAGGATTTTGATGAGGACACCGGGCATTATTACATCGCGGAACGGCCAAAGGTCTACCGCAGAAACGGGGACACCAGGATTTATGACGAGAATTTGATTGAGATTAAGTCCAACGGTATATACCGCTCCCTCCACTATATCATCAAATATAAGGAATATTATGTGGAGATCCAGGGAAGAACCCTGTTCGAGGAGGGCTGGAGCGAGATTGACCATGATATCGTATACCCCTATTTCCAGGACGATGAAATGTTAAAGGATTTCTCCACGCTCCTAAACCGTCTGTCAGGCATGGCGGATGAGATGAGCTCTTATTTCCGCAGGATGAAAGGGGTAAAGGAGGAATGGGAGAAACAATTGGAGAGATATGATGATGAAGGATAGACAGGATCCGTTTTCCGGCATGAGCCTGGAGGAACTGTGGCAGCTGTTCCCTGTTTTCCTCACAGAGCACAGGCCGGTCTGGACGCAGTGGTACCAGGAGGAAAGGGAGCGGCTGTCTGGTATCCTTCCCATGGAGGATATCTGCGAAATCAGTCATGTGGGAAGCACATCCATCCCATCCATCTGGGCCAAGCCCATAGTGGATATCCTGGTGGAAATGAGGGAATGTGGGGATATGCAGGCCATGAAGGAACATATTATCGGGGGCGGCTACATCTGCATGATGGAAAAGGCAGGGAGGATTTCGTTCAACAGGGGTTACACGCCGTTGGGATTTGCGGAGAAGGTATTCCATCTGCATCTGAGAGAGGCGGGGGATAACGACGAGCTGTATTTTAGGGATTATCTGAGGGAGCATCCGGAAGCAGCCAGGGAATATGAGGAGCTGAAGCTGGGACTCTGGAAAGAATATGAACATGACCGGGATGGGTATACGGAGCAGAAAAAAGCTGTGGTGGAAAGATTTACCAGGGAGGCAAAGAATCTTTATCCCGGCCGGTATAAAAGGCAGGCTCTGAGGTTTGCCAGGGCTGAGCCCGAAGATACGGAGGCGCTGCGCCGGCTTGCCAGGGCTTCGGAGGCACACTGGGGATATGATGAGGCGTTTATGGAAAACTTTGACGCAGGGTTTAATGTTACGGAAGATTTTATCCGCCGTAATCCTGTGTATGCGGCAGGTGAACGCGGCTGTCCGGCTGCCTTCTGGGGAATCAGGCAGGATAGAGATGCATGGGAATTAGAGTATTTTTATGTGGCAGAGGAAAGGCTGGGGAGGGGACTGGGAAAACAGATGTGGGAGCATATGACCGGCTGGTGCGGAAAACAGGAAATATGCCGCATTCATTTTGTTACCAGCCCCCAAGCAGTGGGATTTTACAGAAAAATGGGCGCGGTCCGGGACGGGGAAACACGGTCCCCTGTGGACGGCCGTCCGGTTCCGCATTTTGTGTATGACCTGTGATATTACATGGAAAAAGGCGGATAAGGTATACTGCGGTCAAGGCTTGTATAGTCTGTATTGGCGGAAGAGGTGCTGAGACTGGTAAAATGGTAACGTATGAACAGGCGCGCGGCCGGGAAAAAACGGCCGGACGCCTGTTTTTGTCTGCGGTCCGTGCTTTATTTTAAGAACAAAAGGGGAAAAATGCATTTAGGCATTTGCATTTTTCATGGGCTGGTATATAATCGGTACTGTTAAAAGCGGAATGTATCGCACGTAAGAGACCAAAGGACGGGTCACTAAGTGCTCATAACGAACCGCTGCACTAAGCGGTCAAAGGACGCCCGCCAAGTGCCAGCGGAATGTATCGCACGTAAGAGACCAAAGGACGGGTCACTAAGTGCTCATAACGAACCGCTGCACTAAGCGGTCAAAGGACGCCCGCCAAGTGCCAGCGGAATGTATCGCACGTAAGAGACCAAAGGACGGTCTCTAAGTGCTCATAACAAGGAGGCAGGAATATGCGAGGAGTGGAGACACGTATACAGGA
Source organism: Enterocloster bolteae (assembly GCF_002234575.2). Taxonomy (NCBI): domain Bacteria; kingdom Bacillati; phylum Bacillota; class Clostridia; order Lachnospirales; family Lachnospiraceae; genus Enterocloster; species Enterocloster bolteae. The sequence continues at coordinate 5,344,737 of NZ_CP022464.2, read as the reverse complement.
AATCAGACACAGGATATTCAGGGAAGTGGCAAGGATGGCCTATCATACGGAATGGCCGGTGGATAAACGTATTGAAGAGCTTCCGTATAAAATCATACCGGGAGAAGTGGGGAATTTCCGCAATGACGTTTTTTTGGAACGGGCTATTGTCGGGGAACGGCTCAGATTGGCCATGGGGCTTCCGTACCGCAGCGCGGCGGAACATGCGCCGGTTTCGGATAACATAGAGGCTGCGGACAGACCGGAGACTTATTATACGCCTCCCCTGATTAATGTGATTAAATTTGCCTGCAATGCCTGTCATGAAAAGCGTGTATTTGTAACAGACGGCTGCCAGGGCTGTCTGGCCCATCCATGTGAGGAGGTGTGCCCTAAGGATGCCATCAAGCTGGACAGGACCAATGGACGCTCCCACATCAATGACGACAAATGCATCAAATGCGGAAGGTGCGCGGATGTTTGTTCCTATAAGGCCATCATTATCCAGGAAAGACCCTGCGCCGCTGCCTGCGGTATGGACGCCATTTCCACGGATGAGAATGGAAAGGCGGATATTGATTACGATAAATGCGTATCCTGCGGAATGTGTCTGGTGAACTGCCCCTTTGGAGCCATAGCGGATAAATCGCAGATATTCCAGGTTATACGGGCCATCCAGTCAGGGGAAAGGGTTTATGCGGCAGTTGCCCCGGCTTTTGTGGGGCAGTTCGGACCAAAGGTGACGCCCGGCAAGCTGCGTGCAGCCATGAAGGCGCTGGGGTTTGCGGACGTTTTTGAGGTGGCGGTGGGAGCCGACCTGTGCGCTACCCAGGAGGCAATTGACTTTATCCAGGAAGTGCCGGAAAAGCTTCCCTTTATGGCTACATCCTGCTGCCCGGCCTGGTCCATGATGGCTAAGAAGCTGTTCCCGGAGCATGCGGACTGTATTTCCATGGCATTGACCCCCATGACCCTGACGGCAAGGCTGATTAAGCGGCACCATTCTAATGCAAAGGTTGTATTCATCGGTCCCTGCGCAGCCAAGAAGCTGGAGGCCATGCGTACGGACATACGAAGCGATGTGGATTTCGTTCTTACCTTTGAAGAAATGGACGGCATCTTTGACGCCCGGCATGTGGACGTGGAGAAGATAGAAGAAGATCCGGAAGGCGTCAATGACGCTTCCATGGACGGCCGTAACTTTGCGGTGGCAGGCGGGGTGGCCAAGTCCGTAGTGGATGTGATTCATGAGCGTTATCCGGATAAGGAAATCAAGGTAGCCAATGCAGAGGGCCTTAAGGAATGCAGAAAACTGCTGACCATGGCAAAGGCCGGGAAATACAATGGCTACCTTCTGGAGGGAATGGCGTGTCCGGGCGGATGTGTGGCCGGAGCAGGAACCATGCAGCCTATTAAGAAGTCCCAGGCATCCGTGAACCTGTACGCATCCAAGGCAAAGCATAAAACCTCCAATGAGACAGAACATGTGAAGGAACTGGATAAGCTGGTGGACTAAAGGGCGGATTAATCTTTCTCCATCATGATTTCCAGAATGGTGCGGTCTGTCTGTGCCATGCCGGGATTGCTGATTCGTCCCATATTGCGGATGGCGCCCTCCGGTGTGGCGTGGCATATGCCGTCCTTTGGATCCAGCACAGTTTTGTCCACGGCCAGACAGGCGCTCATAAGGGCTGCCCCGCTGGCTGTAGCCAGTTTTAAGGCACATCCGATTTTTCCGCCGTCACATATCATGCCGGTCAGGTTGCCGCTCATATTGATGATGGCATATCCCATCTGTTCATGGCTGCCGCCCATGAGCCAGACCATGGAAGCAGAGGCGGCAGAAGCAGCGGAGACACCGCATCCGCAGGTGGCGGACAGCTTGCCGGTGAATTCCTTGATGTACACATTGATGGAATGGGATATGGCCAGCGCCTTTACCAGATGTTCTTTGTCAGAGCCAAGATACCGGGCTGTTTCCACTACAGGCAGAATGGTGGTAAGGCCGTGGTTGCCGCTGCCTGCGCTGCTCATGACTGCATAGGGACAGCCGCACATGCGGCCTTCCGCGCTGCCGGCCATAAGGGTCATAATACGGCTCATAAGGGAGTTTCCCACAATATCGGTCCGGCAGTATTTTGCCAGGGAGGAGGCGGCTCCGATGCCAAGTTTGTGCTGCATGCCGTAATCGGCCAGGGCAGAGTTCATCCGGGCTCCGTCTTCCATGAAGGCCAGTTCCTCCGGGGAACAGCTTTCGACCAGCGATACAATCTGCGAAATGGTCATGGAGGCCAGCTTTTCATGGAGAGCCGTCCTGCCGGTAAGGGAGTATTCCTTCTGAAAGAAAGGCGTGAGAACTCCGTTTACTGTCCGGGCGGTACAGACAATATTGGAATGGGTATTTCTTATTGTGCTGGCTCCTGTACCGGCAGAGGACACTGCTTCTGCATGGGCATAGAGCAGGGGCTCGTCCTCCTTGAGCTTAAGTGTGACCATTCCGGATTCCACCAGGTTTATGGCCTGGCTGCTGACAGCAGGGGAAAGGTCCTCCAGGAGTTTAAGTCCTTTCTGAGGATTGGCCAGGCAGGCGCCCAGGGCAGCGGCATATTTGAGTCCCACCCGGTCAAAACCGGGAATACCTACATTCATACCGTTCTTATAGATGCCTGGATTCATTTCTACCCTGACGGACAGAATGGTTCCTCCGGCAGCCTTTGCGGCATCTGCCGCGGCCAGGGCCACACACACTGGCTCAGTACAGCCCAGGGCAGGCACTACCTCCTGCTTTAACAATGCAATCAATTCTTCTTTATTCATGATGTTCCTCCTTTGCAATTCCCGCACCATGCAGCCCTGACGAATGACAGGGCGTTCAGCGCAAATCCTATCTATCTCTCATTATAAGCAAGATTCATGCCTGAAAATTCAGCTTGCGGAAAGGCGGGTTTTGGTCTTATAATGGTTTTAATGGTTGAAATGGAGGGATAAAATGGTTAAAAAGGTAGCGGTCATTGCCCTGGACCCAAGAGCCAGCGCATTTTACGGAAAACAGGTGCAGGAGCTGTTCGGGGAATACGTGAGGGTGAATTCATACAGTGTGAGAGAAGGAACGATTTCCAATATGGAGCGGGCGGATCTGTATCTCATGTCAACAGACGCATTTGACAACCGGGAGGATGTGCCCCAGTACATCCCCATTGAAGCGCAGATCAGCGAGATTCACGTGACCTATCTATGGGAAACCATACGGCTGCTGCGGACCATTCCTGCCGGAACCAGGGCACTGTTTGTGAATATGACGGAGAAAATGGTCCGGGAAGCCACATCGGGTTTGAACCAGCTGGGGGTGAACCACATTGAATTTATACCCTTTTATCCGGGAGCGGAGCCGGTGGAGGGCATTGGCCTGGCTGTCACTCCGGACGAAGAACGGTATGTCCCGGACAGCGTGAAGCAGGTGGTCAACATAGGACAGCGCTGTCTGACTTCGGAGACCATGATTGAGGCAGCGTTAAAACTGGGCCTGGAGGAACTGTTGGAGACGCCTAAGTTCCAGGCATATTTTTCAAGTGTGGTCACCAGCACCTACAATTTTGACATGATGTTCGCCAGGTCCAGAAGGCTGGAAAGCCAGTTTGACATACTGATGGAGATATTGGACGAGGGAATCATCGGTATCAATGAGCGGGCCGAGATATTTGCCATGAACAGGAAGGCGGAAACGATTACGGGGCTGAGCCGTACGCTGGTGATGCATAAGCAGGCATCTGCCTCCCTGGCCTATTTGCCGTTTATTGAGTGCCTTAAGACAAAAGAGAAGATAGAGCCCAGGGTAATCCGCATCAACAATGTGAATGTAGGCGTCACAGTGGTTCCGGTGCTGCGCAGGGAGGACTGCATCGGCGCGTTTGCCATCCTGCAGCCCTTTAATGATGCTGAGAACCGCCAGCATGAGCTGCGCAACCAGCTGATGCACAAGGGGTACCGGGCCAAGTACACCTTTGAGGATGTGATTGGGGTGTCCGGGGAGATATTGAGGACAAAGGCTATTTTAAGGCGCATGGCCTACACGGAATCACCGGTACTCTTAATTGGTGAGACAGGCACTGGCAAGGAGTTGTTTGCCAACGCAGTGCATCTGGCTTCCAGGAGGGAAAAGGGGCCGTTTGTGGCCATAAACTGCGGGGCTATGCCGGAAAATCTGCTGGAAAGCGAGCTTTTCGGGTATGAGGAGGGCGCGTTTACCGGGGCCAAAAAAGGCGGAAGACCAGGGCTGTTTGAATTCGCCCATCACGGCACCTTGTTTCTGGATGAGGTGGAGGGCATGAGTCCGGCCCTCCAGGTAAAATTGCTTCGGGTGCTTCAGGAGCATGAGATCATGCGGGTGGGCGGCAATAAGATTATCAGCGTGGATGTACGTATCGTGGCAGCCACCAATGAATCCCTGGAAGAAAAGGTGCGTGACGGCAGCTTCCGGCGGGACCTGTATTACCGTCTGAACACACTGCCGGTCCTCATTCCTCCCCTGTGCCGGAGGGGGGAGGATGTATTCCTTCTAATGGAACGGTTCTGCCGGGAGCTGAAGGGAGAGTTTGTGCTCTCAGAGGAGGTAAAGAAGATTTTCCGCACGTACAGCTGGCCGGGGAATATCCGGGAACTGCGCAACCTGGCGGAGTACTTTTGCTTTACAGGCAGCCAGGTCATCACTGTAAAGGATTTGCCCCCCACATTTCAGTATGATGGGATTGGGACAGGATTATCGTACTGCGTGTCCAAAAAGGCGGAATATCCGGAACCGGTTTTGCAGCCTGATACCGCACCGTGGAAACAGGCAATGCGGGAACAGGGGCTGGAACCGGAGGAATACTGGTTTGTACTAAAAATGTTATACTGTTCCTCTGAAAATGGAGAGACAGTGGGACGGGAGCGGATTCTGGAAGCTGCCAGAAAAGAAAAGCTCCTTCTCTCCCAGCCGGCCGTCAGGTCTATCCTGGGAATATTCAGGGAATATGGCCTGGCCAGGGTTGGACGGGGAAGAGGCGGAAGCCGTATAACATCCCTGGGCAGGAAGATATGGGAAGGATATGAATTTAACCAAATAAACCATATTATCAACCAAAAATAAAAGAATACAACCAATTGGTGGCCAATATAACCATTTGATTTGGTTTGGGGAATAATTTAAATACAGCGGAAAAGGATTTGATTTAATAAGGAATCAAGTCCTTTTTTTGCGTGGATTTCAATATGATTGTAAAAGTTGGCATGATGCTTGCTTATTAAATAGGCAGATGCGGAAAAGCACAGCCAGATGCGTAAAAGCACAAGCAGCTGCGGAAAAGCACAGCCAGCATAAACAATGAAAGAAAGGCGGTATATGACATGAAGTATAATTTTGACGAAGTCATTGACAGGAGCCACAACAGGGCAGCCAAGTATGATGAGAGGATGAAGAAATTCGGCAGGGAGGATGTGATTCCCTTATGGGTGGCCGATATGGATTTCAGGACAGCTGAGCCCATCATAGACGCCCTTAAGGAGAGGGCCGAAGAGGGGATCTGGGGATATACCTCCAGGCCGGATTCCTACTTTGAGGCGATCCGGGGCTGGCAGAAGCGGCGCAACGGATGGGATATAAAAAAGGAGATGATGAGCTGGAGCCTGGGAGTGGTGCCGGCCCTGTCATCCATTGTAAAGCTGTTTTCAGAACCGGGTGACAGCATCATGATTCAGACGCCTGTGTACTCGGAATTCTACGATGTAACAGAGGCGTGGGGACGGAATGTGCTGGAAAACCGACTGGTGGAAAAGGACGGTGCATGGGGAATTGACTTCGAGGATTTTGAAGCCAAGGCTAAGGAAGCCAGGATATTCCTTTTGTGCAGCCCCCACAATCCACTGGGAATTGTATGGAGCAGGGAGGAGATGACCAGAATGGCAGATATCTGTATGGCCAACAACACTCTGCTGGTTTCCGACGAGATACATTCTGACCTGGTATTCCATGGAAAAAAACATATTCCAACCGCCACATTGTCCGCGGAGACGGCCGGAAGGGTAATCAGCTGTATTTCCGGTACAAAGACCTTCAACCTGGCGGGGCTTCAGGCATCCACCACAATTTTTCCCAATCTGGAGATGAAGAAGAAATTTGATGACTTCTGGATGGCTATGGATATCCATAGAAATAACGCGTTCAGTTCCGTGGCAATGGAGGCAGCGTTTAATGAGGGGGAAGAGTGGCTGGAACAGCTGCTTGCGTATCTGGATGGGAACTTTACCTTCATAAGGGAATACTGCAGCGCCAATATACCCAAAATCAAGCCCACGGTGCCGGATGCCACTTATCTTGTGTGGCTGGACTGCCGTGAACTGAATATGGATAATGAGACCCTGCGTACCTTTATGATCGAGAAAGCCGGTTTGGGACTGAATGAGGGGTATACCTTCGGACGGAGCCTGTCCGGTTACATGAGGCTGAATGCCGCCTGCCCAAGGAGTGTACTGGAAAGGGCCCTGGGACAGTTAAAGAACGCAGTGGATCGTCTGTAGACCGGGCTGCGCCAAAGGAGAAGGAGGAAGTAAGGGATGAACAAATCAGAAATATGGAAAAATTACCGTTTTCCAATCATTTTATTATCAGGCATCATGATTGGCGCCGTCATCGGGGTGATATTTGGCGAAAAGGCAAAGGTTCTGGCTCCCCTGGGAGATATTTTTCTGAACCTGATGTTTACGATTGTGGTTCCAATGGTTTTTGTTTCCATATCCAGCGCAGTGGGGAACATGGTGAACATGAAACGGCTGGGGAAGATACTGAGCAGTCTGGTGATGGTATTTGTGATTACCGGTGCCATCGCAGGTGTCCTGGTGCTGGTGGTAGTAAATGTATTTCCGCCGGCGGCAGGCACCAGCATCCATTTTGCCAGCGCTGAGATGGAGGAAATGAGCGGAATCGGGGAAATGGTGGTAGGCGCACTGACGGTTGACGATTTTTCAGGGCTTATGAGCAGGAAGAACATGCTGCCCATCATTGTATTCGCCATTTTGTCCGGTTTCTGCGTCAGCGCCTGCGGAGGTGAGGACAGTCCTGTGGGAAGGATGCTCAATAACCTGAATTCAATTATCATGAAAATCGTGAGTATTATCATGCTGTACGCGCCGATTGGACTGGGAGCGTATTTTGCATCCCTGGTGGGAGAGTTCGGCCCGGGACTGATCGGAGACTACGGACATGCCATGCTGGTATATTATCCCATGTGCATTGTTTATTTCATGGCAGCATTTCCGGCATATTCTTATTTCGCAGGAGGAAGAGAGGGAGTGAGGCGTATGTTCAAACATATACTGAATCCTGCGGTCACTGCATTTGCCACTCAGAGCTCCATTGCCGCCCTGCCTGTAAACTGCGAGGCGTGTGACAAGATAGGGGTGCCAAGGGACATCCGGGATATTGTGCTGCCCATGGGGGCGACTATGCATATGGATGGTTCCGTGCTCTCCTCCATAGTGAAGATAAGTTTTCTGTTTGGTATATTCGGCCAGTCCTTTACCGGAATCGGTACCTATGCCATGGCTATGGCGGTTGCTATCCTGAGCGCCTTTGTGCTGTCCGGTGCTCCCGGGGGCGGCCTGGTGGGAGAAATGCTTATTGTCAGCCTCTTCGGTTTTCCGGCAGAAGCCTTCCCGCTGATTGCCACCATAGGATTTCTGGTGGACCCGGCCGCAACCTGCCTTAATGCCAGCGGCGATACCATTGCTTCCATGATGGTGACCAGGCTGGTGGAAGGAAAAGACTGGCTGGAAAAACAGATTTACAAAGAAAATTCCATGGGAAATACTGCCGCGGCACAAGCCGCTATAGCAGAAACCAAATAGAATCATATGATAGAAAAGGAGATTTATAGTATGAAAGTAACTGTTATAGGAAGTCATTTATGTCCTGACACACTGTATGCATTATGTAAACTGACAGAGAAGCAGGCGGACATTGATTTTAAGAACCTGTCTGCCAGCCTTCCGGATTTGAAGCAGTATCTGGAGGTCCGGGAACAGAATGAGATGTATGAATCTGTGCGCCGGGCAGGAGGAATCGGCATACCGTATTTTGAACTGGAGGACGGTACCGGAACATTGGATTTAAATGAAGTTATGGCGCGGATATAAGACAGGTTTTGCGTTTCGGTGTAAGGCTGTTTCCGGAACAGGTACAGGATGGGGTTCGGGGCGGCGGGATTATGGAATCATATAGGTATGGATAACGGCAGGAAAACGCGGGTAAGCATCTGAACGCGTTTTCCTGCTGTTTTGCTGATAAATATAATGCGGCAGGCGTGTTCCTTCCTGTCCGGCAGATATGCGCTTCCATTTAATGGAACATATGCTCTTCCCATTTAACTTCTTTCCAATCACCTCAAAATAATATATAATGTAAAAATGGCATGTGCACAACCATATACGGCGGGGAGGTACAGATTTGCGCAGAGGCATTTTTCATAAATATTTGTTGGGTTTTACATCTTTTTTTCTGGTGCCTATGGTGGTACTTTCTATTTGTTTACAAATTATTATGTACCGTAATCTGTCCAGGGAGATTCTTGGGTACAATGAAAATATTCTGGAGCGTCTGGGAGATGATTTGGTAACCATGAACGGCCGCCTTATGGAGGCTGGGAACCGAATCAGCTTCAGCGGCCCTGTGGTATCCAGAAGCCGGGATGCCCAAAACCAGATTCAGATGGTGGACATGCTGCGCGAGGAGAATGCAGCCAATCCTTACATAACAAAGGCGTATATCCTCTACGAAAATGAAGATATGAGTTTTTCTTCCCAAGGGCGGTATGCCAAGGATATTCTTCTGGCGGGCCAGCTGAGGCTGCCGGAGGAAGAAAGGCAGCCATTCCTGGAAAAACTGTATAATATGGACCATCCCGGGTACGATGTTATCAACAAGGAGTACCACATGAAGGACGGAATCATAACAAGACCGCAGATGGTATTCATTTATCCGGTATATAATTATTCCTTTAAGGTTGAATCCTGGGTGGTGCTGGAACTGCAGCCCTCCAAAATCAGCCGGAGTATGACCACGTCCCCGGGCAGCTACAGCCATGGAATCGCTGTGCTGAACGGAGAGGGAAAGATACTGGCAACAGAAGGGGAGGATCTGGGGCTGGATGAGGTGATGGGACGGGTCCTGGAGGCAGAGCCGGGAAGTTGTACCACCTTTCAGGAGAGAGCGGGACAGGGCCGTTATATCGTATATCCTATGGACCATCCCTCTCTTATCATATTGAGTAAGATAACCATGCCCGACCTGCTGGCAGATGTGGTACAGAATAACAGCCTGCTGGTCACCGGAGTTTTACTCTTTTTAATCCTGGGATGCTTTATGGCAATCTACATGGCCTACCATTATTACAAGCCCATACACCAGCTGGCTCAATATATGAAACAGGACAATGAAAACAGTGAGGACAGAAGCAGGGACGAGCTGGTATTTATAAAGCATCAGTATGACAGCTTGAATTCTGTCAGGGATTCCCTTGCAAAGGAGATTGAAAAGCAGTGGCCCCTGGTGGAGGAACGGCTTGTGACAAAGCTGCTCTATGGGGAGGACGACACCCGGGAGGACGGTACCCGGGAGGACGACATGGTGAACGGCATTCTAACGGAGCAGATGAAGGGGCGGAATCATATGGTGATTCTGGCGGCCGGAGGAAACATGTCTTCCAGGGAGTTATCCGCTTTGTACAAAGAAAAGGAAGGTCCCATAAAAGAGAGATTTCAGACGGATTACGGCGTGTATACAAGTTTCCTGTACTATTTCGGCGCAATTGCCGTCATTCTCAGCCGCAAGGTCCTGACTGAGGAACACAGGATTGGGGCCAGGGAGCGTTTGAAGGAGATATTCGGCAGTTGCGAGTGCGTCATTTCCGCAGGAAATATTCATGAGGATGCGTCAGGTGTGCATCTGTCCTATCTGGAGGCCCTTACCAACATGAAGTTCCGTCTGTTAAATCCCCACAAAGAGCTGGATTTTGAGAACATGGAGCAGGGAAAGGGTGAGGAGTACAGCGCTACCATCAGCCGCTATCAGACCGAATGTCTCTTGTGTATCAGCCGGTGTCTGGAAAGCGGTTCGCCGGAGGGGGTGGAGGGCTCTGTGCAGGAAGTGGTGCTGAGCCTGGAGGAGCTTCCGGGACAGATGGCGCTGATGTGCTGTTATGATATCGTAAGCCATCTTCTGAAGGAAGTGAAGAAAAATGACATCCGGCTGACGGAGAAGGAACTGTACCAGCTGACCGCGTTCAGGACTGTGGAAGAATTCGGTGAAAAGCTGGGAGATGCTCTTATGAGAATCAATGGTGTCCTTGCGGCCTCCAGGCAGGACACCCGCAATGATTTAGTTAAGCAGGTGCTTGTATACATAGAAGATAATTACAGGGACAGCAGTCTCTGCCTGGTGGGAATGGCGGAACACTTTGGCTATTCATCCAGCTATATGAGTAAATTCATAACCCAGAACCTGAATACCAGTTTCTCCGAACTGATATCCAAAAAACGTCTGGATTACACCAAGGATTGTCTGATTCACACAGATAAGCAGATAGCCCAGATTGCCCAGGATGCGGGATATGCCAATCTGTCCAACTTTACAAGGAGGTTTAAGAGTTCAGAGAATATGACGCCGGGGCAGTATAGGAATTTGTATGGGGATGGGAAGTAGGGGCAGGTTTAATTCACATATAAATATATCTATATTTTCTGCATCTTAAGAAATTTCAGATATTTATAATAATTTGTTCACATTCGGTTCAGAGGCAGGCATTATACTTAAATAAGAATACGGGAAAAAGGAGTGAAAAAATGAACATACTGTTTTTCCTGACTCCTAAAAGTGATGTGGCGTATATAAGCGAGGATGATACGTTAAGACAGGCTTTGGAGAAAATGGAGCACCACAAGTATTCCGCAGTACCGATTGTCAGCAGGACAGGTCGCTATGTGGGGACGCTGACGGAGGGTGACCTGTTATGGGGAATCAAGAACCAGTTTAATCTGGATCTAAAAGGGGCTGAGAGGATACCTGTTACAGCCATACGCCGCCGGTGTGACAACCGTCCGGTTAAGGCAGACGCAGATATGGAGGATCTGATCGGAAAGGCATTGAACCAGAACTTTGTGCCGGTACTGGATGATCAGAAGAGTTTCATTGGTATCATTACCAGAAAGGACATTATCAAATATTTTTACCAGAAGTGCGAAACCGCCGAGGAACGTTCCAAGAAGTGTCAGGACCAGGGCGGAAAGGAACATAAAAAGACGGACCTGTCCGCGGTGGTAAAGCTGCGCAGTCAGGAGGGAGTCCTGGTGTAGCGGGACAGGGCGGTCCGGCACGGTGAGGGCTGTGCGATTGCAGGGAACCATGGAAAACGCCATAAGGCGGGAGACATGGTTCCCTGTTAATATACAGGGACATGGTCAATATGTCCCTGTCCTAATATGAGCCCTAATATGGCCTAAGTCATGAAACTGTGATAAGATGTAGCTATGGATGCTGTTAGGTTTTGTGCAGATGCTTCCGGTGTAAAAACCGCAAACAGAAAACTCATATGGAATTTGCATGAAAACAGCAGACAAACCCGGGAAAAGATGGTATAATGTCGCCAGACAATATAATGCGCCAATGCGTTGTCACGTCAAAGTAAGATAGTACAGGAAACCAGACAGGAGATGCGGGGGCAGGGAAAGGGAGGTCAGACAACATGATTTGGGCAAAAGAGGAGACAATGTCCAGGGCGGAGATTGAAGCGATACAGCTGAGCCGCCTAAAAGACACGGTGAACCGGGTTTATGAAAAGGTACCGGCATACCGCGCCAAGATGGAGGAGGCAGGTGTAAGGCCGGAGCATATACAGACACTGAAGGATTTACAGAAGCTTCCGTTTGTGACGAAACAGGATATGAGGGACAATTACCCCTATGGCCTGTTTGCGGTTCCAAAGAAGGAACTGCGCAGAATCCACGCATCCAGCGGTACCACGGGAAAGCCAACTGTGGTGGGTTATACGGAGAATGACCTGGAGGTGTGGAAGGAATGTGTGGCCCGTCTGGCCGTGGCAGGAGGCGCCTCGGACGAGGATGTTGCCCAGATTTGTTTTGGGTATGGCATGTTCACCGGCGCCCTGGGACTTCACAATGGACTGGAGAAGGTAGGAGCTGCGGTGGTTCCGTCCTCTACCGGCAATACCCAGAAGCAGCTGATGTATATGAAGGATTTTGAGACTACCCTGCTGGTGGCCACTCCCTCCTATGCCATGCGCATTGCTGAGGTGGCCCTGGAGATGGGAATTAATCCCAGGAAAGACCTGAAGGTAAAGACCCTTGTACTGGGCAGCGAGCTGATGACAGAGGCCATGAGGAATGAGCTTTACAAGGTATGGGGAGAGGATGTGAATTTGACCCAGAATTACGGCATGAGCGAGCTGATGGGTCCCGGCGTGTCGGGAGAATGCCTGGAACTTAAGGGAATGCATATCAATGAGGACCATTTTATTGCGGAGGTAATAGATTCCGCCACAGGGGAAGTGCTTCCTCCCGGCGAAAAGGGAGAGCTGGTTATCACCTGCATTTCCAAGGAGGCGCTGCCTCTCATTCGTTACCGTACCAGGGATATTACCAGGCTAATGTATGAACCCTGTCCCTGCGGCCGCACCACCGCCAGGATGGAGAACCTGTCAGGACGTACGGATGATATGTTAAAGATTCGGGGCGTCAACGTATTCCCGAGCCAGATTGAGGAAGTGCTGATTAATACAGAGGGAATCGGGCCTAACTATGAAATCGTGGTGGACAGGAAGAACCACTCCGACATCCTGATTATCAAGGTTGAGGTGGAAGCTGAGAGTATGATGGACTCCTATGCTGCCCTTGAGCGGCTGGAGGACACTTTGAAGGATAAGATGCGCCTGATGCTTGGTCTGGATGCCAAGATTCAGCTGGTATCCCCCAACACCCTTCAGCGGTTTGAGGGAAAGGCAAAGAGGGTCACGGACCTGCGAAAGGAAGTCTGATGAGGCATCAGGACAGTTATTAAGAGGTCCGGTGCAGTTAATACATACTGAAAGGAAGGAAAAAACGTGTCAGAGAAAAGAATATTACTTGGCAATGAAGCCATAGCAAGAGGTGCCTATGAGGCAGGGGTAAAGGTATCCGCAGCCTATCCGGGCACACCCAGTACGGAGGTCAGCGAGTCTCTGGTCCAGTACGATGAGATTTACGCGGAGTGGGCTCCCAACGAGAAGGTGGCTACAGAGGTGGCCATCGGTGCATCCATAGCAGGCGTGCGTTCCATGTGCGTCATGAAGCATGTGGGGATGAATGTGGCTGCGGATCCGCTATATACGGCGGCATACACCGGCGTTCGGGGCGGACTGGTGCTGGTGGTGGCAGATGACCCGGGCATGTACAGCTCTCAGAATGAGCAGGACAGCCGGATGGTGGCCAGGGCTGCTATGGTCCCCATTGTGGAGCCCTCCGACAGTGCCGAAGCCAAGGAATTCATGAAATATGCTTACGATCTCAGTGAGAAATATGATACCCCTGTTATTCTGCGCAGTACCACCCGTCTGTCTCATTCCCAGGGGCTGGTGGAACTGGAGGAGAGGGCAGAGCCCTTTGACATCCCCTATGAGAGGGATATGGCAAAGTATGTCATGATGCCCGGCAATGCCATCAAACGCCACGTGGTGGTGGAAGCGCGCATGAAACAAATGGCAGAGGATGCCAACAGCCTGCCCATCAACCGGGTGGAATACAATGATTTATCCGTGGGCTTTATCACCAACGGTATTGCATACCAGTATGTGAAGGAAGCCATGCCTCAGGCGTCTGTCCTGAAGCTGGGGCTTCTCAATCCCCTTCCAAGGAAGCTCATCGAGGAATTTGCGGCCAAGGTGGATAAGCTTTACATATTTGAGGAGCTGGAGCCGGTGGTGGAGGAACAGGTTAAATCCTGGGGCATTCAGAAGGCAGTGGGCAAGGAAATATTCACGGTTCAGGGTGAATACAGCGCAAACCTGATCAGGGAGCGTGTGCTGGGCCAGACATCACAGGTGGATAAGGCGGCCCAGGTTCCTGCAAGACCTCCCATCCTGTGTCCGGGATGTCCCCACAGAAGCGTATACACTGTGCTTAACAAGCTGAAGATACATGCTGCCGGAGATATCGGCTGCTATACACTGGGGGCAGTGGCGCCCTTAAGCGTCATTGACACCACGATCTGTATGGGAGCCAGCATCAGCACTCTCCACGGTATGGAGAAGGCAAAGGGAAGAGAGTATATTAAGAGCTGGGTGGCTGTAATCGGTGATTCCACCTTCATGCACACAGGCATCAACTCTCTCATGAACATGGTCTACAACCAGGCCACCGGCACAGTCATCATCCTGGATAATTCCACCACGGGAATGACAGGCCACCAGGATCATGCCGCCACAGGCAAGACCCTTAAAGGACAGGTGGTTCCTGCCATCAATATTTACGGTCTGTGCAAGTCACTGGGCATTGAGCATGTCTGCGAGGTGGACGCCTTTGACCAGGCGGAGCTGGAGCGCGTAATCAAAGAGGAAGTGGCAAGGGATGCGGTATCCGTCATCATCACCAAGGCGCCCTGCGCCCTGCTTAAGGGAATCAAATTCCCCAACAAGTGCAGGCCGCTGCCGGATAAGTGTAAGAAATGCGGAGCTTGTTTAAGACCGGGCTGTCCTGCCCTGACAAAGAATGAGGACGGCACCATATCCATTGACGAGACCATGTGCAATGGCTGCGGACTGTGTAAACAGCTGTGTAAATTTGACGCAATCAATCTGGTAAAGGCGGGTGAATAAAATGACATCAAAGAATATTATGATAGTAGGTGTAGGCGGCCAGGGAACCCTTCTTACCAGCCGCATACTTGGAAAGCTTGCAATCGGGGCGGGCTTTGACGTGAAGTTGTCCGAGGTGCACGGCATGGCCCAGCGCGGCGGCAGCGTGGTAACCTTTGTGAGATATGGAGAAAAAGTGGCAGAACCCATTGTAGAGGAAGGCCAGGCAGACGTGCTGATTGCCTTTGAGCGTCTGGAGGCACTGCGGTATCTGCATTTCCTCAAAAAAGACGGCGTGGTCATTGTCAATGACTGGCGCATTGATCCCATTACGGTGGTGACAGGGGTGGCTCAGTATCCGGAAGGAATCATTGACCGGTTAAAGGAAGCCCGCAGAACCATTGTGGTGGAGGCCACGGAGGAAGCGAAAAAGATGGGCGCGCCCAAGGCATTCAATGTCATTGTCCTGGGAGCCGCTGCAAAGCACATGGGATTTGAGAAGGAAGACTGGCTGAAGGTAATCGAGACAACGGTTCCGCCTAAGACGGTGGAAATTAATAAAAAGGCATTTGAGACCGGTTATGCGCTTTCTGTTTAGACGGACAGAAGCCGGTCAAACAGAAGCCAGTCGGACAGAAGCCGGGAAGTAAACCGGAGAGTGGACTGTAAGCAGATAAGGGATATAAAAATATGTCATGTGAGAGTTGGAGGGGTTACAGGCAAATGATATGGAATGAGACAAAGGAGTGCATGAGCAGGGATGAGATGACCAACCTGCAGAGCGCAAGGCTGAGAAAATTAGTTGACAGGGTGTACCACAGTGTGGAGTATTACCGCAAGAAAATGCAGGCAGTAGGATTGGAGCCGGGAGACATCCGGGGAATCGAGGACCTGGAAAGGCTACCGTTCACCACAAAGGATGATTTGAGAGATACATACCCCTTCGGCATGTTTGCGGTGCCTAATTCCCAGATTACCCGTATCCACGCATCCAGCGGCACCACGGGAAAGTCCACGGTGGTGGGATATACCCGCAAGGACATTGACGTGTGGAGTGAGTGCGTGGCCCGGTGCATTACCATGGCCGGACTGGGAAGCAATGACATCATCCAGGTGGCTTACGGATACGGTCTGTTTACCGGAGGCCTGGGAGCCCACTATGGTGCAGAGGAGATGGGAGCCACCGTGGTCCCCATGTCCACAGGCAACACCAAGAAGCTGGTGACCATGATGGTGGATTTCGGTGTGACAGGAATCATGTGTACGCCGTCCTACCTTCTTCATATTGCAGAAACCATCGAGGAGATGGGGGTCAAGGATAAGATTAAACTGAAGGCATCCATCAACGGAGCAGAGCCCTGGACTGAGAAAATGAGAACCCAGATTGAGCGTCAGCTGGGAATCCACGCCCACGATATCTACGGCCTCAGCGAAATCATGGGACCGGGCGTTGCCACAGACTGCCAGTTCCATGAGGGACTCCATATTCATGAGGACCATTTCCTGCCGGAGATCGTGGACCAGAATACATTGAAGCCGCTGAGAGACGGCATGACCGGCGAACTGGTTATTTCCACCCTGACCAAGGAAGGGCTGCCTTTAATCCGTTACCGCACAAAGGATTTGACCAGCCTTGATCACAGTACCTGCCAGTGCGGAAGGACCACGGCCAGGATTGCCAGATTCACAGGAAGGACCGATGACATGCTGATTATCCGAGGCGTCAACGTATTCCCATCCCAGATAGAGTCTGCCCTGCTGGAAATGGGCGGCACCACGCCTCATTACCTGCTGATTGTGGACCGTGTGAACAATCTGGACACCTTAGAGGTGCAGGTGGAAGTGGAGGAGCGATTCTTCTCAGATGAAATCCGGGAGCTGGAGAATCTGACAGGAAAGATCGCCTATATGATTCAGCAGGCCATAGGTCTTGCTGTGAAGGTAAAGCTGGTGGAGCCAAAGAGCATTGAGCGGAGCATGGGTAAAACGAAGCATGTGATTGACAAGAGGAATCTGAATTAAGAAAGGGCGGGGTGCAAGAATGTTTGTAAAACAATTATCTGTATTTATAGAAAACCGTGAAGGCAGACTGGAGCAGGTCACAGAAGTACTGAAGGAGCAGGACATCAACATACTGTCCCTCAGCATGGCGGATACCACGGAGTACGGTATGCTGAGAATGATTGTGTCTGATCCGGATAAGGCAAAGGCAGCGCTGAGGGAAAAAGGATTTTCAGCCATGCTGACCGATGTGCTGGCAGTAAAACTAGAGGACCAGGTGGGGGAACTGCACAAGATGACACATATCCTCTGCAGCCAGGGGCTGAACATTGAGTACATGTACGCACTGGCTTCCGCCAACCGCAGGGCAATGATTGTGAAGGCATCTGACGGAGAGACGGCAGCCAGGGCAGTGACAGACGGCGGATTGGTGCTGTACAGTAATGAGGAAATGTGCTGGTAGTCTGGTATGACCGGAATATAATGGATAGTGAGTGAAAGGTAAGATAAAGGTAAGATAAAGGTAAGATAAAGGTAAGATAAAGGTAAGATAAAGGTAAGATAAAGGTGCCGAGAAACCATCATTTGAGATGATTTCTCGGCACCTTTGCATGATTGCTGCCTGATACCCCGGAAATACGGCTTGGCATATTTGGAGAGAAGGCGCAGGATGCGGGTGATTGATTCCTCTATCCTTTGGAGAAACCGCTGGCCGTTACGTGGGCCACCTCATTGCCCAGGTCATCCTTCACCTCCACCAGATAGTAGCAGGTGCTCCGTCCTTCCTTTACCTTTCTGGCTTCCGCTATGAGGCGTGTGCCTCTGGCAACACCCAGGTAGGTGATCTGGGATGTGGTTGAGACATGGAGGGGCTTGTTCCAGTTGGAAGCAACCGCAAAGGCAAAGTCAGCCAAGGTAAAGATGGCCCCTCCCATGACTGTGCCGGCTGCATTAAGATGGTGTGGTTGTATTTCCAACCAACATTTTGCATATCCCTCATCCACCTGCTCAATGACAGCCCCGTTATCCGTAGCGAAACGGTCGTTGGCAAAGACCTTCTGTATCTGTTCCAGTTTTTGTGCATCCATATGGAAAACCTCCTGTGGTTCTATGTATGAAATGATAGTGAATATAAGCTAACTATATACCAGAAAAAGGAAGATTGTCAATGGTCGTCTGTGATGTAGAGGTGATTAGGAAAGAAAGAGTGTGTAAAAAAGAGCAGATGCAAAACAGAGAAGATGCAAAACAGGGCCTCGTAGGAGGCCCTGTCAGACTGTAGACAAATTCCGAGGACAAGTGCCTCGGAATTTCTTCGCGATTGAGCCAGAAAAGTCAGCACTTACAAGACTTTGAGGCTCTTTTTTGGTATAATAGATGTATCAAATACAGGCGGTGAGATGCTTATGATGACACAGAATGCGGATAAAAAAAGAGAACAGATTCAGTTGTTTTGCATGGATGACATGGTTCCACAGGACCATCTGCTGCGGATCATCGACAAAGCAATCGACTGGTCCTTCATTTATGAACTGGTAGAAGATAAATACAGTCAGGACAACGGACGCCCCAGTATGGACCCCGTCATGCTGATCAAGATTCCTTTCATCCAATATCTTTATGGCATTAAAAGCATGCGCCAGACGGTAAAAGAGATTGAGGTAAATGTCGCCTATCGCTGGTTCCTCGGGTTGGATATGCTGGATAAAGTGCCACATTTTTCAACCTTTGGAAAGAACTATACGAGACGCTTTAAAGACACCGACCTGTTTGAACAGATATTCGCGCATATCCTTTCTGAATGCTACAAATTTAAGCTGGTAGACCCTAATGAAGTTTTTGTGGATGCCACCCATGTAAAAGCCAGAGCAAACAATAAAAAGATGCAGAAGCGTATTGCTCATGATGAGGCATTATTTTTTGAAGATCTGCTGAAACAGGAAATCAATGAAGACCGTGAAGCACACGGGAAACGTCCGCTGAAAGAAAAAGAGGATGACAACAATACACCATCCGGTGGAGCCGGCGGCAAAGAAGAAAAGACAGTGAAAGCAAGCACTTCTGATCCGGAAAGCGGATGGTTTCGCAAAGGAGAACATAAACATGTATTTGCTTATGCAGTACAGACCGCATGTGATAAGAATGGATGGATTCTCAGCTATAGCGTTCATCCCGGGAACAATCATGACAGCAGAACCTTCAAGTCTTTATATGACAAGATAAAAGGGATCGGAATAGAGACCCTGATAGCCGATGCAGGATATAAAACTCCCGGTATAGCAAAACTTTTGATCGATCAAGGAGTCAAACCGCTCCTACCATACAAACGCCCCCTGACAAAAGAGGGTTTCTTCAAGAAATACGAGTACGTTTATGATGAGTATTACGACTGCTATATCTGTCCCAACAATCAGGTGCTGACCTATCGAACAACCAACCGTGAGGGATATCGCGAGTACAAAAGCTGTGGAAGTGCCTGTGCAAGCTGTGCCTATCTTGCAAAATGTACCCAAAGCAAAGATCATGTAAAGACGGTTATGCGCCACATATGGGAACCTTACATGGAGATGTGTGAGGAGATCCGCCAAACCCTGGGTATGAAAGAATTATATTCACAAAGGAAAGAAACCATAGAACGAATCTTTGGAAGTGCAAAGGAGAATCATGGTTTTCGATATACACAGATGTTTGGAAAAGCCCGAATGGAAATGAAAGTCGGGCTTACATTTGCCTGCATGAATCTGAAAAAGCTGGCCAGGATGAAAGCGAAATGGGGAGAAGCCCATTTCACAAACTTTATTTTGAACGCAATTTGGTTAATAAAAGAAAACTGGCTTTGGGATACAAAGCCCAAAACCAGTTTGTCTACAGTCTGACAGGGCCTCGTAGGAGGCCCTGTTCCGTATACCTGTTGTTTGCCAATTTCTATTAGTTGTTACAGCCGCAGCTGTTTTCGGCGATAGCTGGACCAGGTCCTCCGGCCGTGCGGGGGGTGGGGCCGCCGCAGCCTGGATTGCCCCAGGTTGCATCGTTGAAGCCTTCCCAATAGCCATTGCGGAAGCCTTCCCTGTATGCCTGGCGTCTGGCGCCTGCACAGATATCATGGCCGCCGCAACCGCTGTTGTTTCCTCCACCGCAAGAGCAACCACAGCCGCATCCGCTGTTACTGCCGCATCCACAGCCACAGCCACTGTCATTGCTGCAGCCGCATCCGCTGTTACTGCCGCCGCAAGAGCAGCCACTGTTGCTGCCGCATCCACAACCACTGTTGTTACAGCCACAGCCACATCCACAATTACAACGATTCCATCCACATCTACAAAGTCTAAAGCAACACATATATTGTACTCTCCTTTTTTGTTGGTTTGTACTATATCATATGGGACGCCCAGACAAAGTGTGAGTGATTGTCTCAATGTATTTTATTGTCACCCGTTGTTTTTCTTCTCATAAACTATAGTAGAAAAAGATAATTGGAAGGAGTATCCAACCTATGGATTCTTATACAGATGTAAGTACCCAGTGCTGCGGCCGCGGCCGCATGTCTTGCGGTACATCGTTTGGAAATGGATGCGGTTCTTATACAAGTCCGGATTATCCGGACATGAACGCATTCCCATGGGACTCATGGGGAAGCAATCCTGCGCTTTCCTATCCTACACCTGCAGCCCCAGTCACTCAGCCAGCCAATATGTCGTGTCCCTCCACAGAGGGAGGCGTGCTGGAACAGCAGTTTCCGGTGGCCATGGCTTATGTACCGTGGCAGCAGTGGCAGACCACCTATGCCCCTGAAAGAGGCCTTGTCCAGGGGACTATTTTCCCTGACCTGGATTTACAGTTTAATTACGGGAGGTGCGGAAGATGATGAATCCCGACTTTAATGCCTCCCGTGAGGCCATGCTTCGTGAAGTGGACCAGGCCGGCTTTGCAGTGGTTGATGCCAACCTCTACCTTGACACCCATCCATGTGACGCAGCCGCCATTGATTACTATAATCAGATGGCAAACGCATACAGAAACGCCGCCGCAGCCTTTGAGGCGCAGTTTGGACCTTTGACAGCTTCCGCTAATACAGATGCTGCATACTGGTCCTGGATTAACGATCCGTGGCCATGGGAAGGAGGGTGCTATTAATGTGGATTTATGAGAAGAGATTGGAATTTCCAGTTAATATCAAAGAGCCCAATGCCCAGATGGCTCAGTTTATAATGAGTCAGTATGGTGGGCCGGACGGCGAAATGGGCGCCTCCATGCGTTATCTTTCCCAGCGCTACGCCATGCCATATAAAGAGTGTAAGGGAACCTTGACCGATATCGGTACGGAGGAATGTGTACACAATCTCTATACGTAAAGGGAAAAATTAAAGACGTGGAAACAATTTAAGCGTAAACTGGTCCATACCGCCGTTCTGACGGTTTCCTTTATGAGGCTTTGAGTATTCAATACGTGTTAGGAGCTCCTTCATTAGCGCATTTTTCACCGCGGGGTCATCTACTTGCGGATACAAAGAGAGAATTCTCTCCCAGCGGGCAATGACTTCTTCTTTTTGCACTGCTTTTGTGCGAATAGAATCTATTTTGACTGACAAATCAGAAATACTTCTACTGGACAGAGCTATCTTCTCATTCAGTTCCGATGCACGCTGCTGAAACATTTCCACAGAGTATATATCTTTCTCTAACAAGTCCATGGCTTTTGAGAGCTGTTTTTTAGAGGTTTCAGACTCGTTCTGCGCAGCATTTAGTTGTGACTGAAGCAAATTAAGCTGCTGTGCATAATTTTCAGGGGAAATATCTTTTACCTGTATTCTATAATCCTCCAACCATTTATTAAGCGATACCAATAGTTTTTCTTCAATGTAATGATAATAGGATGCGGAAGTAGGACATCCATGCGTAGTGCATTGAATCATATCTTCTTTGCAACGTTTTCCGGCTGGGCGGCGATACATGGATTTGCCGCATACAGAACAGTATATCAAGCCGGCCAATGGATTTTTGATACCCTCAAAGAAAGGTTTTTGGTAGTTTGCTTTTCTCTTCTCCTGCGCTTTAAGAAAAAGTGCATCATCAATTATCGCAGGATGCAACCCATCGGCTATTTTTGCATTCTTATTTATTGGACGGGAAATCTTGACTACACCATTTAAAGTTTTCTTTTGGGTACTCCTGCGCCCCATGTGAACTTTACCGATATAGGTAGGATTCGACAATATTTGTCGTATCGTACATGGCTGCCAAGTCTCACCGATAGGCGGGCTGATATGGAGGTTATCTAAAATCCGACATATCTTAGATGTGCCCACGGGGATGTTGTTTGACGCATTAGAGCCATAAATGAACAACTGGAATATCAACCGCACCACATCAGCATCCTCTGGTACGATTTTAAGGGTAAACCCTTTCTCGCCAGCAAGCTTTACCCTTTCATATCCAAAAGGGGCTTTATTTCCAGTCCATTTTCCCTCGTTGAAGGAGGCAATCTTGCCATCTCTCAATCTTCGATTAATGGTTTTATATTCTCTGCGGCTCATGAATAAACCAAACTCGGCATATTCCTCGTCGCGCTCGTCCGTGGGGTCATAAATTTTCATGGGGGTTATAATTCTTGTTCCTGAGTACTTAAAAGTCTCTAAAACAAGTCCTTGGTCTCTTGTATCTCCTCGAGCAAGGCGCTCTATCTCAACTACCAGGACTCCGTCTGGGGACAATGATTCAATATCATCCAGCATAGCCAGCATTTGTGGTCTGGATGCGATTGTTTCACCAGATACAACTTCGGAATAAAATTTAGCAATTTTTATTTTGTGGTATTTAGCCAGATCCTCCAGCATTCGTTGGTGTCTCTTTAGTGTTTCGCCATAACCGTGGAGCTCAGCCTCACGATCCTCACGCGACTTTCTAAGATAAGCAAAATAAATCCCATTCGGGTCCAACATAATATCATCTCCTTAAATATGGTATGAAATAAAAGGTACAAAAATACGCCCCTTGCCAAGGACGTACCAGAAATGATATAATTAGTTTGCGAGACAGATTATATCTTCCGGAGCGTCCGGCAAGAGAGAATCTACGTGAAAGCCGTTCTGTGCTGAGGCACTGCACGGCTTTTGTTGTTGCTTACATGTTGCCGTTAAGGCTGTTTAATCAAGGTTCTCGATAGCATAAGCTGCCTCTTCCTGTGTGAACTTCTCACCAAATTCAGAAGAAAGCTGGTCCCTGATTGCTTCTGGGGACATACTCATAGTATCCTGATAATCTTTTGCCTTTGCCAGCGCATTTGCTTTCCAATCAGCGGTGACATTGTCAATGGCATACTGTGCTTCTTCAGGAGTGAACTGCTCACCATATTCAGACGTAAGCTGATCGTATACTCCCTGTTTGGACATGTGCATTGTTTCGCTATAGTCCTGAGCTTTTTTCAAAGCATTGTCATTCCAATCAGCCGTCATATTATCAACGGCATACTGGGCGGCCTCCTCGGAAAATTTATCGCCATACTCAGAGGTAAGCTGTTTAAAAATACCAATCTTAGACATATGCATCATATCACTATAAGAACCGGCTTTTTTAAGCGCTGACTTATATTCTGTCGGAATGCTTTCATCTTCAACTGGTTCCTCCTCTTTAGTGGCCTCGGTTTCAGGTGCAGCTTCTCCCTCGGCAGCAGCGGTTGTTTCTGCAGCCGCTGTTGTTTCAGTTGCTGTAACAGCAGCCGTTGTTTCGGATGGAGTAGCACTTCCTCCGCAAGCAGTAATTGCCACGGATGACAGTGCGGCCACCATGATTAACTTTGTCTTTCTCATATAACTCTTCCTCCTATGAATAAAATATTATTAAAAAGCCAATGGCTATTTAATTCTACATATTGAAAAGGAACAAATGTTCTGATATAATGAAAAACGAACGTAAGTTCCGAATTATTTCATCACTTTAAGCAGATACTATCTGCGAGGTGATGAAATGGACGTTGAAATAATCTTTCATATCAAAGAGTTCAGGGAGGAAAAAAAGATAACCCTTCGGGAACTCTCTGAAAAATCAGGAATCAGCAAATCCGAGATAAGCTTCATCGAAAATGGTCAGCGGGACCCCACTTTGCATACCATGTGCCTCCTTTCCCTGGCATTAGGCGTGCCGCCTGCGAAACTGTTCACAGTGAATGTAAAGCGCTGAATCCTGGACCTTGTCCACAATAGTGGACAAAACTACATATTTCGAGGATTTTCAACAGCCATCACGTTCAAATAGTAAAATAGTCGTTATAACGGCTACAGGGAAAGGGTGGTACATATTATGATAATTGATGATTACAAACAGTTAATTTTTGATCTAATTGAAAAGAGTGAAGATATTGATTATGTAATTGCAGTATATTCATTCGCTGATTCATACCCTGATAAAAGTAAGAATGAAGAAACTTAATTATCGTCCGGTATATCAAGATTATTTAAAAACTCTAATCCAAACTCCAATAAAACTTTACGATTGGAAGGACTCAGTTTACTGTATGTGGCGACAAACGCTTCAAATACTGGGTCCTTCTCACCCAATAATTGAGCGGCCCTGGCAATAAGGTCGTTTTTTTGTGGTTTAATAAACATATCGCCTTCGCCTCCCTCGCCAGAGCGAAGCCATTTTTCATTCACATTAAATTCTGAACATATAAGTTTCAACATTGTATCTGTTATTTGATATGTACCTAATTCCATTTTACTTACAGCTGTTTTGGTGACACCGAGCTTTTTCCCAAATTCTTCTTGGCTTAATCCGCATTTTTTTCTTAACTCTCTGAGTCGTTCATTCAAACATTTCACCCCCTCTCACGGACTGATAGTATTAGAGTAACACAAAAGGTAGCGTAAGTCAACAAAAAGGTATTGACAATGTAGCGAATATATACTAAGATGTAAACATAGGCAACTGGAAAGCGAGGTGAGAAAATGAACAAGAAAGATTTGGAAGTCAGCAGTAGTGAGATGGAGATGCTTGTAAAGATTTACAGAAACTTGTCTGAACCCAGAAGGAGCATTTTGGTAATGGGAGGAAATTTACTACTGGCCAGCCAGAATGCAGAATGTAATACGAAGAATGGTCCACGAAAAGCCGGATAGTATATAGCGGCACATTGGAAACCAAATAGGAAGAGAGGTGAGAAAAATGTGGATATCAAGGAAAAAGTGGATGGTTATGGAGAAAAAAATATCCGACCTTGAACTTGCACTTCAAGGCCAGATATGTATGACAAATCTAAATCATGAGTTCTGTAAAAGTGTTGCTAATAAAAATAAGATGTCATTTAGTTCCTATCAACAACTGTACAGCCCATCCTCCGATAGCGATGAGAAGGTCAGAATGCTTTTTGATAAGATTCGAGAACTTGGATAAAGCGCCTTCAACCAATATTGGATGATTAGATTCAGTGGTATCTTTTAAAATCGTGAGGAGTTCATTGGCCTCTGTTTGTTCTGTTGGAGAAAGTTTTTCAATAATAGCTTCAATGTCAGATAAATTAGAACCAATGTTAAATACGACATTAGCTTGACTTCCAATAGCGGAATTCCCGTTGACAGAGTGAATATTGATAGTAGTTGAATTGTTGTTTACGTTTAGTTGTTGCTTATATTCAAGTTCCGTTTGGTACTTCACCATCCAGTCTACTGGCTGGCCGCCAACTATGATGGGGTGGGCATCTAAAACATAATAGCGTTGGTTTGTAGTAGTATCAATGAGCCAATCACCGTTTTTGATATCAACATTCTCAACAAGTTGGATAGTGCTCGGGTAGTTTTTTCCACAGAAGAATCCGCGGGAAGAGCAAATAACAGAATTGTCGCGCTCCACATCAAATTTAATAGTAGCTTCGTTTAGCAAAGATGATGGAATTGAAAATGGATTGAATGAAGACATAAAGTCACTCCTTTTTTGTTTATTTCAACCTGGAGGGGTTGTTAAGAAAATTGTATCACAGTGAGGGGATGATTGCCAGCAGGAAAGAAGGTGGAGAGAAAGATGGATAAAAGCGGTACGGAATGTATTAGGAAAGCTAGCCAGATTATGAATTTCAATGATTCACAAAAAGTAAAAGGTGTGGAGATTCTTAAAATATTGGAAGAAACAACAGTAGAAGAGGGAATCGAAATTTTGGAAAAATGTATATTTCAACATTCCTATTTTGGATGGGAAAGAAAGTACATGGCAGAGCCCCTGCCTTTCGGAGCAGGCCCTTCAAAACCAACACACTGTTAATGAGGAAAGAGCGGGAAGACATGGAACAGTTAGCCAAAATGGTTAGATAGTCTACTGCTATGCATTGGAAACAGAATAGGAAGCGAGGTGAGGAGATAGATGGGAAAGTTTATTTTGGTTTTTGAAACAAGCAAAGAAGAATTACCAGATGTTTTAGATTGGTACAAAAAGATAAAAAGGGATTACCCTTATGCAATAGTTAACATAAGGGTAAGAGAATCACATTCTAATGCTCGATAATAATTTCCAGTGTCTTAGCGTGATTCATATCCACTGAGGCAAAGATGTCATCGCCATAGAAAAAAATAAGTACCACGCAGGGGGAAACGGTGAGAGAGTATTTCCTTTTCGGATACTGTCTGATATCCGTCGGGGGTAGTGTATTCAATTTTGTCTATACCACTGAATTCTCTATAAGATTGGTCTGCAAAATTAATAATTATGTGATACATGTAACATTCTCCTTTCTGTTGTACTCGACCTGCCGGGGCCTGTAAGGAAATTGTATCACAGTGAGGGGATGATTACCAGTCGGAAAGCGAGAAGGACAACGCAAGAAGTACAACCAATACCACATACAATCTACCAGAGAGGGGTGGTGATATGAAAGTAGCAGAATACAAAATCGGCAATGGAACGGTGGAAATCTATGATGACAACATCGCGAAAACTGCCGAGGAAAGGGAGAAAATCCTTGACCGAGTTGGAAAGATATATTCCGCTTATTTTTCTGACAAAGAGAAGGAGCAGACCGCCTAAAGGCGGCCCTGAGGGACGAGCCTTAAAAATAATCAGGAGAAAACAAAATGAAGAGAAAGATTGAGCTAATCATCCCACTTGAGTATTGGGCCGGGGAATCGGACTGGCGTCTGGATCATGTTGGCCCGGACACAGTGGCTCTTACCAATGCAAAGGGAATGCGGTGGATACTAATGATTATAGGCAACAGGAGACCAGGTTTGAAATGGAGATGGGTTATCCTGCTGCTGGTGTGGTCAATTGGTATGACGATAGTGGCAATTGTGGTCATGGCGTTGGCCATGGGCGTGAGGCTTTAAATGGGAAGTGAGGAAAAATACATGAGGAAGAAACGGACGTTGACAATCGAACTGTGCGATGAGGACATGGAACGATTATGCAAAAAAGCCGGAAGTGTGAGCATGACGGCCGGGGAACTGCTGGAGAATTTCATTGCGGACCTGATATGTGGGGAACGTACAAACGGATCCGATGAGCGGGAGTGTGCCGACCGATGGTTCGACCGATGTGGTTTCGCCATATTAAAGGACAAGACTTTCCTGGTCTGGCTGATTGGTACGGACATGCTGGATGATGTCGCATGGATATGGGAGGAAATCCAGTACATAAACCGGATGGGGATTAAGGACCAGGATGACCAGGAGGAACTGGATGAATATTGGGACGAGCTTAAAACCTGGTTTAACGAGTATAAGGATGCCGGCGGGGAATACGATGAGCTGGAGAGCGAGATGGAAAAGGTAATGGCCTGGAAACAGGAATATGACCGTCTCATGGAAGGGGAAGGCGATGAGGAAGCAGGGCCGGAACCGGATGAACATTGACAATAAAAAATGCTCCTGAAGCCACGGAAATAGCTTCAGGAGCCGGTCCTCCACAGACCAAAACACTATGTATACATTATACCTGTGGATGGACCGAAAGTCAAGGATTATGGCGGTTTAAGACCGCTTTTACAACTTGTTAAGTTTATTATCTTTTGGACAAGCGGGAGAGGTATATGCCGTACTTTGAAAAAATAGCAACAGCAGGGATAACGGAAGCACACTATAGCTATCATGATAGGAGCAGGCCGGAGCCGGGGGCGGGGAAAAGGCGGAAACGGAAAAAGCCAACCCCGGAATCGCAGAGGAAGAATAATATCCGGAGGTCCATGCAAAGGCTTACATTGGATTTGAATGAGAACTTCGGGCCGGACTGCTGGTACATAACCTGGAACTATGCCATAGAGAACCGGCCAAAGAATAAAAAGGAACTGATTTCGCAGATAACTAAAGTGCTACGGAAATTAAGAAATATATATCATCGGAATGGCAAGGTACTCAAATATGTATGGGTGCCAGAAGTGGGACCCAGGGGTGGGAGCCATATACATATCGTGGTCTCCCCCATAGATGTCAGACTGATAAAGGATGTATGGCCCTACGGCGGTCTACATTTTGAGCCTATGCGTAAGGATCGGAATTACCGTAAGTTGGCAGGGTATTTTATAGAATATTCAGAGCTGACTCAAAAGACCTATGGAGGAAAACAGGCTGGAAGATATAACCCCAGCAAGAATCTTGTACATGCGGAGATGAAAAAGCATCGGAAGCGGAAGAAAACCTTTAGTGCGGGCGAGATTACGGTGCCTGAAGGATGGTATCTCGATAAAGGCAGCGTGGAGGAATGGGTAAATGATTTTGGGTATAAATACCTGTACTACCTCCTGGTAAAGCTTCCAGAACCGGAAAGGAGCAAGGGAAAGTGCAGGACGTGAACATCTACATAGAGACCTCCTTCCATGGACCGGCCAGGAAGGACGGCGAATATCTTTATCTCCTGGAATGCATCAGGAACGGGGCGCCGGCCACCAGGGAGGGACGGGGAGCCATGGAGCGGGCTACAGAGAACCAGCTCGCCCTTACGGCCCTGGCAGAGGCCCTGGGCCGCCTGAACTGCCCGTGTGAGCTGCGGATATACACCACCTGTCAGCATATTATCAACGCAATGCAAAACAGATGGGCCAGACAGTGGCAGAAAAACGAGTGGAGAAACGCCAAGGGAACACCCGTAAAGAACGCGGACCTTTGGGAAAAAATCCTTCAGGAGCTGGACCCGCACCGGTACCTGTTTACAGACGAACACCACGAATACAGGCAATGGATGCAATCAGAATTTAGGAAAGGGAAGATAACATGAAATCTCATCAGGAAGAATCCCGGACAGACCGAGTAAATACTGGGGGAAAGCCGGGAAACGATAAAGTAAAGGGCGGCATTGAACCGCTTGAAGTTGAGGCGTTTAAACGCCGGATAAAAGAAGGGGACAGGCTGTACTGCTACAGGCCGCGTCGGAGGGGTGACGATGAAGTCATCCTGGAAAAGATGTCAGTCATCAAACCGCATGGACACATCGTCACCATGGCTTATCACGGAGTAAGGGGAAACACATATGAGACCAGTATGACATGGGGCGAGGCCATCCAGTTAAACCGTATGACACAGAAGCAGCTGGCGCGGGAACTGGCGCGGATGCGGAAAGAAATGGGGATAGCATGCTCCAGCGACAGCTGCCCTGAAGAGGTAAAAGCCCCAGGCCGCCGCAGAATAAACAGGAAGGAATACGCGGGCCGAATTATGACATTCAGAAACATGGGTATGACCTATGCGCAGATATCCTGCCTGGTGGGAATCTCCGCCAGTACGGTAAGAGAAATTTACATAGAGGAGGCGAAACAGAATGTTTGATAAATTTGGAGAATTTGACAGCGCGGACGAAATGAACCGGGCAGCAGCGGCGCAGAGGAAGGAAGGAGACAACGAGGCCATCCTTGCCATCGCGGAGGAAAACGGGATAGACAAGGAGGATGCCATGGACTTTATAGACGGCTATGTGGCAGCCTTTGTGACCCCGCTCATGGCAGCCTACGGAAAACTGGACATCGAGGCAAAGGAATTGAAGCCGTACGAAATCATGGAGGACTGGCTGCAGTACATCAAGCTGAGGTGCGCGGAGGAACCGGAGATGGCCGTGGCCGTCAGGCGGAAAGGAAAGAGCCTGAAGGGATGCATTGCGGCCCTGCTGGAATGGAGCATGAAGAACCAGCATCCGGTAGACAGCGACATCCTAAAGGCGGTCAAAATCAATTACAAGGTAACGCTGGGAATACCAGGGATGGGACGTGCCAAGAAAATCATCACGGAATACTACATGGGAAAGGAGCAGTAAGATGCTTGCATACAAAGGATTCAATGCGGACCTGACCTGCACCTGCGGGAGAGGAACGTTTCAGTATGAGATAGGAAAAACCATAAAAGAAAGCAAATCCAAATGCCGGAATTCAGGCGCGCATTGTGCCGAGTACCCGTTAGAGTGTCTGCGGTGGTATCCGCTGGGATGCGGAAACAGGTATTTTCTGGTGGAGGCCTCCGGAAGCCTGGACGAACTGGGTGGGACCGATACCCAGCTGGCCTGTACAGAAATCACCCTGTTAAAGGAGCTGTCCCTCCGGGAGCTGGTTGGCCATGCCATGATGTATATGGTCAATCATCCGCTCCGGGAGTGGGAAATGAACATGCAGTGCTGCAGCGTCAGAAAGGATAAGGCAGAGGCATGGAGCGAGGGAAGCATGGCAATTGCCAGAGGCCCGCATCCCAAAGTCAAGGGAGCGGCCGGCAGCGTCCTGGGATTAATCCGGGAAGTAAACGGCGAGATTGAGGATGCAAGGCTGTTTAAAGTAAACGGAACTATAAAACCGAATACATGGTACACCCTGGAGGGCAGGGAACCGAAGGAGGCAGAGGGATGAAACGGAGCAGCGTATTAAAAACAGAGCCGGTGCGGCCGGACCAGGACGGGGCGGTATTGACCGCTCAGGCCGTAGAGAAAATCCTGATACTGAATTACTGGAAGGACCGGGAGCTGATTGGACGGTACTGCATGAACACCATAACAGGGGAATATGAGACCTATTATATTAAGACCGGCATATGGAGGCAGACAGTGCTCCAGACCTTATGCGAATACGATGCGACGCATTACTGGTATTACGATCTGGACGGAAACATACCAATCAATTCCGAAGCGGATAAGAAGCTGATTAAGGAGCTGCTGCCGGAGAGATTCAGCACGATGGAACCACTGACCCGCATCAAGCACAAGGAGAATGATTACAACAGCAACCAGAGGGAGTCAAAGGAGAGCCGCCGTCTGGAGCGCATCCGGAACCTGATGGACAAAATCCCTCCTCTCCCGAAAGATTTTAACGAATGGATTGTCAAGACGGCATCAGGGGACCGGGATTATGCCTTTTATGACAAGGATTCCGAACGATGGAGCTGCACGGCCTGCGGAAAGGATGGAAACGCTGGAAAATTTAAAAGGCCGGACGGGAAAAAGGTAAGACACAATGACCATATAACATGCCCCTATTGCGGAAAAACCATACAGGCAAAAACACGGACCCATGCCATACAGCTAAAAACGAACGCCGCCGTCATGCAGGATATAGACAGTGACAGGAGCGTGGTGAGGCATTTAGACATAAGAATCACATGGGAAAGACGGGGGCACAAGATTGAAATATCGGAAGCGGTGCGCGTATTCCCGCTCCGAAACCACAAAAAACTTGCATGTGACATTTACTATAACCAGTTTGACCGGGGGTTTGAGTGGAATTCTCCGTGGGATAACCGAGGCTGCTTCGACATTAAAAACCCAGTCAACCGAAGGATGAACGAGGAATACCTGTATCCGGAAGGGATTGAGGCCGCGCTGGAGGGAACCTGCTATGAGGCCTGGAAAAGGACGTTCCGCCAGCTGGCAGAGGCCGGGAAGAAACTGGAGTATAACCGGCTGATGTGGGCGCAAAGCAATAAAGGCCTGATAAACATGGTGGAATATCTGTTCAAGGGCCGGTTTAACCGGCTGCTGCAGGAGACAACCAGAAAAGTAAGTTGCTGGACCTGTGAGTACTACGGACCTCTGTATAAGGATGGAGAGACCATAGAAGAGGTATTTAATCTCTCTGACCGGCAGATAATCAACCGCATCCGGGAGTGTGACGGAGGGGAGAATGCCGTGCAGTGGATGCGATGGGCTGAGGAAACAGGAAAGAAGATAGACCAGGAAACCCTGGGATGGCTTACATCCGAGAATATAGAAATGGCAAACCTGTCATTCGTGCAAGCCCAGATGTCACCCCGCCAGGTCATGAATTATGTGAAACGCCAGCAGGCAGAGGGATATGCCGGAAGGCGCGCAAGGGCAGTCCTGGAACAATGGGCGGACTACCTGGACATGTGCCGGCAAAAAAAGAAAGATACAACAGACGAGATGGTATACCGGCCAAGGGAGTTGAAACGCAGACACAATGAGCTGGTGGAGGAAATGCGGAAGGAAAGAATGCTGGAACAGCTGAAACGGGACGAGAAAGCCAACGAAGAAATGGCCAGGAAGATGGCGGAGAAGTATCCGGGAGCAGAGAAGATACTGGAAGAAATCCGCGATAAATACGACTACCAGAATGAGGAATACATGATGATTGTACCCAGGAGCCTGGTTGACATTGCCATAGACGGGAGTGCCCTTCATCATTGCACCGGGTGGAGCGAGCGTTATTACGAGCGAATCATGCAGAGGGAGACATACATCTGTTTCCTCCGCAGGAAGGCTGAGCCGGATATCCCATATTACACCATTGAGGTGGAACCGGGCGGAACGATCCGGCAGCACAGGTCGTATCTGGATGAAGAACCAGGCGTTGAGGAGATAAGAGGATTTCTGCGGGAGTGGCAGAGGGAAATAAAGAACCGTCTGACGAAGGAGGACCATAGACTGGCCAGCGTAAGCGTCATCAAGCGACAAAAGAACATAGACGAACTGAAAGAAAAGAACAACACCAGAGTGTTAAAGTGCCTGGAGGAAGATTTTATGGAGGCCATATAAAATGGATGAAGTGAATAAAAGCGGTACATATGCAAGCTATGAGACATACAAAGAGGCATTTGACGCTGAGGTAAAGAGGACGGAATTAGGGTTCGTCCGGATCGGGTACATGCTCCGGGTGGCCACGGATACGGACATCCTGAAGGAATCCGGATACGCAACCATGGAAGAATTTGCCTGGAACGAGTACCGGCTGGACAGGAGCCAGACATCGCGGTTCATGAATATCAATAAAAGGTTCTCCGTGGATGGGTATTCAGACCAGCTGCCGGAGCGATTCCAGGGATATGGAGTGGCAAAGCTGGGAGAGATGCTGACCCTGCCGGCAGAGGTGATTGAGATTCTTTCACCAAAGTTGACCCGGCCCGACATACAAAAGATTAAAAAGGAAATCCAGGAAGAAAAGAACGTGACGGACCTTGAAGTCATGATGGAGGAGCCTGACGAGGCCCAGGAGGCCATGGAAAGCAATCTGGGGCGCTTTATGCATCAGTACATACATGACAACCCGAAGTCATTGCAGGGATTCTGCGAGGCCGTGAAGATGGACGGGGAGCATATGACGGGATACCTGATGGACTTGCTTGCCCCGTCGGGATACGCCGTACAGATGGCCAGAATACCGGGGACGGGGAAAATGATGCTGACCATATCCGGAAAGAGCCAGCCCATTATCTTAATGAATGTCAGGACCAACGACAAGGAAGAATTTGCCTGGAATGACCTGCAGGGTATTCTCCACCGCCTTATCACGGAGGAAACCGCGGAGGACTGCTGGAACGCGCTGTATGAGGAGCCCTATCCGCCGGCAGAGGAGGAAAAGGAAGCTCAGAGGCAGAGGAAGGCCGAAGCGGAAAGAAAGGCGGAGGAAAAGCGGAAAGAGCAGGAGGCCAAAGAGAGGGAGAAGGCCCGACAGGCAGAGGCGCAGAGAATCCAGAAAGACAAGGAACACCAGGAGCGGGAAGCAGCAGCCCAAAAGCAGGCAGTTGCACCGGTACAACCGGAAACCCAGGCAGCGCCGGAGCCAAAAGAGGAGCCACAAGAGGAACCAAAAGAGGCGCCAAAGGAAGAACTGGCCCAGGAACCCCAGGAGCCAGGTACATTCCCGATGCCGGAGCCGCAAGAGGACACGCCAAACAGCCCGCAGGAAGCGGTGCAGATGGAGGTGGAGGATTATCCGGGAGTCGTCCCGGAGAAGTACATCACCTGCCACGACGGCACCCAGGTCATAAAGCCAATGGAAAGCCTGCGGGACGAAGGCTGCCGGCTGGCGGATGAAGTAACGCAATGGATGCGGACCGGAACCATGGAATATGCCCGGGAGACCCAAAGGAACATTGCACGCCTGGGAGAAATTATAAAGGAGATGTTGCAGGATGAAGAGTGTGATTGAGGCGGAACCCGTCACCCAATGTTTTTTATGCGAACGCTGAGGGCCATTGGAAAAGCATCATATATTTGGCGGAACAAACAGGAAGTGGTCAGAAAAGTATGGCCTGACCGTCCACCTGTGCAAAACCTGCCACACGGACAACAAGAAAGGGGTGCACGCGGATGCGAATAAGGCAGAGAAACTGCACAAAATTGGACAGGCAGCATTTGAGCGGACACACACAAGACAGGAATTTTTTAATATATTTGGGCGCTATTATCTTGACAAGGAGGATGAGCAGGAGGAAACGGTATCCGAGCCGGAAAAAGATGGATTCTTCTTCCTTCCGGACGATGACCTGTGAGGACCTGATTGGAAGGACCATCCGCTTCCGGGACAGGATACAGTGCTATGAGTGCGACGAGCCGGATCCATATGAGATGTGCCCGGATATTGGCAACCCGGACAACTGCCCGAAAAAGGACTACGAGGTTAAGGTCCAGAAAGTATCCGTAAGCCGGGTGAAAGGGGAAACCATATACACCATTAATGATGATTATGAGTTCCCTGCCGGGGACTTTTGGAAGGTGGTAAGGATTGGAAAAGCAGGATGAAACGGCAGAGGCTATGAAAACCGCTATGTCCATAGAGAGCATGCCGGAAGAGGCCGGGCCGGCGGAATACATCGGAAAGAAACAGTCAGGGGACCGGACCTACCTGCTGTACAGGGACAAGCAGGGGTTGTACTGGTATAAGACGGTTTTTAAGACCGCGGCCGGCTACATATCGGAATATGAATACATTTTTGGACCAAAGAAGAACAGGAGGAGAAGATGAACAGAGTCATACTAATGGGAAGGCTGACCAAGGACCCGGATATAAGGTACACCCAGGGTGAGCGCTCCATGGCCATTGCAAGGTACACCCTTGCAGTGGACAGGAGGGGCCGCAGGGGACAGGACAGCTCCGCAGAGCAGCAGACTGCCGATTTTATCAACTGTGTTGCATTTGACCGCGCTGCCGAGTTTGCCGAGAAGTATTTCCGTCAGGGAATGCGGGTGCTTGTATCGGGCAGGATACAGACAGGAAGCTATGTGAACCAGGAGGGCCGGAAGGTATACACAACGGATATCGTCCTGGATGACCAGGAGTTCGCGGACAGCAAGGGAGCGTCGGGCAGAGGTCCGGAGCAGCGGCAGGTCCAGGGCGCGGACATCGGGGAAGGCTTTATGAGCATTCCGGATGGCATCGAGGATGAAGGGCTGCCATTCTCTTAATTAAAAATACAAATGGAGGACAAACAATATGTTAAATAATACAGAAAACAACAAGGTAAGCATGATGGGTGAGATTGCTTCCGGATTTACCTTCAGCCACGAAGTGTTCGGAGAAGGATTTTATATGGCGGATGTGGCTGTCGGCCGGCTCAGCGGGCAGGTAGACATTATTCCCCTAATGGTATCCGAGAGCCTGATAGACATACATAAAGACTATACTGGCCATGCCATGGAGTGTACAGGCCAGTTCCGCTCCCATAACCAACATGAAGGAGTCAGGAACCGGTTAAAACTGTCTGTGTTTGTAAGAGAAATCCATTTGACCCAGCCTGTTCCGATGGATTGCACAAAAAATAACCAGATATTCCTGGATGGCTATATTTGTAAGCCGCCTGTCTACAGGAAAACTCCGCTTGAAAAGGAAATAGCGGACATCCTTCTGGCCGTAAACCGTCCATACGGCAAATCGGACTATATCCCCTGCATCTGCTGGGGGCGCAATGCACGCCGTGCTTCCGAATTCGAGGTGGGAACCAGGATAGAGACATGGGGCCGCGTACAGAGCCGGGGATACATCAAAAGACTCAGCAAGACAGAAACTGAGCTGCGTACTGCCTATGAGGTATCAATACTAAAGCTGAAGAGGAGAGAAGAAAATGAAGGAATATATTAATGACGTACCGGTATTTTCTTTGGAAGAAATGAACACTTCGGATGGCGCGTATGGAGTGAAAGAGTCAGGGATAGTCAGGGCATATCTGAAGAATCTACACAAATTAGGATACCTTATTCCGGGGGATCCAATCCTTCCTATTATCTTCCAGGCCGCGGGAGGAGAGTACAGGGCCGCGTACGATGGATTCTGTTATATACGTTTTGAAGAAAAAGGCAGAGCCATTATGTTTGTAGAGCTTGACCGGATAAAAACGGAATATGACAAGATATATCCTCCCAAAAAAACCAAACCGGTGGACACATATGATAAATCCATATTAAAGACCATGATAAGCCTGGAGGAAGATAAGCTAAAAATGTTTGGCAGACATTGGCTGGAAAACGAGCCTTATAAATATACCAGCCACACAATGGCGCTTGAAGCATACAGGATGCTAATGGAAGCGCATGAGGTAGAGGGATGACCATAGAAAAGAAAATAGAATTGATTGCTGAAAGGTACGGATATGAGCCTCAGAGCCGCCAGTGCATAGAAGAAATGGCAGAGCTTACCCAGGCAATCAACAAGCTATGGAGAAAACGCAACTTCGGAGGAAATGACAGGCAGATAGCAGAGGCAGAGGATGCAGTCCTGGACGAGATGGCCGATACCTTAATCATGCTGTGGCAGATAAAGTATCTACTGGGTTTTGGAGAGGGGCCGCTTGCAAAGCGAATTGACGAGAAACTAAATAGGCAGCTTGAGCGGATGGGAGTGACAGAGGAATGATAAAGATAGCAAAACTTGCTACAGCCCACATGTTTGATGAAAATAATCCAGAAGATTCCGACTATGAGTTATGGAAAGGCATAGCTGAATATATGGACGGAGAGGATGCCTATGTTGTCGAAAGCACAGCCATGGAAGGAAAATATGTTTTCCTTGGCCTGTGTGATGGGAACAAGGATAAAGAACTTGCCTATATGATGGAACAGGATGGCATGACAGGGGTATTTATTG
This sequence comes from Enterocloster bolteae, assembly GCF_002234575.2. Taxonomy (NCBI): domain Bacteria; kingdom Bacillati; phylum Bacillota; class Clostridia; order Lachnospirales; family Lachnospiraceae; genus Enterocloster; species Enterocloster bolteae. The sequence goes on along the minus strand of NZ_CP022464.2, from coordinate 5,307,627 downwards.
ACGACCGGGAAGGATTTGAAGCGGCCTGGGAATTAAAAGAATATGAACACGAAGGATGTTTTTGCATAGAGCCGCAATGGATAGAATCATGCAAAGGCCTGAAGGAGGAAAACGATTCATGAAGGATAAATGGTGTTACAGCTGGAATGAAGAGAATTTTAGAGGTAGTTTTGACTCGGAAGAAGAGGCTATAAAAGCAGCAAGAAAGGAAGGCCCAAATGCGCCGTATGTATACATAGGCACATGTACAGAATGCACGCTGGGATGGCCGGGAATATCAGCAAGCGACGTTATTGAGGCTATCAGCGAGAATTTGTATGAACAATGTGGAGAAGCTGCTGAAAGTTTTGACGTGTCATCCGAGGATGAAGCGGCCTTGGACAATGTGCTGAATGAAGTAATAGAAAAGTGGATTGAGGATAGAAACATAAAGGCCGGATGTTACTGTGTTCTGGATGCCGAAAAGGTGTGGTTAAAAGATTGAACGGAGGCAGAGGGATGATAGATAGACAAGGAGCAATTGCGATATTACAAGAACACATTAATACATACCGCTACCAAACCACAGATAAGGGATGGGAGCAAATGGTGCGTACAGGTATTGTCGGAAACACGATACCTGCCAAGATAGATTTTATAGCAGAGGCGGAGAAGCAGATACAGGCTTATGAGATGGCTATTAAGGCCCTGGAGAGCGGAGAGGCAGAGACATTTGTGGACCGGTGTTACCTTGGCAGCCCATGCCCATACCAGATGCCGGTATGATAAAAGCGGGCTTATTTTTCAGGGATGTAGTATTTTCATCAACTTTACCATCATTGCTGTCCTATCGAGGCAATACGGGGCAAGGACGAACGAGGGACCTTGTAAAAAAATCTCTGGAGCAAAAACCAGATAGACAATAAAAAAGAGGGTGAGCTGATAACGCGCCGAGAAAGCAACGGGAGCGCCATGCCAAAGTTGGACGGCAGCCGGGGCCGTTGATTGGGCCAAAGCCAAAGCTGGGAGCCAGTACCGGAAATTTTTTAATCGTAGTTTATAACACAGCAGCGCATACCGGTACCTGATTCGCAGGACCGAGACTGCGTAAAGATAGCTGGCATGGCTCTGGTGTATGCACAACCAGTAAGACCAGCAGCGGATGTGCCTATGGAGAGATAATGGAGGACCATACGGCCAGGGGTTCCGGTCTGGCGCACATCCACTATATCGTTATTTGGTCTGTGAAATTAACATTAGTGGCGGTGTATGGTACACAGGGCCAGGTTCAACTCCTGGGCGGCCTCCAGGTCCGCAACCGTGGGGAAAGTAAGAGAGTGCCGGTTCAAGTCCGGCCGCCGCCAACTTAATATTCCTAGGAACCGGAGGAGAAAGTAGATATGAATGTAAAAATATATATACGGAATTTTGATGGGACATGGGACTTGGAAAAAGAATTTGATGAAAAGGTGATTTCCATTACGGTTGCAAATGGAAACTATGTTTTGGTGTTAGAACAGGAAGATTATTTTGGTAAGCTTGTCTTTTTGTATGATATGAGCAAATACAAAATCGAGGCTCTTCCACAGTAAAATTAATATTTGAAGGAGGAATGGAATTGTCACTAATTAAGGCATTGGTGGTAAGCATGGCAATATCCGCAGTCTGGTACGGCATGGAGTGGATGCAGTACCAAGAACTACAATGGGATAGGAAGTGCGATAATGTGGTTTGGGCATTGTATCTGGTGGTATTATGGTGGCTGTTTGCACACCAGAATTAACATTTGAAGGAGGAATAAGCCATGGATAAAAAGACGATAGTATTTGATTTTGATGGAGTGATACATAGTTACACAAGCGGGTGGCAGGGTATATCAGTTATACCAGACCCGGTTGTGCCAGAGATACAGGCAGCAATCAATTACTTACGCATGGAAGGGTACGAGGTAATTGTGGTATCTACCAGATGTGCAAGGCCAGAGGGTATGGGAGCGGTTAGGCGCTATTTGAGAGATAACCATATTGTGGTTGATGATGTAGTTGCACACAAGCCGCCTGCAATCTGCTATATAGACGATAGAGCAATATGCTTTGACGGAGACGCATTAGGACTAATTGGGAAGATTAGGGCTTTTAAACCCTGGAATCAAAATTAACATTTCCGGGAGAACCGGAGAAAGGAAAAGTTATGAGACTGATAGATGCGGATAAGGTGGATTTTAACGAGGTTTTTATGGGTATATCTGATTTTGCAAAAAATATAAGAGAGGCAGCACAATCGCTGATTGATAACCAGCCGGATATAGAGAGGTGGATTCCGGTGGAGGAGCGGACGCCGGAAAAACCGAAAGAAAATCCGCTATATGATAACAAGCCACTGGAGATATATTTAGTGTCTGTCAAAAATACAGACTGTGTGATTAGGGCATTTTGGAACGGAGCATCATTTACTGACGGGTGGGAGAAACTGGATGTGCTGGCCTGGATGCCATTGCCGGAACCGTATAGACCGGAGACGCTGCGAGGGCCAGGGGCCAAAGCAGGACAGGATGCAGCGGAGCCTGTATTTCAGTCAGCAACTTAAGTACGAAATTTCCGGGAGAACTGGAGGAAGGAACAGCGTATGGGAATTGATTTGAGTAGATTTAAGGTAATCCACGGAGACAAGGTATTAAATGCAGTGGCGCTTATGGAGGTAAGGATGCCGGAAGGAACGTGGGAAAATAGAGAGACTATTGTTAAACCTAAAATACTTGAGATTTTGGCTATTAATGAGGATGGGAACATTGTGTCTATCATGGATGAGGCGTGGATGTTTCAGTTTCTTCCCATAGTCTCGAATTAGCATTTGGCTGCCGACTGCCAAGTGTCGGAGAAAGCAGGAAATATGATTATAACAGGAATGAAACATTTTGAAAGTGTATGCAAAAGAAAACTTGTAGATTGGTATAACTGTGACGTGGAGACCAAAGGCACACGCATTGATTTGGATGACGTTTATATTGTATGGGCTTGCAAGACTTTACAGAACTACAAGTGTTTAGCTTCAACTTCGGTTAGTGGCGACGGTATTTATGCTGAGTATACGTATAATGGGGACAAACAGGAATTATACGAAGATGTATACAAAAAATTGACGAATACTTGCCATAGAGAAGAATAGTTAAAACTGACACTTGTGATACGAAGGGAGGTACCTGATTGAGGTTGAAATTTATTTCTTGTGTGATTGCCATTATCATTACAGTAATAGTAGTGTATGTGAGACTAAATATATTTGCATATTTATTAAAAATAGTATGATTTTTGAAGGGTAAAGAATGAAAGTAGAACATGAAAACATGCTGATTTTTATAGTCAAATACATAAAAGAAAAAGGATACCCGCCTACTACAAGAGAAATATGCCACGGAACCCGATACCAATCAACCGCATCGGTGAATACGCATCTCAAAGCAATGCGAGATGCAGGCCTGATAAATTATGTTGATAGAAGTCCGAGGACTATTACAGTGGCAGGATACCAATATGTAAAAAAGAATATAAATAAAGAGGAGATAGTACGGAGGTAAAATGATGGGAACTATTTTAGATGCATTTGCAAAAGAGGACAGAGTAGAAGTGACTTTTTCAGATTTCTATAGACTTATGCGGGAGAGTACCAAGGCCGAGATTGTAATGAATGCAGTGAATTGTAATGTTCCGCACAAATACATACGTGAGATGACAACAGGAAAGCCTGAGAACATAGATTTAAAAGCTAATATTAAGTGCAAAGACAATGGAAACGTTGATGAGATTGCCGATGCTATACATAAAAAATTTGAAGAACATATAAGCGGTGCCGGAAGGGATGAGCGTGTTGATGGGGGTGCGGAAAAAGCCGCATCACGGGATATTAAGCTCACATACTAACCTTTGGAAGAAAAAAATAGAGATACAGGAAATACATGGCTCTCCTGCAGAGGGGGAGCCGCCGAAGAAAAAACTCGGGGCATGTATTGAACGAGGTGAGTTACAAATGGACGAAAATAAATTAAAAGACGAATTGATAGCAAAGCTGTCCAGTAATGTGGACACAACGGTATTGCAGATGGTTGACACAGCTCTCGCATCCGTATTAAGCGATTATGAAGTGGCCAAACGCAATACACAACTGAGCACAGGGGTATTGAGATTTCCCGAACTGGAAATATACATCGCTAAGATGCGGTTTGATAATAAAGCAAAGAGTACCATTGACCAATACAGCAAATTCCTGGGGGATATGTTGTGCTATCTGGGAAAACCAGTGGACAAGATCCAGGACTTCGACATCATGAACTTCCTGAACTTTTATGCAGAGACAAATGGAATATCGGATAGCACCAAGAATCATAAACGCCTGATAGCCAGCTCATTCTTTACGTTTCTACACAAGCGCGGATACATAATAAAAAATCCCATGGCCACGGTGGACACAATTAAGTATACGGCGCAGGTCCGGGAAGCATTGACGCAAAAGGAAGTGGAGCGCATGAGAGTGGCGTGTGGAGAAAACCTAAGGGACAATGTGGTGCTGGAGCTATTCCTGGCATCCGGATGCCGAGTATCAGAAGTGGCCGGCATGAGGGTGGAAAACATTGATATGAAGCAAAAGACAGTGATTGTACTGGGGAAAGGAAAAAAAGAGAGGCCTGTATTCTTCTCTGACCGTTTACTAGTTTACCTGGAAAAGTATCTGGATGGCAGGCGTGAGGGCCCGGTGGTGATATCGGTCAGAGCTCCGTATCAAGGCATAAAAAAGAACGCTATGGAGAATATCGTCAGAGAGATTTCAAAGAAGGCCGGAATCGAAAAGAGGGTATTCCCACATCTTCTGAGGCACACATTTGCCACACATGCGCTTAACAAGGGAATGCCGCTGGAATCACTGAGTGACCTGATGGGCCATGCGTGTATCGAAACAACGCGTATTTACGCAAAAAACCATATGTCAAAGATACGGTATGAATACGATATGTATGCATCGTAGAAAGGAGTATGCTTCATGGGAGAGGTCGTAATGTATGATTTATATGACGAGGGGAGATATGTCGGGAGGTATCCAATAGCAGCATTAGCCGTCATGTTAAGCATCCAATATCCACGCTTGATAGCCAATTATGCAAGGGAGGGAAGGACATATCGCAAACGGTACCAGTTTGAGCGGGTAGACGAGCCGATAGGTGCCGAACTGGCAGAGGAGTGGGATAAGGCGAGGCAGAGGTTTTTAAGGCTGGGGAGGTGATGCCGATGGAAAAGCATATATTAAGTCAATATATAGATGCCTGCGAACTAATCAAAGAGACAGAAGAAGATATTACGAGGCTTAAGAAACGTAGGAAGCTACCTGTACAGGATTCGGTAAAAGGATCCATGCATGAATTTCCTTATGCACCACAGAACTTTCATATCGAAGGACTTTCTTACTCTTTCATAGAACATCCAAGCTACCTAGAAAAGGAGGAAGAATTGCTAAAATTTCGGAAAGAAGATGCAGAGAAAATAAAGCTGCAGGTAGAAGCTTGGATGAATACTATTCCTCAGAGAATGCAGAGGATTATAAGGATGAAATTTTTTGAAGAAAAGACGTGGGGGGAGGTGGCCGCACGATTGGGGAGAAAGGCAACAGCAGACAGTGTCAGAATGGAATTTAACAATTTTATGAGCGCTGCATAAATAATTTCGTTAATTTCACATTTTTCGTTTTTGAAATGTTATAGTGTAAACTGGAAGTGGTGTAAAGCATTGCTTCACATACACGTACTGGCGCATCGGGTATCTGATTTCAGATACTTGGATGCAGGTACGCCTTGATGCGAGGTAGAGCAGTCTGGCAGCTCGCAAGGTTCATACCCTTGAGGCCATGGGTTCAAATCCCATCCTCGATATTAAGCATTCGGCCATAAAGTTGAGTGCTTTATTTTTGGTCATTTACCCGACAGGTCTTTCTTACCAGGATATTTCGATGCTAGGAAAGGTGACATATGGATAGTTTTATTAGTTGGATTGGTGGAAAGAAACTATTACGAAGGGCAATTCTGGAACAATTTCCTGAGACAGGCACATTTGACCGATACATAGAGGTATTCGGCGGCGCTGCCTGGCTTTTGTTCTCCAAGGAGAGCCATGCAACAATGGAGGTATATAATGATATTAATGGGGAGTTAGTCAACCTGTTCCGAATAGTTAAATACCATCCGGACGCGTTGCAAAAGGAGCTTGATGGAACATTGATGTCCAGGGAAATGTTTTTAGATGCAATACAGCCAGCGCGAGGACTTACGGATATACAAAGGGCAGCGCGCTTTTGGATTGCAATAAAAGAGAGTTTTGGGACAAACTTACATTCCTTTATATGCAAGGGTTATAATATACAGAATGCCGTTGAGCTTATCAAGGTAGCATCCGTAAGACTAAACAAGGTAATCATTGAGAATAATGATTTTGGGAAATTGATTAAAACATATGACAGGGAAAAAGCTCTTTTCTACCTTGACCCTCCATATTACGATGCAGAAAAATATTATCCAGATAGATTCCAACCGGAGGACCATATTCGTCTCAAAGAGAGCCTGGAACATATTAAGGGAAGGTTTATCTTGTCGTATAATGATTGCCCGGAAATCAGGAAATTGTATGACAGATTTGTAATTATTGAAGTAGAGAGGCAAGATAATCTTGTAAGCAAGAACGGCAGCAGGAAATACAAAGAATTGATTATTAAAAATTATTGATACACTCTCCGGGGCCACGGACCGTCACAGGTTCGCGGCTCATTTAATTTTCAGTTATCTGAATATGTTTTCGAAAAAATAAATGAATGAGAGGTGGTGATGGATGCCAAGACCCAGAGACCCCAACAGGGACCGGGCATTTGAGTTGTACAGGAAAAGTGGAGGAAGCCTTGATTTGGTTGAGATTGCAAGTCAACTAAATCTCCCGCCCGGGACAATCCGAGGATGGAAATCAAAAGATAACTGGGAAAACCGATTAAATGGAACGCTCCAAAAAAATACGGAACGTTCCAAACATGATTCCAGAAAAAATAAGGCGGAGAAAATAAAAGCTGCAGAGGCTGCTGAACAGATGAGTGTAAATACTGAACTCAACAGCAATCAACAACTTTTCTGCCTGTACTGTGCTTATGGAGATAATGCTACAGCCGCGTATCAGAAGGCATATGACTGTAGTTACCAGACAGCAATGGTTAATGCCTCACGTCTGCTAAGAAATGCTAAGATTAAAGCCGAAGTTGACCGAATCAAAAAAGAACGTTTGGAGTCGTTATTTTTCGATGAGCATGACATATTTCAATGGCATTTAGATGTGGCGAGAGCTAACATCACGGATTATGTAACATTTGGTCGCGAGGAAATCCAGGCCATCGGGGCTTTTGGGCCAATCACAGACAAAGAGACTGGAGAGCCGATAACGAAGGAAGTTAATTATGTAAAGTTCAAGGAATCATCTGAGGTAAACGGGCATGTCATAAAAAAAGTGAAATTGGGGAAGGATGGTGCAAGCATTGAGCTTTATGACGCAATGGCAGCCATGAAGTGGCTGGCCGAGCATATGAGCCTGGGAACCGCAGGACAACAGAAACTGGCCCAAAGCATTGTGGATGCATATGAATGGCGGAGGAGCCAGGAAAAGGAAAGGAAAGGGGAAGCAGATGCTGGGGAGTGATGCCGTTCTTTTTTATGCGGATAATCCTATATATTTTGTCGAGGATGTCATACGGGCAAAACCGGACGAGAAGCAGAGAGACATCTTGAGAAGCCTGCGTGATTATCCGATGACATCCGTACGGTCCGGCCATGGTATAGGCAAGAGTGCCGTGGAAGCATGGTCTGTAATTTGGTATATGTGTACCAGGCCGTTTCCTAAGATTCCATGTACCGCCCCTACAGAGCACCAATTGATGGACGTCCTGTGGGCTGAAATCAGCAAATGGATGAGGAATAATCCTGCATTACGCGATGATCTTATATGGACCAAGGAAAAGCTCTATATGCAAGGCCATCCAGAAGAATGGTTCGCGGTTCCACGGACAGCAACTAATCCAGAGGCATTACAGGGGTTCCATGCAGAGCATGTCCTTTATATCATTGACGAAGCATCCGGCGTGTCGGACAAAGTATTTGAGCCGGTCTTAGGTGCTATGACAGGAGAGGATGCCAAGCTGCTTATGATGGGGAATCCGACCCGCCTGGCTGGATTCTTTTACGACAGCCATCATCGCAATCGGGAACAATATAGTGCGATTCATGTGGACGGACGCGACAGCCAGCACGTATCAAGGACATTCGTACAAAAGATTATTGATATGTTCGGAGAGGATAGTGATGTGTTTAGGGTCCGTGTTGCAGGACAGTTTCCTAAATCCACGCCGGACAGCCTGATTGCAATGGAATGGTGCGAGGAAGCTGCGAATCTCCAGGTATATGCGCCAGGAGGACAGATTGACATTGGTGTGGATGTGGCGCGCTATGGTGACGATAGTTCCGCGCTGTATCCATTGATAGACAAGAAACAATCATTACCATATGAGCTATACCATCATAACCGCACAACTGAGATAGCAGGGTATGTTGTCATTATGATAAAACAGTTTGCCATGGATTATCCGGACGCGGCCATCCGGGTTAAAGTTGACTGTGATGGACTGGGGGTTGGCGTTTACGATAATCTATATGATCAACGTGACCAGATAATAGATGCAATATGGTATGACCGATGCCGACGGGCCGGTATAAATCCGGAGGACGGAAATCAGTGGAATGAATGCCAGAATGTTCCGAAACTGGACCTGGAGATTATTGAGTGTCACTTTGGAGGCTCTGGAGGAAAGGTTGATGATAATGACCCCGTGGAATATAGCAACAGTACTGGCCTCATGTGGGGGAAAGTGAGAAAGTATCTTCAAGAGGGAAAGCTGCAGCTCCCCGATGACGATACACTGGTATCGCAGCTCTGCAACCGTCGCTATTTGGTAAATAAAGACGGAAAACTGGAGCTTGAAAGAAAAGAATCCATGAAGAAACGCGGGCTGACTTCTCCCGATATTGCCGATGCACTTGCATTGGCATTATATGAACCTAATAACGAATGGACTGTGAATTGGTGATTAATATGGGTATTTTTAATTTTAGACAACGGCGCCGTAGGGATTACTTTGAACGCCGTTCAGATAATAGTATGGTTCCGAGGTACACTTCTCCACCGACCAGAAACACAGCAGAATGGATGGACACGTTCGGAAAGAATCCGAGGATGGCAGTTATTGATAAGATATCCTCAGATTTAGCATATGTGAAAGGGAAGCTATATCGGATTGACCAGAACGGGGACAAGAAAGAACTGACAGTGCATCCCTTCCTGGATTTTTGGGCCAGGCCAAATCCGTTATATGAGTTTACAGCAAGTGCACTTTGGAAGCTGCAAAGCGATTATCTCCTGCTGAAAGGCGAGGGGTATTTCATCATCGAACGATATGACAATGGATATCCAGCAGAACTGTGGCCGGTACCGACACATTGGGTTCAAATGACGCCATATCAAGGTTTCCCATATTATCGGATACGGGCGGCCGATGGCGGAGTAATGGATGTGCCGATTGATGATGTTTTTGTAATGAAGGACCTAAACCCTCTCGATCCATACCGAAGAGGCCTGGGGCAGGCGGAGCCCCTTGCGGATGAGGTTGAGATTGATGAATATGCGGCCAAGTTCCAAAAGAAGTTTTTCTTCAATGACGCGATGCCGGGTGCAATCGTTGTAATGCCAGGGGCGGATGATAAACAGCAGGAGCGTTTTCTTGCAAAATGGAAAGAACGATTCAGGGGGCATCAAAACAGCCATGGAATTGCGACCATAGGAGGACCAAAGGACACACAAGCAAGCGTCGTGAAACTGAGTGACAACATGAAGGACCTAGACATGATTAACGGGAGGGCATTTACCCGTGATGCGGTCCTGGAGCATTTTGGGGTACCGCGTGAAATAATGGGAATCACCCAAAACAGCAACAGGGCTACGGCAGAGGCTGCGAGATATATATACGCTACAAACGTATTGACTCCGCGCCTGGCGAACCGGCAGGATGCCATAAACCTGCAGCTTTTATCTGCTTATGGGGACGATCTTGTATGGGAGTATGATGATATCATACCAAAAGACAAAGAGTTTGAAAAAATGGTCGCCTTTGATGGATGGAATAACGGAGTAATTACTAAGAATGAGGCGCGTGAAAAGCTGGATATGGAGAAGACGGAGAAGGGCGACATCTTCAAAATGAATTTTGCGGACCTCTATATTGGTGAAGACGAAGATCCAGTGGAACTCAGTTCGGCGGCGGAAAACCTACAATACTCAGATGCATCCGATCCGATTGAGGCAGACAGGAACGATATAGAAGTGTCTCTTGGGGACGAGTTGATTGGAAGTACACAGGACGAAGAGAAAATCCTAAAGCGTGCAGCAGAGATTAAAGAACAGCGAATCAAGGCGGCGGGGATGGGGTTAAACCATGCAAGGCAGACACAGACCCGTAAATTTGAAATAGCTACAACGAAATACTTCCGGAGCCAGGCAGATCAGATACAGGGTGCGCTGATAGGAAACAAAAAGGCGGAAGGGAGCGTTTGGGATGCCATTGGTATGACACAAGAGGAATTCCTGCGGCTGTCTGAGCAGCAACAATCACAATTGACCATGCAGTTTGTGAATGGATTGCTGGATTGGAAAACACAAGAAGGAATCCTGGAATCCATATTGACGCCTCTTTGGGCAGAGACCTATGATAAGGGTGTAAAAGAAGTGGTATCGAGTTACCGCCTGAATGCAATCCAGCAACCATCATTGACTTCTGTAGCACGTTTGCGTGGAGGGCAGCGCGTCACAAGGGTGACGCAGACAACCAAAGATAATATCCGAAGAATCGTCGCAGACGGCCTAACGCAAGGGAAAGGAAAGCAGGAGCTAACTGAGGACATCATGATTGAAATGAACACATCTGCTGCCAGGGCACGTATCATTGCTGCACAGGAATGCAATACCAGCCTTCTGGCAGGGAATTTTGATATGGCGAGACAAGGTGGATTTTCAACGAAGACTTGGCATGTAACTAATTTGGGAAAAGCCAGGGACACACATCAGGCATTGAATGGAAAAACAGTCCCAATAACGGAACCATTCGTAACAATTAAGGGGAATAAACTCATGATGCCGTGTGATCCTGATTGTTCAGTCGCAGAGGAAACCGTGAACTGTCATTGCTTTTTGACATACTCATAAATTGCACCGGTACAACAGATTTAATAAGCATGTAAAAGAGACCAAGAGACATCCTGGTCTCTTTTAACATAAAAAATTAAGCGGAAAGGAGGAAGAGGAGTGGAGCATGAGTTTAAAAAAATGCGGTTCAAGATGGATGCCTATAACGAAGAAGAAGGGATTTTTTCAGGTTATGGCGCGGTATTTGAGAACATAGACAGCGGAGGGGACATCATAGAACCGGGAGCGTTTACAAAGACATTAGCAGAAGGATGGGAGCGGGTTAAAGTACTTGCATTACACAATGACTGCTGGCTCCCGATTGGACGTCCTGTTGAACTGCGTGAAGAACCCAATGGACTGTTTATAAGTGGGAAAATTTCCGACACGACCATGGGACGTGACGTAAAAGTACTATTGAAGGACGGAGTTTTAAATGAGCTGTCCATTGGGTATGATCCAATCATTTTCGATTATGACGAGAACGGAATTCGACATCTGAGAGAAATTAAACTATGGGAAGTATCGGTCGTCACCTGGGCAATGAATCCGGAAGCTGTAATTACCAGTTATAAGTCAATGCAGGAAACAGCTGCACAGGCATTAGCTATCAAGAAAGATTTATTGCAGGAATTAAAGGAAGGGCGCAAAATCAGTAATTCACGATTGAAATCACTAAGGGATGTCAGTAAATCAATGAAAGATTCCGCACGCACGATTGATGCGGTCATTCGAGAGGCCAGTAATGAAGCTGCAAAGAAGTCCGGGGTTCTAACTCTTGGAAGCAGTAAAAGCGTTCAGAAACAAATAGAGATTATTTTTTAGGAGGGCATGTAATGTCAAGATATAAAATGAGCCGAAAGACGGCAAGAGCAAGAAAGTCTATGAAAATGGGAGCAGACGACCTGCAGGAAATGGTAAAGGCAGCAGTAAAGGAGGCTCTGGATGAACAGAAGGCAGAGGATGGTTCCGAAGACGACCCAGAAGAATCTGGTGGAGACTTAGGGGAAATCCTGGATGCAGCCATTGAGGCCGTGAATGCGAAACGCAAGTCTGCAAAATCTGATGAATTAAATCCGGATGATACAGAGGAGTTGGTCGGCGCCATTCTGGAAGAAGCTGGAGCGGCAGAGGATGGTAAATCGGATGATGAAGCAACTGACCTGGAGGAGGTCATTAAAGCTGCCTGCGAGGCTGTAAACGAGAAACGCAAATCTGCAAAAGCGGATGAGATAGGTGATGATGTGGTAGATGAAATCCTGGATGCAGTGGCAGAGGTTATGTCAGATGACACGGCAGATGAGGAAGGGAAAGGAAGAAAAGAGGCCTATTTCAGACAGCGCCAGACTAAGTCATATGGAAGCAGAGGAAAACAGAAGAAGGCTGTGCAGAGAAAGTATAGTGACATTTTTTTAAAAGGAGGAAATGGAGGAGGAATGCAGAAAAAAAAGGAAGAAGTACCGCCGTTAATTACCTTTGCGCGGGCAGTAAAGTGTCTGGATGTGTATGGACGTCAGGATCCGGAAAGAGCTGCTTACTATGCCAGAAAGAAATATGATGACACGGAAATGGAAAGAGAGTTTAAGGCATTGTCAGCTACTAACCCTACAGACGGAGGGTATCTTATACCAGAAGTCTACTCTGACCAGGTTATTGAACTGCTTTATCCCAAGACTGTGATTGTTGAATTGGGAGCTCAGACTGTGCCACTTACCACTGGAAATCTGAATCTGCCCAAGATGACCGCAGGAGCCCGTGCCCAGTGGGGAGGAGAGCAGCGAAAGATTAAAACCAGCCAGACTAAATTTGGAAACATCAAATTATCTGCAAAGAGGTTGGAGGCAATTATTCCTCAGTCAAGGGAACTGCTTATGCTCTCCACCTTCTCGGCAGACTCTATGTTCGCAAATGATTTAACACGCAGAATGCAGTTGGGCCTTGACTATGGCGGTCTGTACGGTGCGGGAGCCGAGTTCCAGCCCCTTGGTATTGCGAATAATAAAGAAGTCGAGAATATTGATGCCACCAAGATAGGCAATGATGACCTGGCAGACACTAATGGTAAAATCACACCAGATTTACCTATTTACGTAAGGTCTAAAGCAATGTCGAAGAACATTGACGACATCCATGCCGGATGGGCTATGAACAGTATGTTAGAAGGAATCTTTTTGAACATGAAAACCCAGATGGGAACCTATATTTACCGCGAGGAAATGGCAACCGGGAAGCTGTGCGGATTCCCATATAAGGTATCCAACCAGATTCCGACCGACAACGGAAAGACTGACTTGTTCTTTGGAAATTGGTCTGACCTGCTTATTGGCGACCAGATGGGTCTGGAGACATACACTACTTTGGATGGTACATGGACTGATGAGGATGGTGTGCAGCACAATGCATTCGAGGAAAACCTGGCGGCCACCAGAGCTCTGATGTATGACGATATTGGTGTACGTCATGCTGAGAGTTTCATATACTGTAAAAATATTAAGGTAATGTAAGGAGGAGTAGACGATGAAGAGAGAATTATTTGACAATGTGGTGGTGAGGGTTGGGGCGACTGGTATTGCAGTTGACCGAAAGGGATTTCTTTCGGCTGTCGTTGCCGCCGATATTGGGGAAATAACTGGTTCCCCTACAGAGACAAAACTGTCTGTAAAAGTTGAGCATAGCGATACAGCTGATGGTACATTCACGAATGTGGAGGATACCATGATCAACCCGGAACATGCAAGTCAGGAAGGAATCTTGAGCGTGGCAACTGTGGAGTCAGAGGCTGTGCTTCAGATAAATATGGATCTGCTGGGGTGCAAAAGGTATATCAAGGTGACACCAACTATTACTTTTACAGGAGGGACCAGCCCAAGTGCGGCATCTGCGGCGTATGCGCTGGTTCTGGGAGACCCCATAGACAGTCCTGTATAAGGAGAAACGATGAAAAAAGATGGCAGGGAAAATAAGATGAATAAGAGCCCGGGGAGCAACAAGGATCGGGTAAAGGATTCCGCTCATAAGAGAGGTGATGAGATTGGAGGAAAGAAGGAAGCTCCTGGCAGATAATGCCATGACCACACTCGAAGATTTAATGGAATTTATGGGAATGGACCCGAAGGATATAGGGATACCAGACTCCGTTAAGAATAACCTGGAGCGCCTTATAAATGCAGCATCCGGTTATATTGAGAGGATGACAGACCGCAGATTTGGACGCAAGGAATATGTTGAAGGACACCATGGAAGTGGATGGCAGGAATTGTGTTTAAATCAATACCCGATTGTGGATGTAAAATCAGTCATAGACGTGGAGAGTGGACAGATCATTCCATCAGAGTCTTACTCTTTTTCTGATACTGGGGAAATCGGAGTGTTGTACAGGGATGGGGGGTGGGCGGACCGGACATTTTTAGGTGGGCTGGCAAATGATAGGGTGGCCCCCAAACGTTACCTGAAAGTGACTTATACAGCTGGTTACATACTTCCGAAAGATGGGGCGGATCATAGTGCATCTGACCTGCCATTCGACTTACAATATGCCGTATGGCAAATGGTTCAGCAACAATGGAATCTGTCACACAATGGTGCAAACGGTTTGTCTGCATTTACCATCTCAGATGTAAGCTGGACCTTTGATAAAGAACTAAACACACAAGTACAGAATGTAATTGAACAGTACCGGAGGTGGGCATAACGGAAGCGAAAGACGAGATATCCCCGGAGATGGAACGGATTATCCGGGAGCTTAAGAGACTGGAAGAAATGTCCATCCATATCGGGATTCAAGGGCAACCCGGACGCGATGAGTCGGGAATGGAAAGGGAAGGGGCGCCGGCAGATATTCTGACCATTGCAAATGTCAATGAATTTGGCGCGACCATCAAGGCTAAAAATGTAAAGAACCTGGCTATCCCGATTGCTAAAAAAGCAATCGGGAAAAGCCCACTGGATTTTCCCGGACTATTCTTTCTGCGTTCCAGGAATGGTTATCTGTTTGGATGTATCAGTAAGAAGCGAAAGGGAACATCCCCAAAAAAGAAAAGCAGTCCAACAGACAGCAAACCCAATAAGCATGGTCCATCCAAAAAACAGATTCCGAAAAAAACAGACGATATTGAATTCTTATTTATCCTGATGGAATCCACTTCCATTCCGGAGCGTAGCTTCATCCGTGCCGGATATGACAACAACAGAAGGACGATTGAGGATATAACAACAGCTGCCATACAGAATATTATATTTAGCGGATGGGATGCGGAGAAAGCGGCAAATAACATTGGAATGGGTGTGGTAGGCATCATCCAAATGTACATGAATCAGCCGTTTAATTTTAAAAAGAAGAGCAGCATTACAAAAGCGGTATCTAACTGGCCGGATAATCCCCTTATCGAAACAGGGCGTCTCCGTAATTCAATTACTTACAGCATAGAAGGAGGAACATAGAGTGAATAGTTATTGTTTTGGAAGCGCCCAGCCGATGATACCGGAGGGACTTATGCATGAAATGTATGAAATTAAGTCTGGTGCTGTATTTAGCCAGGAAGATGGCGGCCAATGGGTTCCAGGAGAAGATGAACGTATTCCGTTCAAAGGCGTACTTTTACCGGTTAGCAACAAGGACTTGGTGCGGGACATTGCCGGGGTGTTTACGCAGTATTCCGAAAAAATATATACCAATGGACATACCCTCAAAGTCGGGGCGCAGGTGGAAGATTTTGGCGGAATGCGATATACGGTCACCCAGGAACTGGGATACAATTCTCTGCACCCGCTCAAACGCTACTTGGTGGAACGGAAAGGAAAGGCAGCTAAAAAATGAAATTCAAATATATTAGGAACATGGTCACAAATGGATTAAGCAATTACCTAAAGGTGCCGGTTGTTCTGGCAAGTCAAGTGGAGCCAGAGCAGGATTATCCGTTCATCATTTATTCCGTTACAGCCCCTTATATACCGGAAAATACATTAGGGGAATATCGGCAGGGCGGAGACGGGGAAGAGATACGGAGAGAACAACCCACATGTACATGGTCCTTTACAGCCTGCAGTGCAAACCGTAGAACACCGTCCGGTTTTATACTGGGAGAAGATGAAGCCATGGAACTGGCGAATCAGGCTCTTGGATGGTTCCTGCACGCAGGATACGAATATACGTCCGGGAACGGAATTACCATTGTGAACACAGGAAACGTACAGGAGCGGAGCGTTCTGGAAGTGGATGAGGCGGTCAGAAGGTATGGGTTTGACGTGACCATCCGATATATCAGAGAGGACAACCGGATGATTGCCACCATACGGAATGCAGCAACCATTGAGCAGAAAGGAGACACACATTGAGCAAAGATGTAGTAGTTGTGGTGACACTTGAGGATGTGCCACAGTCCATGGACACCCTTGATATTCTCTTGATTTCTACAGCAGGTGAGAAAGCGGGAAAAACCTATACAGATTTAGAGGAAATCAAGAAGGATTGGACAGATTCCAGTATTGTGTATAAAAAGGCAGCAGCCTTATTTAACCAGGGAAATGCCATACCTGCGCCGGAAAAATTAATCAGGAAGGTAACTATTGTAGGAGTTGCGCAACCGGAAACAGCCAGTGCATTGGTGGAAGCGATTAAGGCATATCAGGAGGAGAACGATGACTGGTATATTTTCCTGACTGACCAAACGGATGATACCTACCTGGAGGCTTTGGGAAATTTCGCAGCGGGAAGTGAGCCGACAGAAGCGGAACTGTCATCGGGGGTGGAGGACCACAGGAAGTTATACATTGCTCAGACGAACAATAAGGAGTATGCAGTCAGTACTGCCCGGACTGTGATAGTATATACCAAGGATACGAATGAACATGCGGATGCAGCATGGCTGGGGGCTGTTGGTCCTTGGTATCCGCAATCAGTTACATGGAAATTCAAGATGCCGGCAGGAATTTCGGTCCCAACGCTGACCACTTCAGAAGTCACAGCCCTGGAAACAAACCACGTGAATTTCGTAACCAGTGAATATAAAAAGAATTACATCAAAAATGGCATCTGCATGGATGGGGAATGGATTGACGCAGTGCTTGGAGCTGATTGGATTGCGAAAAGGATGAGGGAAAAACTCTATGATATCTTCATGGGAAATCCCAACATCCCTTATACAGATGCTGGTTTCACTACGGTATCAGCAGGTGTATTTGAGACATTAGAAGAGGCAACTGGATATGCAATTATAGCAGAGAACCCAGAATCCGGAGCGGGCATCTATAACGTGTCCGTACCTAAACGGTCTGAGGCAACGGACCAGCAGGCAGCTTCCAGGCAGATGCCGGACATTTCGTGGGAGGCCCAGCTCGGAGGGGCCGTGCATGGAGTTAAAGTCAAAGGTACTCTGAAAGTATCGCTTACATAAACGGGAGGTAAGAAGAATGGTAACAAGTTATGATCCCAAAAAAGTGAATGTTAATGTGGATGGAACAACCCTGACGGGATTTGCCAGTGATGGTATTATCACGGTATCCAAAAGTGAAGATGCTGTTACGCCGAATGTGGGAGTACAGGGTGATGTGGTATATGAAGAGAATGCCAATGAAAGCGGGACGGTCGCAGTTACACTGCAGCAGACATCCTCATCATTGCAAAAGCTCAGGAACCTGGCATCAAACCGGAAACGATTTGCTCTAACAATTTCAGATGCCAACGACGACGCACCTGCCAACGTTAGCGGTTCAGAGTGTCGCATCTTAAAAGAACCGGATGTAGTTAGAGGAAAGAATACAAGCACGGTGACAGTCAATATCTATGTGCCTAATCTTAAAATCAGGCAGTAACAATGTCGATGGAATGGCCACAGCGTCCAAAGGGACTAACAGAAAGGAGCTATAGAAAATATATGGCAAAGCAGAAAAAGGTAACAGTAAACGGAACAGAGTATACATTGCAGAGCGTTTCGCCCACATGGTATTTCAATCACAATGATGAATGTGGAATGACTGGAGGGAAGAGGAAAACGGTAAATTACATAGATGGCCTGATTAAGAATATCGTGATTTCACCGAAGGAAGTGAGCACCCAGGGGATATCATACTTTGAAGAGGCAGAGGATATATCCACTCCGGAGAAGCTTATGACTGAAATTGAATCCTTTCTTAGAGGATGAAAAGGATATCGGGAAGGCACAGATTCGGGCGATACGCAACCAGGAGTTTTGGTCGCTTGTTTTTAGCACAGGGAAAATCGCATATACAGAATGGTGTAATATGTGCTTGTCGGAGTATTATGAAGCCAGGGAAGCCTATATCAACTATAATGAGAGCTTAAAGAGCAATCAGTGACCAATGTCGCGATTGCTCTTTTCTTTTAGGAGGGATGAAACTTGGAGGACAAGCGGAACCTGACCATGGGAATTCGAGTTTCAGCTACGGATACCATTGGACAGTTGACCAAAATAATGGAATCCATAGATGAAATTAAAGAAGGATTCCAAAAAGCAGAGGATAAAGCAGAAAAATTCGGAAGTGAGGCCGCCGAGAGTGCCGGGACATTGGCCCACGGGATGCAGGATGCCAGACAGGAAACATCAAAGGTAGCCACCTCTATGGATAAATTGTCAGATTCAGGGGATAAGGTAGAGAGTTCGGCCAAAGGCGCTAGAAGGGCGCTTGAGAACATGGGGAGCGCAGCATCGAAAAGTGCAACCGAGGCGAGGAAGGACCTGAATAATGCCAGCGATGCAGCGGATGAATTCAGAAAAGAAATCAATAAAACATCAGAGGCAGGAGAAGACGCTTCGAATACTTATCGAAGTATGGGGGCAGAGGCGGATGGATTCGGTTCTGCTGCTGCTCGTTCTGCTGCAAAAGCCTTAAAAGAAACCAATTCTCTTGGAAAGGCCGTAAAGGCAGGATTCCAGGGAGCATATGGATTTGCAGGAAAACAGGCAGAACAGTTTGCCAATAAGGCCAGAGACGGGTTGGAAGAGCTGGAGACGGCCCTTAAGAATCCAATCCAAACAATCAAAAATAAGCTGGTGGATGCCCTGGAAAAGGCAGGGAAGAAAATTAAGGATACCGGGGATAAATCCGATGAAACAGGTGATGACTTAAAGCACATGGGAAATGACGGAGAATCAGCCGGGACAAGAATCAAAGATGCCGTAGGAGGGGCTGTAAAATCATTTTTTGCTATTTCTGCAGCCATTGAAATTGTGAAGGCGGGTATCGAGGCGGCAAAACAGCTAGGATCTGCCATCAAGGATGCAGGAATTGCTTCGGAGCAGACAGGAGCAAAATTTGGAGCTATGTTCTCGGCAGATTCAGGTGTGCAGGAGTGGGCCGATAATTTTTCAGATGCCATCCACCGGAGCAACACTGAAGTGCAAGGCTTCCTTGTTTCGAATAAGGCCATGTACCAGGAGATGGGAATTACCGGGACAGCGGCAGAGGACCTATCTAAAATCACCACATCACTGGCCTATGATTTTGGAACAGCCTTTTCGCTGGATGATGCAGAAGCCCTATCAGTCGTACAGGACTATCTAAAAGGCAATACGGAAGCGATGGCTGAGTTTGGGATGCAGATTGATGATGCGGCCTTGAAACAGTCTGCCATGGAGATGGGACTGGGAAAGAATATTGACGCATTGGATGAAGCTGCAATGGCACAAGTAAGAATGAATGCATTATTGCAAAATAGTACGGAAATCCAGCAGGCAGCGACTAAAAAACAGGAAGGATATGCGAACAACATCAAGAGCTTGAAGGGCATCTGGAGTGACTTCCTTTCTGGAGCTGCATCAAAGTTTGCGCCTGTGTTTACAGAACTTACAAATACAATCATGGCATCATGGCCACAGATTGAACCAGCCTTACTGGGCATGATAGATATGCTTAGCAATGGATTTGCAGCAGGAGTGCCGGTCATCATGGATTTGGCAACAGGCGCACTGCCGGGACTGATATCGACATTTGGTGAACTGATGTCGGCTGCCGCACCCATAGGAGGAGTTCTGCTCGATATGGCAACCACTGCACTGCCGCCGCTCATGGCTGCCGTGACACCACTTATTCAGACATTTAGTACATTGGCTCAAACTGTGCTCCCGCCGGTTTCTAGGATTATTGGAAGCATTGCAACCACAGTGGTGCCGCCATTGGTTAACATACTTAAATCCTTGAGCGACAATGTAATCGCACCGCTTATGCCACATATTGAGAGTATTGCAAATGCAATCCTGCCGGCATTATCTGCGGGACTGAAGATTATACCACCTATATTATCAGCCATCTCCCCTGTTCTGAGTGGAATTTCAGGGGTCCTCTCGAACGTGGTAGGATTTCTGGCAAAAATTATGGAATGGGCAGCAAATGGATTAGCAAGCCTGCTGGAAAAGATTGCTGGTCTGTTTGGTGGCGGCTCAAAGGCGGCGGCCTCAGCCGGGGCAAATATTCCACATAATGCGGATGGAGATAATTACTTCCAGGGAGGATGGACGCACATCAATGAACGCGGAGGAGAAATTGCCTATCTGCCATCTGGATCAACCATCGTTCCAGCGGACAAGAGCGAACAGATAATCGCAGGCGGGAGACAGCAGAGTATAAAAAACGATGTGAATTTTAATCCGACTATCAGGATAGAGATTCTTGGTGGCAGTAACGAGGGAACGCCTGGAATGATGGAGGACCTCAAACAGACAGTCAAGGAACTATATCAGGAAATGCAGGAAGAACATTTCGCGAACCTGGCAATCCAACAAGGAAATGCGTAAGGAGGTATCAGATGGCATATAGAATCACAGGAAGAAAGACCGGGACTGTAAAGTTCCAGCCGGCTACAGGCACTATCACCCAGGAGACCATGACGAAGAGTAGCAAGATGACCTCCAATGCCATTGAAGGAGGAAGCACCATTGAGGACCATGTAAGCCTCAATCCGGAACAGTTCCAGATTGCAGGAGTGGTAGTAAGAAACTGTGGATCCTACAAATCCCAACTGGATTACATGTGGAGGAGCCGGGATTTAGTAACTTACGTCGGAAAGTTCCGCGTGACGGATTATATCATTATCAATCTGCAAATGAAGAACCTTCCGTCAAATAAGAAAGGGTTTGCATTTACTGCGACATTACAGAAAGCGAATATCGTATCAGGACAGTATGTAGAATTAGGACAGGCACTCCTTATGAGTCAGCAGGACAAGGGAGAAAAAAGCAAGGGTACCGGCCAGGCAGAGGCCATCAAGGCAGCCGGGCTTAAAACAAAGGTAAGCGAACAGATTAGTCAAAGCTCATACGCATCCTATGTAAATTCCTACAATGGAAAAAGCAGTGCAGGACCAAATCAACGAAAGACTACGAGCTTTAACGGAGTATAAAAGAAAAGAGAGTGACTGGGATGACCAATGAACTACAGACAATGGGGTTGACGTCAGAAGTTGAATATATACCTGTGGATGCATCAATGGTACCGTATACGTTTTCTGTCAAACTTGATGACCGCACATATTTCATGACAATTAAATATAATGACCCGGGAAGTTTCTTCACGATAGACTTGGCCTTAATGGCGACGGGAGAGGTGTTGTGTTATGGGGACCCTGTAAGATATGGAAGACCTATGTTTAACTCCATCGAAGACGCAAGGTACCCGATTCCGGTCATTGTACCATATTGTCTGACTGGAGAGGTTAATGAGGTAACATACGACAATTTTGGAAATGAGGTGAAGCTGTACCTGCATGAGAGGAGGACGGACTGATGGCATTTTTTATTCGTTCCGCTTCCCTTCAGATAGGGCCGCTTAAATACAGTATGAATGACGGATTTTACTTCGAATTCGAGGTTCCCTTCCATGATTCGGAGCAGCTAACAACTGCTTCATTTACAGTAAACAATTTGAATGCGACATCCCGTGCAGGAATCCAAAAGAACCAGGTCGTGATACTTAATGCGGGATATGAGGACGACATGGGCGCTCTGTTTGTTGGTCAGGTGACGAGCTGCAATCACCGACAGAATGGAGTAGAGTGGCAGACGAAGATTACTGCCACTGCGGCCTTGGACCAGTGGCTCAATTCTGTAATCAATAAGACCTATACTGAAGGAAGTCGGGCAGAGGACATTGTACGAGACCTGCTCAATATTTTTGGACTGGAGGTTGGGGCCTTCCAATTAGTCAAGAATACACTTTATCCGCGTGGACGAGTGTGCTCTGGAAAGCTCAAAGATATACTAACAGAAATTGTGATAAACGAATGTAAATCAAGATTTCTTATACGTTCAAATCAGGTTATTATCAATAATCCAGCAGATGGGGTAAATAAGGGATACCTACTTACGCCAGATGCAGGATTACTGTTCCGGTCCGAGGATTCGGATGTCACTATGATAGAAGCTCCAGAAACAAAGGAGGTTTCGAAAGAGAAAAAGGCATTTGAAGAGAAGACATGGAAACGTCAATGCCTTCTGAATTACCGTATGGGACCCGGGGACGTAATTCAAATTCAATCCCGTGATTTAAACGGCAAATTTATGATTGTGTCAGGGACGCACAAAGGTTCACCAACCGGTACGTGGATAACAGAAATTGAATTCAAGGTTGCAGGATAGGAGGATACCATGGCACGAAAAACCAATGAACTTTACAATTTGCTTGCGAATGAGAAAAAAATTATGCAGCGAATTCGATGCCACGACATTGTCAGGGTGGAAGACTTTGATGCGGTAAGAATGACCGTTACCGTAAAACCCCTGGTGCAAAGGGAGATGGCTGGGGCCTACGTTTCGCCTCCGCCAATTCTAGCCGTCAAGGTAGCTTATATACCGCTTGAAATAAAAGTGGATGGAAAAACGGCGGACGTGAATGTTCAAATCAAAAAAGGGGACATTGGAGTGGTAGCTTATCTGGACATGGATAGTGATAACTCCATCCAGACGGGAGCGGATAGCAAGCCAAACACTGATAGAATTCATTCGGGGGATGATGCGGTTTTTGTTGGAGTAATCCGGAAAGGGTGATGATATGTCTAAAACAGCATGGAAGATTGACCCGGAAACAAAGGACTTATCTTTTACAGACGAAGGAATGCTTGAAGTTCTGGAGGATGACGCTGCTATTGCACAGGGAGTAGCACTGACCTTGGGAGCCTGGAAAGGAGACTTTGAGTTGGTGCCCAGTCATGGGACAGATTACGAGCAAATACTCGGGACAGTAGTGGACGAAGAGACCACGGACGAAGTTCTACGCGAGGCAATATTTCAGGAGGAACAGATAACCACAGTGGAGAGCCTTGGCGTGACACAGGGAGAGGGTAGGAAAATGACAGTAACTTGGTCAGGACGGTTAAGCGATGGAAAAACAATAAGTATGGAGGTGAATACAGGTGGATGATGAGTGGGGCCTCACGGAAAAAGGATTTTACCGACCAACCTACACTGTGCTATTAAATGCATTGGAATATAAGGCAAGGGAGCTGTATGGAGATGGAATAATTCTTACAGTACGGTCACCACTGGGTCTATTCTTAAGAATTCTGGCATGGGTATGGAATATTCTTTTCGCATGTCTGGAGGATGTCTATAACAGCCGATTTGTGGAAACATCTGTAGGGAACAGCTTATACAATTTAGGAAAGAACATTGGAATGCACATGCTGACAGAGGGGAAGGCTTCAGGATATATTACAGTGACTGGAACATCTGGATCCACTATACCGGCAGGATTCCTGGTTGCGACAAATGGGGGGCTGCAATACACGGTTGTGGATGCCATCACTCTGTCGGAATCAGGAACAGGGCTTGCACTGATACGTGCGGTGGAGACGGGGCCGGAATACAATACAGCTGCTGGAACCGTGAAGGTAATCGTAAATCCTTCATCGGTAAACGGGGTTGAATCAATCACAAACAAGGCTGAGATATCCGGCGGACGTATAAAGGAAACAGACGCTGAGTTCCGGGCACGTTATAATAAGTCTGTGGATTATGCAGGAGGCGTCAATGCGGACGCAGTCAGAGCAGCGTTAATGAATGATGTTGAGGGCGTATCGAGTGCCTACGTATACGAGAATGATACAGACGAGAGCGACACCACGTATAACTTGCCACCACATAGTCTGGAGGCCGTGGTATATGGAGGACTGGACGAGGAGATTGCGAAAGCAATTTACTCCAGAAAGGCAGGAGGAATACAGACTGTTGGAAATAAGGCGGTCAATGTACTTACGGCTTCCGGTCAGCAGCTGGAAGTCCGTTTTTCACGGCCGACGACGAAAAAAATATATGTGAAGGTGACAGAACTTCAGACAGGTGAGGGATTTCCGGGCGAGGACAAGGTCAGACAAGCATTAATTGACTACATAGGCGGAACAACGGTCGGGGGGCTCGAAACAGGAATGGATGTCATATACATCAAGATACCGGGTATCCTTACTGCGATTCCAGGTGTGGAGGACTTTGAGCTGCAGATTGGCACGAGTATGACCTCTTATGCAAAAGAAAATATAGCAATCGGTTACAGAGAAAAGGCAATAACGGATAGCACAGCAATCAGCATAACAATGAAATGAGGTTGATGGGATGAGCTTTGCCACGCGCATGTTAGACATGCTTACCAGTGCATACATAAGGACAGATATACAAAAACTTGAGAAGTCGGAACCACCAGAGACAAATATAGGAAAACTGTTTTATCTTGCAGGATGGGGATTCGATATTCTGCAAGAGCAAACGGAAAAAGTTCGACTGTGGGATAATATTGATAAAATGCAGGGAGCCGTACTGGATAGTTTTGGAAACAATTACGGCGTGGCTCGAGGAACGGCGACAGATGAAATATTTAGAATCATGATTAGGGTCAAGATTCTTGCTATGCTTGCATCAGGTAACTTGGATACCCTTATTTTATCGGCAGCAAGTCTATTTGGAATAAAAGCAGAGGATGTCAAATGTGAGGAGGTATACCCAGCTAAAGTATATATATACATCAATGAGGATGAGCTGGACGAAGAGCATAAAAATGTGGCCGGAATTATCGCTGAGTTGATGAACCGGATTAAATCCGGAGGGATTGGAATTAGAATATTCTATCGTACTTACAGCGCACATAAGACAACTGTCTATGTTGGCGCCTCGGCTTGTCTGGCCACATTCATGAATATTCCACCAACAGCGATTAATAAAAAGACAGAAAAACAAGTAAAACTGAAGATAGGGGTCGGGACATTGCTATGTGTGACGGCATCCTATCCCGCCAGCCGATAGGAGGAATTTAAATGGCAGGAACAGTACTAACAAACAAGGGTCTTGCACTGATAACAAAATTGATGGCAGCGCAGGCCACGTTATCCTTTAGCCGTGTGGCCGTGGGGACTGGAAGGGTACCGTCCGGATATGATGCCCAGAATATGACAGGTCTTAACGAATATAAGATGGACGCAACGATAGAATCCTGCGGCGTGAGTACCGAACAGCCAGACGTGGCTTATATCGTTACACAAATCAGCTCCGTTGGCGTATCAACGGGATTTGCAATTACGGAGGCCGGGGTATTTGCCACAGACCCAGATGATGGAGAAATCCTTTATGCGTACCTGGACCTTACGCAGGATCCACAGTACATATATGCATCCACGGATGCAATCAGTAAGTTTGCGGAAATCACATTCAACGTTTTGGTTGGTTCAGTAACAAGCGTAACGGCAATTGTATCGCCAGGAGCATTAGTAAAAAAATCAGAATTTGATAATTTGAAAACAAGAGTGGAAGATGTTGAAACCCCTGAGTTTGACGCCTCTGGAACCGCGGAGGGCATAACTGATAAAACAAGCCTACTGGCCAGCTTTGTCACAAAGATGCCACTTGTAAAATTTATGCGCAATGTGGTGGCCGGATTTAAGTTGGTCTTATATTCAGGACAGATTGTCAATAACTGCGTGACAGACCGGCCGGATCTGCCGGGTTCGGCCGCACAGCTAAAGGTACTGATGGACCTTTATACTGTGCTCAATACCAAGATAGGTTCCAAGGTGGCTGTGGTGTCTTTTATAAAAAGCAGCATCCCCATTGCTGCCGGTGCCGACTTTTTTGCCTATATTCCAATCGACATAGATACTACGGATGCTATATGGGTCTTTCCTGTTCTAACAGACGCGCCTGGAGACAATTGCACCAAGGTTAATATAAGCACCTGCGTATGGCAGGACGCATCCAAACAGATATATGTTAATGGATGCAACCTGGCATCTGGTGCAGCAAATATAAGCCTTGCTGGCGTACTGATAGCGATTAGATAATCCCAATAATTTTAGTTATCGGAATGTCAGATGTTGAGATTGTGCCAGCACAGTATC
Organism: Enterocloster bolteae; assembly: GCF_002234575.2. NCBI lineage: Bacteria > Bacillati > Bacillota > Clostridia > Lachnospirales > Lachnospiraceae > Enterocloster > Enterocloster bolteae. Next base: position 5,281,020 of record NZ_CP022464.2, on the reverse strand, counting down.
TTGTATTATTCGTAAGCCGGATCGTATTGCCATTCCGGATTACTGAGAAGGTATCTATGTAAAGGGCGCTATTAGCCAAATACGTGAAAGTCAAGATTGAATCACGCCATACCGAATGGGCGCCGATGCTATTATGGAATATCAATACTCTGTAATTGCTACAATCCGGGACATCCTCTGGGGTGGTAAAAAAGCTGCTTCCCGTCCAGAGTATCTTACCATAATTATCATTCTTGGTATTGAGCACAACAAGCAACTCGTAAACCGGGCCCCGCAAGGGCCTTTTTATAATTCAAAAAAAGGAGTGAATCCATGGAAAAAATCAGAATTGGAAAGGAAGAACGACGGTATGAAATCAGCAGCATCCGGCCAGAATCTGCAAACGTCCTGGAAATCGTCTTTTCCGGCGCAATCCCGGCCATATGGGGCGACATTACAATCTATACAGATGATGGTACAGAGGCCACCACCCTGCACGGCTATGAGACAGTGTGGAAGCAGGGAGGAAATAGGGTATGGTTATCCAACGACGGAAGTGTTTACACACCTCCAGTCCCTCCGGAGCCAGCGGTACCACCAGAACCATATGTGCCGACACTGGCAGAGGTTCAAGACAACAAAAAGGCCGAGGTAAATGCGGCCTGTGAGGCCATGATTGTATCAGGGGTTAATGTAACATTGGCGGATGGAACAGTGGAGCATTTTGATCTAAAGGAGCGCGACCAGCTCAACCTATTTGGCAAGCAGATACAGGTCAACGCAGGATTGGAGAGCATCGAATACCATACCGACACCACTCCTACAACCAACTGTAAGTACTACAGCAACGCAGACATGCAGTCCATCATCCAAGCGGCCATGTGGCACGTCAGCTACCATCAGACGTACTGCATCAGTCTCAAGGTATGGATTGATGCCTGCGAGGCCAAGGAAGAGGTGGCAGAGATATTCTATGGTGCAGATATTCCGGAACAATATCAATCGGAGGTGCTCAAGGCATATCTTATCCAGATAGCAGCTGAGATGGGGGTGGATAATGGCACGCCGGCGAGTTTATAAGTATGTCACCTTGTGGAGCATGGGAGGACTGCTATACATACTCATGGAGGTTGCGTGGCGCGGCAGGAGCCACTGGACCATGTTTGCGTTGGGTGGCCTGTGTTTTATTGGCCTGGGACTGATTAATGAGGTCCTGCCATGGGATATGCCCTTATGGCAGCAGGTTGTGATTGGCGCCGGTATTATTACAGTGCTGGAGTTTTTGACTGGATGTGTAGTTAATTTGTGGTTGGGCTGGGGCGTATGGGATTACAGTAATAAGCCGGGTAATATCCTGGGGCAGATATGTCCGCAGTTCTTCCTGCTGTGGCTGCCGGTAAGCCTGGCTGGGATAGTACTGGATGACTGGTTACGGTATTGGTGGTGGGGCGAGGAGCGGCCGTGTTATAAAATATTATAGAAAGGTGAGGTTAATGAAAATGAAAAGAGAATATGTAATTACAGTACAGGGGGCGCTGGCAGCAGCTGGTGCCTTTTTAAGTGCGAAGCTAGGAATCCTTTATCCGGTGCTGTGCATCCTAATGGGTACGATGGTGTTAGATTACATAACCGGGATGCTGGCCAGTAAAAATGAGGCCATAGACCATCCGGGTGATGCCAGCTATGGATGGAGCTCCAGAAAAGGGGCTAAGGGTATCATTAAAAAGGTGGGATACCTGTGCGTAATTGCCGCGGCTATGGTGGTTGATTATGTGATTGTTTTTGTGTCGGCAGAGCTTGGGATGCAGATATCCGTCAAGGCCTTCTTCGGGCTCCTGGTGGCGGTCTGGTACTTACTCAACGAGTTGCTGTCCATCATTGAGAATGCCGGTCGTATGGGTGCCAATGTGCCGGAATGGCTGCGTAAATATATCGCGGTATTGAAGGATAAGATTGACAATACAGATTATCAGGGAGGCAGCAGGACATAAAAGGAGGTGGTCCGTATATCTCCCGACCGCCAGGGTAATGGCGGTAAACTTATTAACCCCAAAAAAGGAAAGAGAGGTACATATTATGGCAAAATTAACAGGAAAACATGCAGCACGTATTCCGGGGAATGGAGGATATCTGGCAGAGGGGCCGGACTTGCAGGAAAAGCAGCCTACTCCATACCTGTATGATGGACCGACAGACACACCGCATCCAGGTAAACACCAGAGCGGTGTGGGAGGTCCAAGTGACAGTAATAATAATGGAGTAGACGACGAAGAGGAGTAAGTTGCACCGGTACAACAATGGCCCTAGGGTATTCCTGGGGTCTTTTTAAATTGGAGGAAAAATACTATGAGTAAAACAGCTGAAGGATTAATACAGCACTGCAAGGACAAGCTGGGCACCCCTTACGTCTACGGCGCCAAGGGCGAGATACTGACGCAGGCCATCCTGGACAGGCTTGCCCGGGAGAACCCAAGCACATACACATCAACTTATAAGGCCAAGGCGGCTAAGTACATAGGCCAGCGTTGCACGGACTGCAGCGGCCTCATCAGCTGGTACACCGGGCGCATCCGGGGCAGCTACAACTACCATGACACAGCCGTGGAGCGGGCAGGTATCGACCACCTGAATGAGTCAATGACCGGCTGGGCGCTCTGGAAGCCGGGCCATATCGGGGTGTACATAGGTGATGGATATTGCATCGAGGCCAAGGGCATCAACTACGGAACCATCAAGAGCCGCGTGACGGCCACTCCCTGGCAGAAAGCCCTTAAGCTCTGCGACATCGACTACACACCGGTCCCGGTGACATACACCCAGGGATTCCAGCCGGCGGCAGACGGGCAGCGCTGGTGGTACCAGTTTGCAGACGGAAACTATGCGGCTAACGGCTGGTACTGGCTCCAGGAGATGGAGCGGAGGACATGGGGATGGTACTTATTTGACAGCGAGGGTTATATGCTGACCGGCTACCAGGTGGACCCAGCCGGCGAGGCATTTTTACTCTGCCCAGTAATAGGCAGTAATGAGGGCAAGTGCATGATTACGGATGCCAGGGGTGCACTGCAGATTGCGGATGAGTACGACATGATAAAACGACGGTACATGTTTGAGTGGTAGGTCCTTTTTAAAATTGGAATGGTACTGATATTTTTTCATACTATTCTGATGAGTGCAAAATAGTGTTATAAATGCATCATATGCGCGTTAATTCATTGCTTTCCACGCCATTTATAATGAAATTGAGACTCTGTAGGGTGGTAGCGGAATTTTTCTCCGTTTTTAGGTAAAAGAGGAGAGAACAGCAATTTTTTGCTGGCTTTGTTTACGAGAAAACACATATAAATTTACCTTAAAGGTAAATAATTAAGTTGACTTACCATTAACTAAATAGTATAATTAAATCGCTCAAAGAATAAACTGGAGGTGATGAGGGCTGGATATCTCATACAAGAATAATAAACTGGAACAGGTTTGTAATGATTATTCTGTCGCAAAGAAACGCTTTGGAGAGAACATGGCTATTAGAATTAACCAACGAATCATGGAACTTCAGGCTGCTGACTCAGTTGAAATGCTGGTCCGGCTTTCGATTGGGCGATGCCACCCGTTAAAAGGAAATCGCTTGGGGCAATATGCAATGGATTTAGTACAGCCTTACAGATTGGTTTTTGAGCAGAACGAAAATAAATTGGAGTTAGTCAACATAATCTCGATAGAGGATTATCATTAGTTGGTCTAATTGAGGAAAGGAGGACACTGATATGTTGCATAGTGAACATGTAATTGCCGTGCCACCTGGTGAAACTATCCGCGAACAATTGGAAAATCGAGGAATGAGCCAGAAAGAATTTGCATTAAGAATGGGAATGTCGGAAAAGCATATGAGCCATTTGATTAATGGAAAAGTTGAATTGACGCCAGAAGTGTCTTTGCGCCTTGAGTCGGTTCTGGGAATCCCGGCTAAATTTTGGACTAATCTTGAGTCGGTATATCGTGAAAGATTGGCGCGAGTTAATGAGGAACTTGAATTTGAACGGGATAGGGAAATTGCACAAAAATTTCCTTATGCAAAGCTCGCAACACTAGGATGGGTTCCGTCTACGAGAAAAATGGAGGAAAAAGTTAAAAATCTTAGAACCTATTTTGGAGTGGCGCGACTCGAAATCTTAGACACCTTGAGAGTACCGGGGATTGCATACAGAAAAATGGGAGAAAACGAAACCAGCGATTATGCATTAGCAGCTTGGGCACAAAGAGCAAGAATTGAAGCGCGAGACATTGCTGTTTCTCCTATAAATATAAAACACCTTAAAGAGTGCATTCCTGAAATTAGGATGTTAACAATTAGAGAGCCACATGTATTTTGCAGGGAATTGCATCGTATTTTAGCTGAATGTGGAATCATAATAATTTTTCTTCCACATATTAGCGGATCTTTTTTACACGGCGCTTCATTTGTTGATGGAAACCATATTGTCCTAGGGCTTACTGTTAGAGGAAAAGATGCTGATAAGTTCTGGTTTAGCCTTTTTCACGAATTATATCACATTATAGAGGGACATATTTATGATTCTTGCGAAACAAGTGAAGAGCAAGAAGTATTAGCGGATGAATTTGCACGCGACACATTGATTCCGATGAAACAATATCAAAAATTTGTTTCTCAAGGAGATATGAGTGCCCAAGCAATATGTAATTTTGCGGAGCAGGTTGGTGTTGCCCCCTGTATTATACTAGGGAGATTGCAAAAAGAAAATATAGTACCATACAATTGGCACCAAGGGCTTAAAATCCACTACAAACTAGTACAGTAGAGTAAGAGGTGGCATCTAAATGATGCTTCCTTTTATTTTATATCCAACACCAAATAAAAGAGACCTACTTAGAGAAAGAGGAAAGACGGGTAAACAATTTTATTTTTCTTCACTTTTGTTGCCGTGCTCAATACCAAGATTACAAATAATGGCATTGTTGATTCCTATTCTGGAGATGCAGTCATTAATTTGGACTGGGTAAGGGCTGGGACTGTAGTTTATAAAGTTCTTAATGGTACGTGTTTTGTCGATTTTGACATCACTGTAAAGGCGATTACAGCAGTAAATACTCTAATAGTAAGTGGATTGCCTGCCTCAACAATAGTCAGGCATGGACGCATTGCAGGCTGGGAAAACGGAAATATTTCTATGCCCTTTTATTTGAATAATACTGACATCATTGCTAATCCTTGCAGTGCAGGCCGGTATGCGGGTTGTTTTTCTTTTTCTATAATATAACCATTTTATAGCAATTATAAGCTATGCCAATCCAAAGCGTAGACAGTATGTGTATCTGATGTAACGAATTTCAATCGGCCATCTGTATCCAGATATAACGCTCCTCCGTTGGACCCAGAATTATGAAATCCGTAACCAGCACGGGTAGAATTATTTTCTTTCCACGGAGCTTCAGACACAAATTGCATGTTTAGATAAGCCCTATCATCTATGCCTGCATAAGTAATAACATACTGTTGACCAGTATATACGTTTTTTCCATACCCGGCCTTACTTGATAAATTGGTATTGAGCACAGAAAATACTAAAAAGGCAGAACCAGATACCTGGTCTGCCTAAAGAACTATTGCATTAATTTGACACCGCATTTTTCGCATACCACATGGGCATGTCCATTCACGCTGCTTAAGGCCACAATCATTTTGCCGCCACAATCTGGACATTCAGCAATCCGTTGTTCGCCCCATTTTAGCTCAGACAGGATTGGAGTAATAACTCCAAACAAATTTCTCAGACGAATAATATCCTTGTCATTGTCATCGGCCAGTTTTCCGCCGGCTTGAACAAATTCCTCAATGACTGAAAAGTCAGGATGATCTAAGAGCTTTGGTTCGTATGTAGCAATATTTTCCTCGCACTCTCCACAATCCATTACAATTCCTTTGATAAGCGCATCCTCCTTTACATAACAATATCCTCCGCACTCGCAAGTGCATTTCCATATGCGCCGGAAATTATGATTTTTCCAGCTCCATTTTGTGGTTAGGGCACCAAACCGCATACCAGGTATCACATTCATACCAACATCTCCTTTCACGATCTATTATAACGCAGGAAAATAAAAGAAGTTCTGGTAATTAATGGTATATATTTATACGTATAGAGATTGTGTGCATACGAACTTGCACATCTGGAAATCGTGGCTGCCATTATCCATCAGCTGACAAAGGGACTGACTGCCGACCAGTTGGTAGAGCAGGGCTTCGGACCTTACTATATCGATCACACCACAGGTATCTGGCCCCAGGCGGCAGGAGGAATTCCTTTTAATGCATGTGAGTTCCAGTCCAAGGGAGACGTAATTACGGACCTTCATGAGGATATGGCTGCAGAGCAGAAAGCCAGGAGCACCTATGACAATATCCTGCGCGTTGTGAAGGATTATGACGTCTGTGAACCCATCAAATTCCTGAGGGAAAGGGAAGTCGTTCATTATCAGAGATTCGGTGAACTGCTGCGTATCACCCAGGAGAAGCTGGACAGCAGGAATTTCTATGCGTTCAACCCTGCCTTCGATATGCAGTTACCATCCTGCCAGGACCAGATGAGACAGATGTAAGTTCATTCTTTCGTACCAGCGCAGGTGACTGAATCAGGCTGTTTATACGAATTGTATTCAGAATTATATGTGAAAGGCGCTGCAGGCCCAGGGGAAAAACCATGGGCTGCAGCGCTTTTCTTTGGCTCGGTTAATGTATATCGTACATATCATACGTCCATACAGTTTTCCAATCTCACCAGCTCTCCGCCAATGAGTTCCACATCCTCCTCCTGGTGGGTTGAGAGGATTAAAAGCCGTCCGTCTTGTTTTTCCCTGATATATGAAATGACATTGCATTTCAATTCGTCATCCATGCCGGTAAAAGGTTCATCCATGAGAAGAATATGGGAGGGGATAAGAAGGGCACGGGCGACAGCCACACGGCGCTTCATGCCGCCGCTTAAGGTGGATACAGGGCGGTTCAGGCATTCCTCCGGAAGCAGGCGGGCCAATTCCCATTTAATACGGGGAGCCTTGAGCGACCGGCCGGCACACATGGCTACATTTTCAATCGGAGAAAAGGATTCGCAGAGCCGGTCCTCCTGAAAGACAGCGGAAGCAGGCAGGGAACTCATGTCCTGGGGGGTTCCGTCTGCCAGTATCAAGCCATGGTCTGCTTGCTCCAACCCCATGAGAATGCGCAGCAGAGTAGTTTTGCCTGAACCGGATGGACTCATGAGACAATAACATTGGCCCTGCTGAAAGGACAGGTTCAGGTTCTTTAATACGGGCAGCCCGTCATAGGATTTGGAAATATGTTGCAATTCCAGGGTCATTCCATACACGCTCCTTAATGCTTTATTTTCTTTAGCAGATAAAGAAAAAAACGTTCAAACAATGCGCTGATTATTATGATGACAAAGGTCCAGGCAAATAGCCCGGCCGTGTCAAGATACAGTTTGGAGTAGTACAGCTGTTCTCCGATGGAACCTTCCGGTATGCCGATGACTTCCGCGGCCACGCCGGATTTCCAGCTCATACCAAGAGCTGTACGGCACCCGTTTACAAGGTATGGAAGGAGGGCTGGCACATAGATATAGTGGATGCGCTTCCACATGGGCATACGGAAAACTCGGGCCATTTCCAGCAGTTTTTTATCCGTGTGTTTCAGCCCGGACAGAGTGCTCACATAGACCATGGGCACCACCACCAGAAAAGAGGTGAATACTGCCAGGTTGCGGGAGCCAATCCATATCAGTGCCAGGATAACAAAGGAGGCAACCGGAACAGATTTAATCAGAAGCATGACCGGGTCCAGCAGCTCCTTTACCAGGGGAAAGAGGTAGGCCAGGCTTCCCAGGAGGATGCTTAGGGCAAAGGCCCCCAGGAATCCAAGACTTATCCTGGCAAAGGAATTCAGGATGGTGGCCCAGAAGGCCGGGTCCGCCGCCTGTTCTGCCAGGGCCTTTACCATGTCCAGAGGGCCTACGAATATAATATTGTTGTGTATCAGGAGATTGGCTGTCTGCCATACTGCAATCCAGAACAGCCAAACCAGATATTTACGTATTCGTGTGATGTGATTTGTAGGTTGATTCATGAGGGATGTCTCCGCAGTTAGGGGTTAGGGCATATAGTAAAAATCATCTCCGGGCATCTGTCCGCCGATGGATTTTGGGTCCTGTTCATGTAAGGTGGAGAGGTAACCGCTCAATGCGTCCTTCATCTCCTGACCGGTCAGACATACAATATTACAGTAGGGAAGGGCTTTCTGGGCAATGGGGGCTTTTTCCACAATACCCTGCTCAGCAATCAGCCTGGATGCATCCTCCGCATGTTCTGTGGCAAAAAGGGTGGAGGCCTCATGGTCCTTTATGAAGTCTGCAACAGGGGAGCGGTTTTCCCTGAGAAAATCGCTGCGTACCAGGGTAACTCCTGTCACCAGCATGCTTCCGGTGTCCTTGTTCAGCATGTTCCACTGTTCTGTTAAATCCAGCACTGTTTTTAGGTCAGGGTTCTGGATGCAGGCAGCAGTGGCAAAGGGCTGCGGCAGAACTCCGATGGCGCTGGAATCCTGTTTTAGCAGGGACGCCACTTCTGTGGCCTCGGATTTGAACTGAAGGTCCACATCAGATGTAGAAAGACCATTTTCCTTTAAAAGGTAATTCATGACGTATTCAGGGGTGGTTCCCTTTCCTGTCATATAAATGGTGCGTCCCTTTAAGTCAGCCATGGAGGAAATGGAATCATCTGAGGCAACCACATAGAGGACACCCAGGGTGTTGATATCCAGGACCGTGATATTTCCCTGGGTCTTGGCGTAGAGTACACTGGCAACATTGGCAGGCAGCAGGGCGATATCCAGATCGCCGTTTGCAATCTTGCCCACCAGTTCATCAGCCTTGCCGGCCATGGTAAATTCATAAACATTGGAGGTCTCGCCCCTGGAAGCCTTGTCCATCAGGGATACAAGTCCCATGGAGGTAGGGCCTTTTAGAGAGCCTACACGGATGGCTGCCTGACAGGTCAGCTTGTTTTCATCAAAACCCGTGTTCAGTTCATCGCCGGAACCGGATTCAGAGGAGGACACTGCGCCGGAAGCGCTTTCTGAGGCCTGGTCCTGGGAGGCTTTTTCACCGTTCTGGTTTATGGTCTGTGCGTCGGCCTGGGCTTCCGTCTGTGTCCCGGCCTGGGCTTCCGTCCGAGCCTCTGTGGCAGGTGTGCCTGAGGTGCTCTTGCCGCATCCGCCCAGCACCAGGGAGATACCCATAAATGCTATTAAAAGTAAAGAAACATGTTTTTTCATAGTACTTCAACTCCTCTCGTAAATATCATTAACTATAGCACAACAGCCCTGTCTTTTCTATAAAATATTTGAGAAATATTATTGATATAAATATCACAATGTGAGATAATGAAGCCATGGTTTGGGGTGAGCCCATAATACACGCAGATAGTGGAGGAATAAGGGATGAAAGTAACGATATGTATTGGAAGCGCCTGTCATTTAAAGGGATCCAGAGAGATTATCAGTAAGCTCCAGAAGCTGGTGGATGAGAACGGCCTGTCTGATAAGGTGGATTTAAACGGTGCGTTCTGTTCCGGAAATTGTGACCATGGAGTGTGCGTGACGGTGGAGGGCGAGTTGTATTCCCTGAAGCCGGAAGATACAGAAGAATTTTTTGAAAATGAGATAAAGGGGAGACTTTGATTATGGGCATGGAAATCATAGATTTCAAAGCCACAAAGTGCAAACACTGCTATAAATGCGTCCGCTACTGTGGGGTAAAGGCCATCCAGGTCAAGGATGAGCGGGCGGTCATCATGCCGGACAAGTGTATCCTGTGCGGTCACTGTCTGAAGATCTGTCCTCAGTCAGCAAAAACCCTTAAGAGCGACCTGAACATGGTTCGCGGATTTTTGCGCGAAGGCATGCGTGTGGTGGTGTCCATAGCACCGTCCTATATGGGTTTATTAAAATACAAGACAATCGGTCAGGTGCGGGGGGCTCTGCTGCGCCTGGGATTCGAGGATGTGAGAGAGACTTCCGAGGGAGCTGCTTTTGTGACGGCTGAGTATACGAAGCTTCTGGCAGAGCACAAGATGGAGAATATTATAACCACATGCTGCCCAAGTGCTAATGACCTGGTGGAAATCTACTATCCACAGCTTATACCCTGCCTGGCACCGGTTGTGTCTCCCATGATTGCCCACGGAAAGCTTTTGAAGGAAGAACTTGGATGTGATGTGAAGGTCGTGTTCCTTGGACCGTGTATTGCCAAGAAGAAGGAAGCCATGGACCTGAGGCATGAGGGCTATATTGATGCTGTATTAAATTTTAATGACATAAACAAATGGCTGGAGGAAGAAGACATCGTAATCGGGGACTGTGAAGACCGGCCATTTACCGCATTTGACCCAAAGGTAAACCGCCTGTATCCTGTGACCAACGGCGTGGTGAATTCCGTGCTGGCTACCGAGGAGAAGGGGGATGGATACAGAAAGTTCTATGTCCACGGGGAAGACAATTGTATTGATTTGTGCAAGAGTATGTCCCGGGGAGAAATCAAGGGCTGTTTTATAGAGATGAATATGTGTTCCGGCGGCTGCATCAAAGGCCCCACGGTAGATGAGGAGTTTATATCCAGGTTTAAGGTTAAGCTGGACATGGAGGAGAGCATCTGCAGGGAGCCGGCTGAGGAAACGCAGATGGAGCCGGTATGGGAAAATGTGAATTTCAGGAAGCAGTTCGAGGACCATTCCCCCAGGGACCCCCAGCCTACGGAGGAACAGATACGGGAAATCCTGCGAATGACCAACAAACTGAAGCCGGAGGATGAGCTGAACTGCGGCGCCTGCGGTTACCCTACCTGCCGTGAAAAGGCCATTGCCGTATTCCAGCACAAGGCAGAGGTAAGCATGTGTATCCCGTTTATGCATGAAAAGGCGGAATCCATGGCCAACCTGGTGATGGAGACTTCACCCAACATCGTACTGATTGTGGGAGATGACATGCGCATCATGGAGTACTCGGATGTGGGCGAGAGATATTTTGGAAGGACCCGTTCCCAGGCATTGCAGATGTATCTGTATGAACTTATCGACCCAGTGAACTTCCAGTGGGTATTTGATACACACCAGAACATCCACGGCAAGCGGGTGAATTATCCGGAATATAATCTTTCCACCCTGCAGAACATTGTGTACATAGAAAAGGAAAATGCAGTCCTGGCCACCTTCATAGACATAACCCGTGAGGAGGAGCTGGCCCAGGAAGAATATGAGAGAAAGCTGGAAACCATAGATCTGGCCCAGAAGGTCATCCACAAACAGATGATGGTGGCTCAGGAGATAGCAGGTCTGCTGGGAGAGACAACAGCCGAGACAAAAACCACCCTGACCAAGCTGTGCCACTCCTTGCTGGAGGATGGCAGCGATGCCGGGTATGCCGGGGGAGAAAGAGAGCGGGAAATTCCTGGCGTACAGCTGGGAAGCGGAGCCGTGCCCTTAAAGGGTGTCATGACAGCCGGGGGCTCCGGCGGAGCGGAAGCCGGACAGATATCAGGAACCGGGCCGGCATCAGAACCGGCATCAGGAGCCGGGAATCCGGCAGATAATGCCGGTGAACAGAAAAAGCCTACGGGGTATGTCCATATAGGCAGCGCCAATCCGGGCGGGGGAAAGTCCGGGTATGTCCATCTGAGCAATGTGGATTTAAAGAAACCAGGCGGCAACGGAGGTAAATAATGGGAATTACAGTGGATGTTGCATATAAAAGCCTGAACAAGTACACCGAAATCCTGTGCGGGGACAAGGTAGAGCTTTTGCAGACCGAGGATTCCAACATCATGATTCTGGCGGACGGTATGGGAAGCGGAGTCAAGGCCAATATCCTGTCCACGCTGACCTCTAAGATATTAGGAACCATGTTCCTTAATGGGGCTACCCTGGAGGAGTGTGTGGATACCATCAGTGAGACTCTCCCCATCTGTCAGGTCAGGCAGGTGGCTTATTCCACCTTCAGTATACTGCAGGTATACCACAACGGGGATGCGTATCTGGTGGAATATGATAATCCCGGATGCATATTTATCCGGGACGGAAAGCTTATGCAGATTCCGAAAAATGTACGGGTCATGCAGGGCAAGGAAATCAATGAATACAGGTTCAAGGTCAAAAAAGGCGATGCCCTGATTCTCATGAGCGACGGCACCATCCATGCAGGGGTGGGTGAACTGCTGAACTTTGGATGGCTGTGGCAGGACATTGCGGACTATGCAGTGAGACAGTATCCTCTGACCGTGTCGGCCATGCGTCTGGCCGCCAGCATCAGCAGGGCCTGTGACGAGCTGTATCAGTTCCGTCCAGGGGATGATACTACGGTGGCGTGCATGCGGATTATTGACAGCAAGCCTGTTCACCTTATGACCGGACCTGCAAGGAATCCGGAAGACGACGTTCGTATGGTCCAGGATTTTATGGATGATCCCAATGCCAGGACCATTGTATGCGGGGGAACCAGCGCCACTATCGTGTCCAGGGTGCTGGGGAAGAAACTGGATGTATCACTGGATTATGTGGATCCGGAGATACCTCCCATTGCATACATGGAAGGTGTGGATTTGGTTACGGAGGGAGTTCTTACCCTTAACCGGGTACTTCAGCTGCTTCGCAGGTATGTGAAAAATGAGACTGTATCCGAAGAATTTTTTCATGAATTGGATAAGCCCAACGGGGGTTCTATGGTGGCCAAGGTGCTCATAGAGGACTGCACGGAGGTGCACCTGTATGTGGGGAAGGCAATCAACAGTGCGTACCAGAATCCGGGACTTCCCTTTGACCTGGGTATCCGCCAGAATCTGGTGGAACAGCTGAGGCATGTGATTGAGGAGATGGGAAAGACAGTAGTGGTGACATATTACTAATGTTGTATGTCATTTAATACTTGCTTTTTCAGGGTAAATATAGTAGATTTCTAGTGTTGATATAATTTTAACAAACTCGAATTGTGATATAGAAGCAGACATATATGGGATAAGCCAATGATATGTAATGCGCAGGAGACCATAGGACGGTCTCCAAGTGCCCGTAACAAGGAGGAGAAAAAGATGGTAACCAATGATGCGACAATCCTGCGTTTGAAACATGATGTACTTTACGAGGTGGCTAAAGCTGCATGGGAAGGGAATCTGGACGAGAAGCGGGAGCAGATTCCATATTCCATGATACCAGGGCCTCAGGCGACTTACCGCTGCTGTATTTATAAGGAAAGAGAAATTATCCGGCAGAGGGTCCGCCTGGCAGAAGGAAAATGTCCAACCGGGAAGGACACATCCAATGTGGTCCAGGTTATCAATGCTGCCTGTGAGGAGTGTCCCATTGCATCCTACATAGTAACTGACAACTGCCGTAAATGTATGGGAAAGGCCTGCCAGAACTCCTGTAATTTCGGAGCCATCAGCATGGGACGTGAGCGGGCCTATATCGAGCCCGGCAAATGTAAGGAATGCGGCAAGTGCTCACAGGCCTGTCCCTATAACGCCATTGCCCATCTGGAGCGTCCGTGTAAGAAAATTTGTCCGGTGGATGCCATCACTTATGATGAGTATGGCATCTGCGTGATTGATGAGAAGAAATGTATCCAGTGCGGAGCCTGCATCCATAGCTGTCCGTTCGGAGCCATAGGGTCCAAGACCTTCATGGTAGATGTGATTCGCCTGATTAAGGCAGGAAAACGGGTGGTTGCCATGGTGGCGCCTGCCACAGAGGGGCAGTTCGGCCCTGACATTACCATGGCCAGCTGGAAAATTGCATTAAAGCAGCTGGGATTTGCGGACATGATAGAAGTGGGATTGGGCGGAGACATGACCGCTGCCTATGAGGCAGAAGAATGGGCCCAGGCCCATAAGGAGGGAAAGAAGATGACTACCTCCTGCTGTCCCGCGTTCGTGAACATGATTAAGCAGCATTTTCCAATGTTACTGGAGAATATGTCCACCACGGTGTCGCCTATGTGCGCAGTGTCCAGAATGATAAAGAGCGGGGATCCGGATACGGTTACTGTATTTATTGGCCCCTGCATAGCCAAGAAGAGCGAGAGCCTGGATTTAAATGTAAAGGGAAATGCAGATTATGCCATGACCTTTGGTGAGATAAGAGCCATGATGCGCGCCAAGGGAGTAGAGCTTCAGCCGGCCGAGAACGATTATCAGGAAAGCTCTGTGTTTGGAAAGCGTTTTGGCAACGGCGGCGGCGTGACAGCGGCCGTACTGGAATGCCTGAAGGAAATGGATGAAAACACAGATGTCAAAGTAGCCCGCTGTAACGGAGCCGCAGAGTGTAAGAAGGCATTGCTGCTCATGAAGGTGGGAAAGCTTCCGGAAGATTTCGTGGAAGGCATGGCCTGTGTAGGCGGCTGCGTAGGAGGTCCCAGCCGGCATAAAACTGAGACCGAGGCCAAGAAGGCCAGGGAACAGCTGATTGGGTCTGCCGAGGAGAGGCATGTGCTGGAGAATCTGAAGAAGTATCCTATGGATGAGTTTTCGATGCATAGGCATTAAGCTACGGTAGTTTAGATGACGAATTGTGGTTTTGGAGAAAAATGAAGAATAAAACCACAAGATATAGTGGTTTTTGAGGGGAAATTGAGTGAATTTGCGGCCTGGAAATGGGTGTTTTTCAGGGCGTGAGAAATAGATGCCTTGTAAGTGATTCATAATGAGTAGGCTGATTAGAGCCCCAGTCTGTGAGATAATAGGCTCCTAGAAGAATCTACTTGAAAAACTTTGAAAACTTTTAGAAGTTTTTCAAGTAACTCAAAGGATGCTACTCTCTATGAACGAGGTCGTCGAAGTACGAATGGCTAGTTGGAAAGCCATGGTCCAAGAACGTAGTGCCAGCGGCCTATCCATCGAAGAATGGTGCGCAGCAAACAATGTCAGTGAGTCACAGTATTACTATCGCCTCAGGCAGCTGCGCAATACAGCGCTGGCTGCGGCAGGCCAGACGTCCATGGAACATACCGGTGGATTCATGCGGGTTCCCTTTTGCCCTGCGGACCCTTCTTCCGCTGTTGCTCTCCGAATCCGTCGTGCGGATACCGTCATTGAAGTCAGCGGTGATGCGCCAGACAATATCCTCGCTTTTCTTAAGGCGGTGATGACCGATGTTGTCTAAGATGAATGGTTTCGAAGCAATTTATCTCTATGCGGGTAAAAGTGATCTGCGCAAGGGAATCGATGGTCTGGCCGCTCTTGTAAAGGAACAGTTCAATCTTAACCCTTTTCAGAAAAATGTCCTCTTCCTTTTTTGCGGGACCAGATCAGACCGATTCAAAGGGCTGGTCTGGGAAGGCGATGGGTTCTGCCTTGTTTACAAGCGCATAGAAGCCGGCCGTCTCCGATGGCTCCGCAGTCAACAGGAAGCTGTGCAGCTCAGCCAGGCTGAACTCCAGCGGCTTCTTGATGGTATGACGATCCTGGAACGTCCGACCATAAAAAAGGTCAACTGCACACAAGTATTCTAAATTGGAAATGTTTCCAAATCAATCAGTGGCTTTTCCCGAGCGTTTCTGGTATACTTTCCTAAATGAAATTCAGGAAGGGGGAGTCTTGGACGATGGCGGTAAGACTGGACGAACAAGAACTATCAAACCTTGACAAACAAACATTGATCAAGATGTATCTGGGACTTCAGGACTCCATGGAGAAGCTCAGCCAGAGTATTGATATCCTTACGGAGGAGGTCATTCATCTGCGCCAGCATCGGTTTGGTCGTTCTTCCGAAAAGGGCCTGACGGAAGCGGAGGGTCACTTCCAGCTTGGTTTCATGTTTAACGAAACCGAGATGACGGTTGATTTGAATCCGGATATCCTGGAACCTACCTTCGAAGAAATCCACTAGAAGGCTTATAAACGCGGAAAAAAGGTGATTGGAAAACGCGGGGAAGAACTGAAGGATCTGCCCGTAAGCACAGTCAGCCATCCCGTCTGCGAAGCACAACTCCAGAGAGCGTTCCCAGATGGGAAATATAAGCAGCTCCCTGATGAAGTTTATAAGAGACTGGCTTTCCATCCCGCCTCCTTTGAGGTAATCGAGCATCATGTAGAGGTCTTTGTGAGCACGGACGGCAGGACGTTCGTGCGTGGTGAGCGTCCCGCTGATCTTCTGCGCAACAGCATCGTGACGCCTTCCCTCGCCGCAGGTATCTACAACGCCAAGTATGTCAATGCACAGCCAATCCAGCGACTGGTAAAAGAGTTCGAGCGCTGTAACGTTTTCCTTCCGGAACCGACCATGTGCCGCTGGGCGAATGTCTGTTCAGACTGTTACCTGAAGAGGATTTATGACCGTCTCAGGGAAAAACTCAATGACTATCATGTCCTCCACGCAGATGAAACACCAGTTGAAGTACGAAAGGATGGTCGCCCTGCCAGATCCAGGAGTTATATTGTGGGTGTACCGGACCGGATCACTGGAAGCACATCCTTTTGTCCTTTATGAATACCAGAAAGGACGCAAAGCGGATTATCCGAGACAGTTTCTAAAGGATTGCAGTGGCATCTGCGTGACGGACGGATATGAGGTATACCATTCAATCGCGAGGGAACGGAACGACCTTACGATTGCCGGATGCTGGTCCCATGCCAGAAGGGACTTTGCCGATGTTGTGAAGTCTGCCGGTAAGGAAAAAGGGTCCGTTCAGGAGTCCATCTGCTATAAGGCGTTCCAGATTATACAGACCATGTTCCGGTATGAGCAGGGTTATGCGGATATGCCTCCCGAAGAGAGTCTGGAACAGCGAAAAAGAAACGTTGCCCCATTGGTTGCCGCATTCTTTGCGTATCTGAAATACGAGCAGGGTCACGTAGCGCCAAAAATGAAGACTGGCAGGGCAATCAGCTACTGCATCAATCAGGAATCGTTTCTGCGGGTATTTCTTACAGATGGTGCTGTCCCGATGACAAACAATGCTGCGGAGCAAAGTATTCGCCCCTTTACTCTGGGCAGGAAGAATTGGTATCTGATTGATACGAGCGGCGGAGCAAAGAGCAGTGCCATTGCCTACAGCATAGCTGAAACTGCCAAAGCGAATAACCTGAAGCCATACGAGTATTTCAAATATCTGTTGGAGGAGCTGCCCAAGCACGGAGCTGAAAGTCCCTATATGTTGTTAGTGGCAAATGTCCTTAAACCCAATGAAATTCCGGCTGTTACTCATGTGGATAAAACTGCAAGAGTTCAGACAATTACCTCTACTCAAAATGCAGTTCTCTACAATATTTTAGATGAGTTTGAAAAGCTTTCAGGTGTACCTATATTATTGAATACCTCGTTTAACATTGCTGGAGAACCTATAGTTGAAACACCTATGGATGCTCTGAAATGTTTTGAAAAAACTAATTTAGACGCCCTATCTATTGGACCATATCTTATAACAAAAGATGTTAAAAAAGGTAAAATTGAAATCGATAATTATCAACGCTTTGTAGTTTCATTAGGGGCAGCTCTTTAAAAATTCATTTTTTCCTAAACATCTCTAATTATACTAATTACGGATTAATGCTACCTATTTATAGTAATCATGGAGAAAATAATATGTTATACCTAAAAAAACTCAATACCTACGATAGCGAACTAGAGTATTTGTATTTAAAGGATTTACCCTTGAATGAAAATGGATTTATAAACAATCTTCATAATATTTCTAAAGAGGAGTTTATGGAAGTTTCACTTCCTAAACTAATTAACTATTCAAATGGAATAGACCTTCCAAGTGGTTATGTACCTGAAACAAATTATTTTTTATGGGATGAAAAAACTATAGTAGGGTTATTTAGATTGAGACATTTTTTAAATGATAGCCTAAGGAATGGTTCTGGTCATATTGGATATCAAATTCACCGTAATTTTAGAAGAATGGGGTTTGCTTCTAGTGGCTTAGCATTAGCAATTGATGAAGCAAAGAAAATAATTCCTGATGATGAAGTTTATATGTCTACAAGATTAGATAATATAGCCTCGCTAAAAGTTCAACTACATAATAATGCATATATTCATCATACAGACAATGAACACTATTATACCAGAATAAGAATAAAATGATTTTGGAATAATCGTGCAAAGGTGAAGCTAAACAATAGTAAATGCTTCATATAATGTATGGATTTCCTTCTATATGATTTGAGATAATAGAATAGACTCACCAAGTTGAAAACTCCATAACAGCATACTATAGTTACATTATCATGAAATATGACATGCTATTGACATGGGCATAAAATAATGAGAGGAAACGCCAATATGGGTGACTAAAAAAGTGTAAAAAATATCTCAATTCAATGAAAATCTGGATGCAAAACTGGATGCAAAACTGGGATGCTATTTCCTCGATCTTCAAGTTTTCCACAGCAATCAAGAAGGTCATCCATACCACCAACGCAATAGAGAGCCAGATGCCACTTACCACAAGCTGAACCGTCAGAGTAGTGGGTTCCCAAGCGATATATCGCTATTGAAAGCTCTACCTTAGAGGCTACAAAAAAATGGTCAATGCACATCCGTAATTGTGGACAGGTATATGGTAAGTATAGCATCATGTATGAGGGCTGTCTACCAAAATAATCGGTAATACACAATTTCTTTCGGCGGATATTTTGCCTATATTTTACACATAACGGCATATGCTTTTTAACGCCTTACTCACAGTGCGGTCATCTCAACACAAACTTGCTCCCAGTGCAGAGCTGGTCCCAGTATTGCTTCCTTTTGGACGGTTTAGTATCTGGCTATTATCAGAGGCTTTTTTCCCCCAACCCTAGCATATGGACAGGAAGGGGGTGTAAGTGATTCATAGCCGGTACCCGGCAAAAAAACCGTATATGGTAGACCATGAGTACCAGCTCATTTTATGACCGCCGTTTCCGGCGGTCAGTTTACACATTTGTTGTTTTTGTTTTGCTCTTACAGATTTCCGGCAGCTGCTCAGACCAGGGAAGCAGTTCTTCCATAAAACGATAATCCGTATCCTCCTGATGATCCTTCATCACGGTCAGGATATATTCCAGATAGCGGAAGGGATTTAGATTATTCGCCTTTGCTGTTTCCGTGATACTGTAGATGATCGCGCTGGATTGTGCACCATCGATACTGTCGATCAGCTTCCATGCATGTTTGTGCAGGCAGAAGCTACGCAGTGACCCTTCAGTTGCGTTATTATCAAGCGGGACTTCGCCATCATCCAGGAATACTTTTAATGCCTCTTCCTGATTGATGCAGTAGTTGCTCCCTTCCAGAGTTTTACCCTTGGTCAGGCGACTGGAAGTCTGGATTTCTTTTGCCCACGCAAAGAAAGCCTCCACCAGAGGTTTGAGATTGATTTGCCGTTGCTTTTTCCGGTCATCCGGTTTCATCAGCGAGTTGGGTGTCCAGATGGTATATGGCGCCAATCCGCTTGGTCGCCTTGTAAGCGACCGTATCTTTGGCTGCCTGATGATCTTGTTTCGGCAATGCCTTCAGGGCATCGGCAAAATACCTTCTCGCATGGGTTCAGCACCCTGCGAAAACGATGGTCTCACTTTCCCGGTCCAGCTTCCGGTAGGCGGAGTATCCGCCACAGACAACGGTGCCTGTGAATCCTTTCAGGAATTCCCGCGGATGGTCTGCTTTCCGGGTCTTCTGGTATTCATACAGGATAATGGGTGTATCCCCATATCCCTTTCCCGCCCGGTAAACCCACATGTAACTCTTGCTGTTTGCCGGGCGCCCATCCTTCGATACCCTGACCAGAGTCTCATCGGCCTGCAACACATGGAAACGGTATGTTCTTCGACCGTGTAGACTGCCGGCTGAACCCGGACTCTTTTATAGACTTCATCTGGGAGCTGCTTCCAGCCAACGGAGCCAAAAATCTCCTGCAGCTTTTCTTCCGGAAGGGTATGAGAGATCACTTCCACAGGAAGCTCCTTGAGATTCGCCTCGCGTTTTCCTTTTTTTTTCCGGCGCGTGACCTGAATCACATCTTCTTCTGCAGGTTCGACAACATAAAGCGTTTCGGTTAAGGCTTCCGCTTCATTAAAGATGATCTCCAGCTCCAACTGTCCGGCGATAACGTCCAGCTTTTCGCAAGAGCGCCCATAACGATGATTGTTTGCAGACGCGATCTGCTCAATCAGACGTTCCATGTTTGTATTCAGTTGGGTAAGCTGGTCCTGCATGGACAGGAGCACTGCCACGAGTGTTTCCCTGCTGAAACTGTTTAGTTCTTCCGGTAAGTAGATCTTCTGCATGTTCGGCGCTCCTTTGTTTTACTGGAACTATTGTACCGCAAACCAAAAGAAAAAGCGAACGGGATAAAAAAGAAGGTTCGTCATTCTTACCAAAGGATAAACACTCTGAAAAACCGGAAAAACTAATAGTTTTTTCGGTTTTTCAGAGTACTTATCCACACAGCAGCTTATAGCTGTGAAGTACTCTTGATTGAATGAATGGGATGAGACCCGGCCGTGGATAACTTCCGCCGTGTCTGCAGTAGTAGATACAAAAAGATTTTTTATTTTCTCCGTTTTGCACAACTTTTTACAGAAGATCACTGGGCTGCACTTCCTGGATTGGATGTCTGGACACGATCTCCAAGCCCTGCATCAGTGCCTGGTATTGTTCCAGTGTGATCTCCAGTGCTTCTTCTTTTGTACGGGGCCAGCTGAAACTGCCAAGCTCCAGCCTTTTGTAAAGGAGAAGGAATCTGTCTCCTTCCCATATGAGCCCCTTGATGCGGTCACTGCGTCTTCCGCAAAACAGGAAGAGGATATCCTTTTCATAGGGCTCCAGCTGGAAGTTGAATTTCACAATGGATGCCAACCCATCGATCCCGCGCCGCAGATCTGTATAACCGGCAGCAATGTAAACCTTCCGGAAGCCGGATGCGTTATTCAGCATGAAGAATCCCTCCTACCCGGGAGATCAATTCTGATGAGGCTGAATTTGAGATTTCCAGAACAAGGTTCCCTTTCCGGATCACCAGATCCGGATGGAAAACGGGTGACGAGTCTGGTGGCACAGCAGGGAGTTTGATTTCGGCGAAAGATACCGTTCTCTGAACAGCAGACAACGGTTCTGTCTCTGCAACTGCAGGTAATGGTGGATTCTGAGATGCTTCATAGGCTTCCCTGCGCAGGATGCGCTGCCAGTAAAAAAACTGCTTCACAGAAATCCCGTTTGCCCGACACCAGGCGGTTTTCGACATCCCGCTGTTCATACATTCATTTAAGATTCTGGCCCAGTGCTCTTCACGGACCTGAGTGTAATTTTATCCATGGCACTAACTCCTTAAAAACTTGTAGTTTTCTGGAGTTATTATCTCATGGAACCAGGTAACTAGCACGGTACTAGTGATTTACCGTGTACTTTTTAACACACCCCAACATTCAGTATAGAACCGCAATAAATTACTTTTTGTTGTGGGCTTGATATAAGGGTGTTTTAGAGATTAGGGAAAAGTAAAAAATCAACTTAGCTAAAGCAACTTGAATTAGCCCTTGTAACGCATCGTAAGCCACTGTGCTGGCTTTTAAGGAGAGCAATGGGATAGATGGGCATACAATAAAAAATCCGGCAAATTTGGCCCAATATAAGAAAGCCCATTTTGGATAAGAAAAATTGATATCTCAACGTCACATTCGTCGCCATGAATCGAACCGTATTTCCCGTTCGATTTGTGTGCAGGTTAAAGGGAGGTGCACCTAAAGGCGCCCCTCCCGGCCACAATCGCCCGCAATGCGGGCGTTTTTCTGATTCCACCAAGGTGCACCTGTTTGGGGCCTTGGTCACCTGTCAGGTGGTCGGTTTTGGCTGGAGACCACGCAAGTACAAGGAAAATGGTGTATTTATAGGTGCACCCTGTAGGTGGTTCTGACGTATTTGGAGCAGAATCTTTATGACATGTGGATATGGACTTCCGCCGTGATATTCGATATGGTGTTGGCGGAAGGAGGAGTGTCCATGAAGAAAACTACGAGGGAACAATGTGAGGAAGTCATAGCAGCCAGGGTAGAATGGCTGGTAACCCGATGGCAGGCAGATAAGACACAGGAAGAAAAGAATGCAGACCACAAGCTGAACGAACGCATGGACCATTGGATGAAGGAAATTACCAAGGAGCAGAGGGATGCCATAGAGGATTGTATTGATGACATGCTGGATGGAAATGGGATGTGTCAGCTGTATCTGTATGAGGAAGGGGTGAAGGATGGGATACGATTGATGAAGATGATTCGGGATATGTGATAGTATGTTTTGAGGGTAGCCGTCATATTATGTGGCGGCTTTTTGTTTGTTTGGAGAGGAAAACAGAGGCAAAAAAATCAAATACATGCTGTACCTGTACAAAAAAATATATGCCACGCCAAGGGTGGAGTCTGTCTATCCGGTGGGCCATGCCCTGGCCCATGGTGGCCTGCCAAGAAGTACCCAATGGAATATCTAGTACAGAGGGAAAGAATATAAACCATTTGAGGCGTAATAAACTGAGTAAAAATAACTAAAGTTGTATGTGCACTTTTAACGAAATTGGCTTTTTGAGGTTATCAAAAGGGGTCTGAAACTGGACTAATAGTGAGGGGGTATTTTTTTCAGCCGATATTTTCAAAGGGCAGATGATAAGAGTATTCAAGGTGGCTTGAAAAGTTTTTGCAATTAATCTTGGCTATCAAAGGGCTGTTTTTTACCATGAGTCGCGGGGGAATCTTATCTGGAAATGTAATTGGCAAGACGGGTTGTATGCCGAACGTGTGCATCTTAAGAAAATCGTAAGAAGAAATCTGGTTATCAGAAGGCCTATTTTTTACCACTAGTAGTAGAGGGATGTTTTTTTAGAAGGGAATGGTACAGGGATGAGGAACTGGCTCGTCCATGCAATTGTAAAGAAAAACATAAGTCCATCCCCATTGAAATTGCCTATTCATGAGAGGGGAATGTATGAATACAGGGGAGGTTGACCCAACGAAGTTATCTGAAGGATTTGCATGAAGGAAGA
This sequence comes from Enterocloster bolteae, assembly GCF_002234575.2. Taxonomy (NCBI): domain Bacteria; kingdom Bacillati; phylum Bacillota; class Clostridia; order Lachnospirales; family Lachnospiraceae; genus Enterocloster; species Enterocloster bolteae. The sequence continues at coordinate 5,257,973 of NZ_CP022464.2, read as the reverse complement.
AAAGAGCAGCTTCAATACCTGCGTTTCAGAGAAGTTTATATATATTTAAGAAAAAGTTTGGTTATCAGGAGGCCCTTTTTTTACCTCTAAAAGTAGGGGGATATTTTTTGGCAGGCATTTTAAAGGGAAAGACTGCAAAAGAATTTATGGTAAGTTAATCAAGTTTTTGTAAGTAGTTGGTTATCAGGAGGCCTATTTTTCGGCTTTTAAATAGTAGAGGGGTATTTTTTGAAAACCCGAAATGGAAGGAGAGAATGGGGTATAACCGGTCCATCTCTTAAGTGGGAGACTGGATATATGATAATCCACAAAAGAAAAAATGATTCATACAGGCCTGAATAAAAGGACGGGAGTATGCCGTCCGCCGTACAATGACAACTTCATATCCAGCCAATCCGTTACATTGGCTGTCCGGTCGTGAGGAACGAAAGCGACGTGAGGGGTGCGCGAAGACTGCCTGCAGGACATGGTCCTGTCCATGGATGTGCAATACATCTTAAGGCAAGAGCGGTACACACCTGACTCTCAATCAATCATAAGCAGGGTTGAATCGCCATGGCTCCGGACAGCTGACAATGATACTTCCGTCCAGTCACAGCCCCCTTGGCCGGGGACCACGCAATGAGGGCGGCCTCCGGAGAACCCGGAGGAGGTGGAATTCCTATGATGCCTGTACGCTGCAGGCAGGCGGACTGGCTGCCCTGTCCAGGTATCCTTCTGGACACGCTTCGGGGAGTAGTGTCAAATAGAAGCACAAACTAGAAACAGAGAGAAGGTGGGTTCGATGCCAGATCATGCAGCCGTTCTTCCGGGATGACTGCATGGATGTGGAATGGAACGAGGCCAGAATGGATGAAGGTGTTACAGATGGGCATTCCCATAACAGCTTCAGGAGCGATACACATGAAGAAATCCGTGAGGTGGAAATAGAGTATTCCTGGAGGAACTATGGAAACAATGGAGCTGCTTCAATACCTGCGATTCAGAGAAGTACAAAAGATACTGGATGAGCTGCTACGCCAAAGGCTGATTGCCCCCGTCATATACGACATGGTCCTTCGGAAGTACCAGAGGATATGTTCCCAACATGTTGTATAAAAATGTGAAGATTTGGAGAACTGATACTTGATATGGTGCAGGAAGTGTGGTAATGTGTCTTGTTGAAAACGGAGGAAAGGAGGTATAACAAGTGGCAGAAGTATTATACATCCCAAAGACCATACCAGAGCGTACAGGATACCAGATACGGAGCATACGGGTGTGTGCATATTGCCGTGTGAGCACGGATGACGATGGCCAGTATCATTCCTATGACGCACAGATGGAGTATTACAAGGGGCTTATCCAGAAAAATCCGGCCTGGGAATTCTGCGGGATATATGCGGACGAGGGAATAAGCGGAACCAGCCGATGGGGGAGGGAGGACTTCCAACGGATGCTGGAGGAATGCGAAAAAGGATGGATAGACCTCATACTGACCAAATCAATCACCCGGTTTGCCAGGAATACGGTGGACACCTTATCCACGGTCCGCCATCTGAAGGAAATAGGGGTAAGTGTGTATTTTGAGAAGGAACGCCTGAATACCATGACGGAGGAGAGTGAAGGGATACTGACTATATACGGTGCGGTTGCACAGCAGGAGTCAGAGAACATATCCCAAAACGTCCATTGGTCAGCGGTGAACCGGTTCAAACATGGTACATTCGTGATAAGCAGGCGGCCGTATGGTTACGATAAGGATGAAGAGAAGGAGCTGGCTGTCAAGAAGGATGAGGCAGCATGGGTCCGCAGGATGGCCAGTATGTACATGAACGGAATGAGTGGGGTGAGGATAGCCGAATGCCTGAATCAGAACCAAGTAGCGGCGCCGTATGGTGGGCTCTGGTCCTCCGAGGCGGTCCTGCGGATTTTGTTTAACGAGAAAACAGTGGGTGACTGCCTTCACCAGAAAACCTATTCGACTGGGACGGTGCCGTACCGGACAGAGAAAAACCGTGGGAAGAAGCCACAGTATTTTATAAGGGATGACCATGAGGGTATCCTGAGCAGGGATGAGCAGATGCGGTTACAACAGATAAAGGAGCACCGTCTTGGCAGACAGGCCAGGATGAACCCGCGTGGGAGTGGAGAAACTTATATCCTAAGCGGAAAGGTGGTATGCGGGGAATGTGGGAGAACGTTCATCCGTAAGAAGGAGCAGAGACGAAAGGGAGTGTCCATCAAGTGGAGATGTCCGGGCCACCGGTCAGAGGAATGCCAGTGCTATACCAATGAGATATGGGAAGTGGATATAAAAAACACGTTTGTGAATGCCTTTAATACTCTCGTAGGACATGCGGATGAGTTGTTTGGTCCAATCATACAAGGGGTAAAGAGGATACAGGAGGCCAATGGTCTCCATGAGGCATTGGGTACCTTAAATCAAAAGAAACTGGAACTAAAAGAGCAGAGACATATACTCAGGCAGTTAAAAGCAAATGAGTGTATCGACTCTGCTCTTTATTTTGAGGAGAGCCGGAAGATTGAACGAGAGCTAAGCAGATGCAGGTCAGAAGAGAAACAGCTGCACAGTAGAGGTATCCACCAGGATACCATCACAGGATTACAGGCCACCCTGCATCAGCTCCAGGGATATGATGGGAAGATGCAGGCGTTCGATGGTGACCAGTTTATCCTCCTGGTCCGGGAAGTCTCTGTGGGAAAGGAACGGGAGCTGGGCTTCCATCTGCGGTGCGGACTTAACCTATATGAACCGGTCCTATGACAGGAGGGATGCCATGTGAACAACTATATCACCTATGGGTACTGTCTGGTTGACGGAGACATGAGAATGGATTCGGGGCAGAGTGAGGCTGTACACCTTATCTTTGATGCATATGACGGAGGAGAATCCATCAAAAAGATAGTCGGGATGCTAAAAGACAGGAAGGCACCTACCACCCGTGGAAAACCGTCCTGGACACCCGTCCTTATTCGGAAAATCTTGCGTAACAAGGACTATCTGGGAGTGGAGCCGTACCCAAGGATGATTGAAGAAGAGCAGTTTGAACGGGTACAAAAGTGCCTGAAACGCTCCCGGGATTTATGGAACCAGCGTCATCCATCCGGCTCCATCCAGGGAACATCCATGTATACAGGCCGTTTGATATGCAGCAGCTGCGGCGGGGTATATTCCATCTATAAACAGAGCGTTAGAGGTGACAAAAGGGATATTCGATATTGGAAATGCAGGCATTATGACCCGGCCACGAAGGAACCATGTAAGATGCCCATCCTGACAGAGAAGCAACTGGATGGACTGTTCTTACAAGCACTTGTGCGGATGAAAACAGAGCCGGCCCTGTACCATGAGGAAACGAAAAAGATACTGACCGGAATCATCAAAGAAAGACAGCGCATGGAATCTGAATTAAATGGGGACTGGAACAAATGCAATGAAGACTATAAAAGGATGGAGCAGCTATATTTTCAGATTGCTGCCAGGAGATACCGAGAGATAAAGATGACAGAATTGACCTGTCAGATAGAGGATTACCTTCGGGGATTGGATGGTTCCATCAAGGCAGAAAAAATTGATTCGTCCATATTTAAAATCATCAAGAGGGTAGAGGTACAGCCGGACAGAAGCTTGAGATTTCAGCTGATAAACAATGCGACAGTACTTCAATACCCAGAAATTAAAACAACAAAAGATAAGAAATCGAAGAACATACGCTACTGTGTCCCCTTCGGATACTGGCTGGATGCACAGGAAATGCCAATCATCCATGAGCAATACGGTCTAATCGTCCAGATGCTATTCCAATCCTACGCAGAAGGGATGTCGCTGACAGCACTGGCAAATGAGCTAATACGCCAGTCCATACCCAACCAGAAAGGAAAGCCAGCATGGAGCCACAGCTGTATCCGAAATATCCTCACCAACCCTGTTTATCTGGGGGACAAGAAATTTCCTGCTCTGGTGACACAAGAACTGTTTGTACAGGTACAGAGTAGGCTGGAAGAAACCGTCCGGATGAAACGGGAAAGTCAGACTAGGGAATTAGCCAGAAAGGAGGGATTACATGCCAAGGGCGGAACGAATCGTGGAGGTCATCCCGGCCACCTGGAACCCGGCGGATGAGTCGGTCCGGGAAATCAGGAAGCTGCGGGTAGCGGCATACTGCCGCGTCAGCACGGAGCTGGAACAGCAGCAGTCCAGTTACGACATACAGATTGAGTATTATACCAGGCACATCATGCAGAATCCCAACTGGATATTCGCCGGTGTCTTCGCGGATGATGGACGCAGCGCGACCAATACCTTTCGCAGGGATGACTTTAATCAGCTGATGAACCAGTGTATGAAGGGGAAGGTGGACATGGTCATTACGAAATCCATCAGCCGGTTTGCCAGGAATACGGTGGACTGCATCTCCTGGGTGAGGAAGCTCAGGGAAAAGAACGTGGCCGTGTACTTTGAAAAAGAAAACCTCAACACCCTGGATGACTCAACCGAAATGATACTGACCATCCTGAGCAGCCAGGCACAGGAGGAGAGCCGGGCCATCAGCACCAACGTCAAGTGGGGGTATGCGAGAAAATTTGAAAAGGGAGAATCCACAGGACAGAGAAGCTATGGGTTCAGGAAGGCGCCAACGGGAGAGATGTGCATCGTGGAGGAGGAAGCCGCTGTTATCCGCAACATGGCCCGGTGGTTTCTGGACGGGGACAGCCTGGAACGAATCAAGCACAGGCTGGAGGATGCAGGGATAGAGACCACCACAGGTAAGAAAACATGGAGCACGGGTACCATCTACAATATATTGACTAATGAAAAAATCATGGGGGATGTGCTATTACAAAAGACGTTCACAGCAGACTACCTGACCAAACGGAGGGTGAAGAACTCGGGCCAGCAGAAGCAGTACTATGTGAAGAACCATCATGAGGCAATCATACCGAAGACAGTCTATTACAAAATACAGGAGGAGATTGCCAGACGCTCCTCATTAAAAAAAGCCGGAACCCGGAAAGGGAAGACGGCCCAGGGCGTATATAGTTCCAAATATGCACTGACCGGAATCATGGTGTGCAATGAATGCGGAGCCCATTACCGCAGGACAACCTGGGCAAAAAATGGGAAGAAGGTAATCGTATGGCGCTGCATCAACCGTTTGGAGCATGGGACGAAGCGGTGCCATGAATCACCTACGTTAAAGGAGGAGGTCATTCAGGAAGCAATCATGGGAAAGCTGCACAGCTTGTCAATTGACCAGGAGGAAGAAAACTTCTTAAACGGGGTAAAGGAAGATATCCTCCGGGCTGCCAAGGTTGTTGGAGGAGCGTGCACGGAGGAAGAGATTGATAAAACCATAGAGGAACTGCGAGACCAGCTTATGGACTATGTGGGCATGGCAGCCAGGGAACATGGTGGTGAGAACTGGTACAGCGACCGAATGCGAAAGCTGGGATTACAGATAAGCGAATTAAAAAGGAGGAGAGAAAGCATACGAGAGCAGGAAAAAATAAGGGACGAGTATGAGTATCTGGACCAGGAAATCAGCCGAATCATAGGTGAGACAGGCGGGGCCACAGGAGCCGAATTTGATAATATCTTCATACGGCAGATTGTTCGGGAGATACGTGTGATATCGAAAAACAAACTTCAAATTCAGCTAAGGACAGGCATGGTATTGGATGTGAATCTGTGATTAAAAGTAAAGAGGATGTTCGTATTAATAACAGAGAAATTAAAATAAAAGAACAAAGGGAGGCCATGTATAGATGCCGAAAATTGAGTTGAGCTTTGATATAGATAGGCTGGGGCAGGATGTCTTGAAAAGATTATATGCCATGACGGACGAAATATTTGAGTCTGAGGGTTTGAAATGTGTAGACAGGGGAGTGGTCCGGGTCTATGAGGATAGAGGGAGAAAGAAGGATTATGGACGTTTTTGGGCGGCGATTTTTGCGCTAAAGGAATCACCAGAGCTTTCTGCGAATTTAAAGGAATGTATATGGTACAATGGTTCAGTAAAGGAAAACCTGATTACAGGCTTCCTAAGAAATTAGTGCATGGATAGCAGGCAGAAGAAAGGGATAAATTTTGACCTGGATATGGAAGCGCTGAAAGAACATGATACAAAAAGGGGACTGACATCATGCATGCTATGATGTCAAGAACTTTTGGTAGTTTTATATTTCCCATTCATTTATCAGGGAGGCAGAGCGGTTGAATAAGCCATGACAGTTACGATGCCGGGAAGTGATTCTTTATACATGTAGGTATCTTCGGCCCCAAAATAATGAATCGCATAGGTTCGCAGATAACCGAATAAAAGAAGAGAAAGGAACGTATTGAGGAACAGAAAAGGAAGGAGGAAAAGTATTAATACCTGGACTGTGAGAAGATTGCGGACAGGTATGGATTAACGGGTTATACTCATCTTATGAATAAGTTATTGAAAAGGAATTCTGGTTTTGATGTACGATATTCTTGACAGACCATGGCTATTTTGTTATAGTCGGATACGAACATAACCGTATCAGGTCACCTTTGGGTTTAACAGCTGCAAAGGGTGAAAAGGGAATCAGGTGAAAATCCTGAGCGAACCGGTCACTGTAAATGTGGAGAAACCTCCGGACAGACCATTGCATATATTTGCGAGAAGGTGGGGGGATTGAAGATGCATAAGCCAGGAGACCTGCCTGATAGGAAAAACGGCGGCGCTCCAGGGTAAGCGGAGCCGGATTGGGGAGTTTCTTCATGGAAACTCTTTGTTTTTGTATTGTCATTTGCCCTGAACAGGGCTTTTTTTGTACAAAAAATTCGCCTCGTTCAACTGAGACGGTGAAGATGACAAATGCCCCAAATAATCTTAAAAGAGGAGAAAAAGGAATGAGGAAAAGAAACATGCTGATACCAGCTGTGATACTGATGGCGACACTGCTGTCCGCTGGCTGTACAGCCGGGAGTACGCAAGGAGTAACGGAGACAGCTGTTCAGGCAGAAAGCGCGGTAGAGGAGAATACAGACGAAAATGCGGAAACAAAAGCATTGCAGTCAGAGGAGAAGTCTACACTGGTTCTGGCTTATCCCAAGGACCTTGGGGATATGAATCCTCACACCATGTCTTCACCCATGTATGCTCAGGATTGGGTATATGATGGACTAACTGCATTGGTAAACGGTAAAATTGTACCGGAGCTGGCAGAGAACTGGGAGATTTCAGAGGATGGAAAAACATATACATTCCATTTGAGGAAAAACGTGAAGTTCAGCGATGGATCTGACCTGAATGCGGAGCTGGTAAAGGAAAATATCCAGGATGTAATTGATAATAAGGATGGGTACTCCTTCCTTCAGTGCCTGGAGGAGATTGATACCATGGATACGCCGGACGACACGACCCTGATTATGAATTTAAAAAATCCCTGCAACTCATTGTTGTCGGATATGAGTTTTAATAGGCCGCTGACGGTTGCGGGCAGGGCAGCCTTTCCGGAGTCAGGGAATATTTATAAGGATGGCGTAAAGAAGCCAGTGGGTACAGGTATGTGGACAGTAAAAGAGTATGTCCAGGACCAGTATACAATTTTTGAGAGAAATGAATATTACTGGGGTGAGAAGCCGTCATTCAAATATGTAAAGGTAGAAGTAATCCCGGATATGGACACGGTTGTAAACGCCTTGAAAGCTGGCGAAATCGATATGTATATTGATGTAAATGATGGTCTTTCTGCGGATGCGTATTATGAACTGGGAAAATTGGGATTCGGTACCCAGATGGCAGAGGGCACGCAGGTGACAAGTCTGAGCCTGAATACAGCAGGTGATATGCTGGGAGATGTGAGCGTGCGTCAGGCTTTGGAATATACAACCGATAATACTGTGATTTCTGAGTATGTCTATGGCAGTCTGCAAAAACCGGCATCATCTTATTTTGCGGACAGCGTAACACTTACACAGACCGGTACCGATGGGTATCCATATCAACCGGAAAAAGCAGCAGAAATCCTGGAGCTTGCAGGCTGGAATCTGGAATCAGGCAGCGATTACCGGACAAAGGATGGAGTTACCCTGGAAGTGGATATGCTGTATGATACTGTTTTTAAAAATGGAAAAAATATCGGGCTGGTGCTTCAGGAACAGTATAAAAAAGTGGGGGTCAAACTGAATATCTGCGAGGAGGATTCTCAGGTGTTCAGGAAGAAGTGGAAAGAAGGGGATTTTGATATGATTCTCTACAGTTCCTGGGGTGGTTCCTACGAACCTTTCGCCACACTGGCCGCCATGAGAAGCGATGGAGATAAGTTCAGTACGGTACAGAAGGGAATGGACAATAAGGCAGAGCTCAATAAGGTTATGAACGAGGCACTGAGTGAGATTGATGAGGATAAGCTGAAGGAGGATTTTACATATATCATGGAATCCTTTAAGGAACAGGCTGTCTATATACCGCTGACTGTGTCCTCCACCCTGGCGGTATATGATAGCAGTCTTAAGGGACTTGACCTGACCGATGGCAAGGATGTGATGCCAGTGGGGAGCGTGGTGAGAGAATAGATATGGCCATTTAAGGTGGAAGAAATATGGGGAAATATATACAGAAACGACTGGTTGGTATGATAGTGCTTTTATTCCTGGTTTCCATTGCAGCCTTTGCCCTGGTGCGGCTGATGCCAGGAGATGCAGCGTTTGCTTACCTGAATTCTATCAATGCTCCGGTAACAGATGCGGCTCTGGCAAAAGTTCGGGCGGAATTAGGGCTGGACCGGCCGGTCATATTCCAATATACTGCCTGGCTAAGGCGGGTGGTGTGTCTGGATTTAGGTGTATCATTTATGACTAAAAAGCCTGTGTCCGGACAGCTGCTAATCAGTTTCCGATATACAATGATCCTGACAGCCATGTCCGCTGTCTGGATAGCGGTACTGTCCCTTCCGTTGGGGATTATGGCGGGAAAGCGGCCAGGCAGCGCGGGAGATCAGCTTATAAGAGGGATTACGTTTCTCGGAAGTTCCATGCCGTCCTTCTGGCTGGGGTTCCTTCTGGTTGAATTGTTTGCGCTGAAACTTAAGCTGCTTCCTGTGCAGGGAGCAGAGACTTTCAGCCATCTGGTGTTACCTTCAGCTACCCTTGCCTGTTCTTATATCGCCATGTATACAAAGATGATTAGAGGTGGGATTGTAGAGAATATGGGCAGGCGGTATGCGGTCTATGGCAGGGCAAGGGGCCTGAAGAAGAATACAGTTTTGTGGAGACATGTACTCCCAAACGCATTAAATCCTGTATTCACAACCCTGGGATTAAGTCTTGGAAGTATGCTGTCCGGAGCTGTAATTGTAGAGAATGTGTTTGCCTGGCCGGGAATGGGGAGGCTGATTGTCAGCGCTGTTGCTGGAAGGGACTATCCGGTCATCCAGGGATATATACTGGTGATTGCGGTGGTATATACACTGCTTAATTTAGGCATGGATATATTGTGTGCGGCGATGAATCCCCAGATCCGTTTTGAGGGGGAGGAGAGGTGAGGTGGATTTATGTTCCGGAAATTAATAAAGGACAGGGTATGTCTTTTCTGCCTGTTCATGCTGATTCTGTTTGCAATAGCGGCTGTATTGGCCCCATGTCTGTCCCCAAATGATCCCAACGAGATCCATTATACAGCCAGGTTTGCAGGAATATCAAGCATGTTTCCGCTGGGGACGGACCATATGGGCCGGTGTATATTGTCGCGAATACTCTACGGTTCCAGACTGTCTCTTGGTTATGCCGTTCTGATTACTGTCATATCATCTGTGACAGGGACCATGCTCGGCATGCTATCCGGGTATACGGGTGGGCTGCCGGACCGGATTTTTATGGGAATATGTGACGCTGTGCGGGCTTTTCCCGGTATTGTCATTGTATTGGTGGTGGTAAGTCTTCTGGGAACTGGACTCTTTGAACTGTGCCTGGGAATGCTGGCTACCAGATGGGTCTGGTATGCCAGGGTCGCAAGGAATCTGACAAAGGCAGAGCGTGAAAAGGAGGCTGTACTGGCTTCCAGGATGGCAGGAAGCAGTTTGTTTTCTATAATCACAACGTTGATTTTTCCTGCTATCCGTATGCAGATGCTGTCTGTGACGACCATTAATTTTGGAACTGCCCTGACTGCCCTAGCGGGATATTCCTTCCTGGGATTCGGGGCGGCGCCTCCCAGCCCGGAATGGGGGATGATGATTCAGGACGGACGTTCCTTCATAAGCACGGATCCCTCCATGATGTTCTGGCCTGGTCTCTGCATTTTGGCAGTGGTGATATTTACAAATGGTTTGGGTGACAGAATTCAGGAGATTGCCGGAAAGATGAGGAGATAAGGGCATGCATTTACACAATCAGACAGAGCTTTTGCGGCTGGATGATATCAGGGTGGCGTTAAAGGAGGGAAAGAGACGTTTTACCGCAGTGAATGGGGTTTCTGTTTCTATATGTGCGGGAAGAAACCTGGGGATTATTGGAGAAAGCGGCTGCGGGAAAACACTCCTATGCCACTGTATACTTGGACTTTTAGATCAAGACGAGTGGGAAACAGAAGGGAGCATACTATTTGAAGGGCACAGGATTATCGCGGGAAAGGATGGCGTACGTCCGGGATTTTGCGGTACTGCAGCGGGTTTTATAGCACAGGATCCGGCTGGTGCATTTGATCCGCGGATGACATTGAGGGGACATTTTCTGGAAATGGCAGGTGTCTTTTCACAGAACCGTCAGGAGATATTGGAGCGGACAGCAGCCCTTTTAATCAGGATGGGAATCCGGGAGCCAGAGCGGGTACTGAAAAGCTATGCATTCCAGTTAAGCGGAGGTATGCTGCAGCGGGTCATGATTGCCCTTGCACTTTTAGGAAAACCGCGTCTTTTGATTGCTGATGAACCGACCACTGCATTGGATATCACCACTCAATGGGAAATTTTAGGCTTGTTGGGAGAGCTGAAAAGGGAGCAGGGGCTGACGGTACTTATGGTATCCCATGATTTAAGGGTAATCCAGAGTATCTCAGATGATCTTTGTGTCATGTATGCGGGGTATGTGATAGAGCAGGGCCCGGTATCAGAGGTGCTGGAAAATCCTTTGCACCCTTATACGAAAGGGCTTTTGGCCTCAAGGCCCGTATTTTCAAAAGAAGCAGTCCGGGTTATGGAGGGATATCCGCCGGGAATCAAAGAAAAAGTCCCAGGATGTCCTTTCGCTGACCGGTGTAAAGATGCTCTGAAATTATGCAGGCAATCGTGTCCAAAACTTTTAAAACATGGTCCGGTGAATCATCAGGTTCGTTGTTTTCGGGCCGGGGAGGGATGAGGATGATACATAAGCATACCATGCTGGAAGCTGATATGATAAGCCGCAGATACCGATGTGCAGGAAAAGGACAAGTGTATGCTGTTAATAACCTGTCACTTAAGATTCATACAGGAGAGTGCCACGGGATTGTGGGGGAAAGCGGTTGCGGTAAAAGTACCTTAATGCGTATGCTTGCCGGGATGGAAACGCCGAGCAGCGGACAGATTCTTTACAAGGGGGAGCCTGTAGCATTGCAGATGAAAAGGAAGCGGAATGAAATACAGATGATATTTCAGAACAGTATGAATGCAGTGAATCAGTATGCAACGGCCGAAGAGATTATTGGCGAACCACTTAGAAATTTTACCCATATGAACAAGGTGGAGCGCAGACAGCAGACAGCCGCACTCATAAAACAGGTTGGTCTGTCCGCTGCGGACCTTTTAAAATATCCGGCCCAGTTCAGCGGAGGACAGCTTCAGCGGATCTGCATTGCAAGAGCGCTGGCTGCGGAGCCGAAGATTCTTTTGCTAGATGAGCCTTTAAGCAGCCTGGATGTATCAGTGCAGGCACAAATCATGAAACTGCTGGAAATGCTCGGAAGGGAAAATGGACTTACCCAGGTACTGGTTTCCCATGATTTGGAAGCAATTTATTATCTTTCGGACAGCCTTTCTGTTATGTATGGCGGATGGATTGTGGAAGATATTGAACATATTGATATGTTTAGTACGCTCTGTCATCCATATACAAAAAGGCTATTTAAAGCATGCGGGGCCAAGTACTCAGAATACATTCCGGAGAAATCCGGTTACGGAGGAACTGTTGGTGGATGCCCCTATGAGGAACTATGCCCGGACTGTGTGGATGTATGCCGGAGCAGGACGCCGGAGATGAAAGAAATCCAAGAAGGTCATTGGGTGAGATGTCACAAAGTGGGCTGACTGGCAGATAGAATATAATATTGAATTTATAATAAAGTATGGAGGTATGAGATGTTAAATATTAAATACGATATTGTGGGGTCATTTTTAAGACCTGGGAAGATTAAGAAGGCGAGACAAAAATATGCAGACGGCAATCTGTCCTTGGAAGAGTTGAGAAAAATTGAAGATGAGGCTATTAGAGAACTGGTTTCGACGGAGGTTTCCCATGGCCTTGAATTTGTGACAGATGGTGAATTCAGACGAAGGTGGTGGCATCTGGACTGGCTTAAGGAATTTGACGGTTTTACCACAAAGCATTTGGACAAGGAACGCAACGGTGTGGTGAATCATATAGAACTTGGATATATTACCGGAAAAATTTCTTATAGTCAGGAACGTGTGCATCCGGAGATTGAGGCGTTTGATTTTCTTCTCTGCGAGGCTGAAAAATATCCGGGTGTGACAGCAAAAAAATGTATTTCCGGTCCCAATATGATGCTGGTAGATAATTATCTTCAGATGGGGATTAAAGAGGTACCATATTACGGCAGCAATATAAATGCATTGATTGAAGACATCGCTCTTGCATATCAGGATGCCATAAAAGATTTGTATGAACATGGATGCAGGTACCTTCAGATTGACGATACTTCCTGGACCTACATGATTGATGAAAAATTTTTGAAGAAGGTTGAATCCCTTGGATATAAAAAATCAGAAGTGCTGGAGTGGTTCAAGCGTGTTTCCACCAGGGCTTTGGAAGACAGGCCGGCGGATATGGTGATTGCAACACATTTCTGTAAGGGTAATTTTAAAGGGAATCCACTTTTTTCCGGTTTTTATGATTCCGTGGCACCGATTATCAGCCAGATTCCTTATGACGGATTCTTTGTGGAATATGACGATGAACGTTCGGGTTCCTTTGAACCCTGGTCCATATTAAAAGGGACTGGAGCAACCTTTGTTGCAGGACTTATTTCAACCAAAAACCCCGTATTGGAAAGCTACGATGAGATTAAACGAAGATACATGAAGGCGAAAGAAGTTGTGGGCGCCAATATCGCCTTGTCACCACAGTGCGGATTTGCTTCTGTTGAGGAGGGCAATTGTATTGATGAGGATACTCAATGGAAAAAGATTGATCTGCTGGTTAGATGCAAAGATTTCCTGTAATGCTGTTATTTTTCTATTTTGCAATATAACTGCGATTTGGGGATGCTGCCCGCATCCCTGTTGAGAACATGGGGAGCGCCGCTGGGATTTTATATCTGAGCAGGCGCTTTCAGTGATTATATAAAAATTTATACGGAAAAAGATTGAAGAATGTGTCCGGCTTCAGGAAGAAATCGGCCTGGATATACTGGTACATGGGAAATATGAGCGCAATGACATGGTGGAATATTTTGGTGAGTGTCTGGATGAATTCCTGTTCGCGGAAAAGCATGGGTACAGTCCTAGGGGACATGATTTATAAAGCCTTCTATTGTCTGGGAGATGTATCCAGAAGCCGGCCCATGACAGTAGAATACACTGTATATACTCAGAGTCTGACAGAAAAACCGGTTAAAGGTATGCTGACAGGTCCTGTTACAATATTTAACTGGTCCTTCCCACGGTGCTGGAATAGACTTGGATGTGGCATTTATTCTATCAAAGTTGTTTATTATGCTTAGGTAGTTTAGGTGCCATTTATGATTTCTCCTGCATATAGAAAAACATATACCGTTATATGGGTTTTAGATGTGAATAAAAAAAGATATAATGTTAAAATATAACAAAAGATATCATGGACAAACATAAAAAAATAGCAATATTCACAAAAGGAGGTAGTACATGTTAGGGGAATCATTTTACAAAAAGGCGGATGAAATCATTGAGATGCATACGCGGGAGGAGCGGTCGCTGATACCAATCATTCAGGACATTCAGGAGGAATACCGGTATCTGCCCCCGGAACTGCTGACATATGTGGCGAAAGAGATTGGCATAACAGAGGCAAAAGCTTACAGTGTAGCCAGTTTTTATGAAAATTTTTCATTTGAGGAGAAAGGGAAATACATTATCAAAATATGTGATGGCACAGCCTGTCATGTAAGAAAGTCAATGCCTATCTTGGATTATCTATATAAGACGTTAAAACTAAATGCGAAAAAGCATACCACGGAGGATGCACTTTTTACGGTGGAGACCGTTTCTTGTCTGGGAGCCTGCGGTCTGGCTCCAGCGATCACCGTAAATGAGAAGGTTTATCCTAAAATGTCACCTGAGAAAATGAAGAAGCTGCTGGAAGAAATCAAACGGGGGGAGCCAGATGCGGGTTGAGGACAGAACACAATTAGAAATGCTGCAGAGACAGTGCAGGGACAGAAAGGATGGGTATACTTGCAGGATTCTGGTGTGCGCAGGAACCGGCTGTGTTGCCACTGGTTCTCTGGATGTGTATAGTCAACTGCGGGAACTGTGCAAAGAGGACGAGGGCATACGCGTGGAGCTGGAAAAGGACGTTCCTCATATCGGTATCGTGAAAAGCGGGTGCCAGGGTTTCTGTGAATTAGGTCCCCTTGTGAGGATAGAGCCGCAGCACTGTCAGTATGTTAAAGTGCAGCCTGAGGACTGTGAGGAAATTGTTGAGAAAACGGTAAAACAGGGAATACCTGTAGAGCGCCTGTTCTACAAAAAAGAGGGGATTTCTTACGGAGCAGTGGATGAAATCCCATATTTTGCCCGTCAGACCAGAATCGTGCTGGAACAATGCGGAAATATTGATGCAGAATCCGTGGAGGAGTATATGGCTGCAGGCGGATTTAGCGCGTTGAAAAAAGCATTGTTTGCCATGACGCCGGAAGCTGTGATTGCAGAAGTAGAGTTTTCAGGGCTTCGGGGACGCGGCGGCGGCGGATTTCCAGCAGGCCGGAAATGGAGACAAGTGGCTGCCCACAAAGAGGAGCCCCTTAAGTATATTGTGTGCAATGGCGATGAAGGGGATCCGGGAGCCTTCATGGACGGAAGCGTTATGGAGGGAGACCCCTGTCGCCTTATCGAAGGCATGATGCTGGCAGGATATGCAGTTGGTGCATCGGAAGGCTTCATCTATGTACGTGCTGAGTACCCATTGTCCGTGGCAAGATTGAGGCAGGCCATAGGGCAGATGGAGGAAAGAGGACTGCTTGGAGATTCCATTTTAGGCACTGGTTTTTCATTCCATCTGCACATCAACAGAGGGGCAGGCGCGTTTGTATGCGGGGAAGGCAGCGCCCTGACCGCATCTATTGAGGGGCACAGAGGTATGCCCAGGGTTAAGCCGCCCAGGACTGTGGACCAGGGTCTGTGGGGAAAGCCTACCGTGCTCAATAACGTGGAGACGTACGCTAATCTGCCGGGTATTATTGTCAACGGAGGGAAATGGTTTCGCACTATAGGCACAGAAAACAGCACCGGAACAAAGACTTTTTCTGTCACTGGATGTATTGAGAACACGGGCCTGGTGGAGGTCCCTATGGGGACGACCCTGCGGACAATCATTTATGATATCTGCGGAGGGCTGAAAGAGGGAAGTGAATTCAAGGCAGTACAGATTGGCGGACCGTCAGGTGGGTGTCTTACGGAAGAACATTTAGATGAACCCCTGGATTTTGATTCTGTCCAGAAATTCAATGTAATTATAGGATCCGGTGGTTTGGTGGTCATGGATAAGCATACTTGTATGGTGGAAGTGGCAAGATTTTTCATGAATTTTACCCAAAGGGAAAGCTGCGGCAAATGTGTACCGTGCCGGGAAGGAACAAAGCGGATGCTGGAGATACTTGAACGAATTGTGGAAGGGAAAGGGGAGCCAGATGATATTGAACGGTTGGAACAACTGGCGGATATGATATCCAACACTGCGTTGTGTGGACTTGGAAAGAGTGCTCCTCTTCCTGTTATCAGTACCATAAAAGCATTCCGGAAAGAGTATTTGGAACATATTAATGAGAAAAAGTGCAGGGCAGGAGTCTGTCAGAGCATGAAGACGTATATCATTGATGAGGAAACATGCAGGGGATGTTCTAAATGCGCAAAGGGATGTCCGGCAGGGGCGATTGCAGGAGAGTTAAAGCATGTATTTACAATCCGGCAGCAGCAGTGCATTAAGTGCGGGGCCTGTGCGGAGGCATGCCCATTTGGTGCAGTTCATATCCAATCATAGAGCATAGGGGGGGGGGCAGAAAAAATTATGGGATTTATGACAATAGACAGAATACGGGTTGAATTTACGGATGAACCCAATGTTTTATCTGTGATTCGAAAGGCAGATATTGATATTCCAACGCTGTGTTATCATTCGGAGTTATCCATTTATGGAGCCTGCAGGCTGTGTACGGTGGAGAATGAACGAGGGAAGACATTTGCATCATGTTCCGAACCTCCAAGGGATGGAATGGTCATTTATACCAATACGCCGCGTCTCATGAAATACCGGAAGATGATACTGGAGCTATTACTTGCAGCTCATTGCAGGGATTGCACCACCTGTATCAAGAGCGGGGAATGCCATTTGCAGGAATTGGCCCACCGTATGGGAGTGACTCATGTAGGTTATGAAAATACAAAAACGCAGTATCCCATCGATATGAGTTCTCCGGCTATTGTGAGAGACCCAAATAAATGCATACTCTGCGGCGACTGCGTTCGCATGTGCGACAATGTACAGTCCGTCAATGCAATCGATTTTGCCTATCGGGGAACGGAAGCCCTGGTGACACCTGCCTTTAACAAAAACATTGCAGAGACGGATTGTGTGAATTGTGGACAATGCAGGGCAGTCTGTCCCACAGGCGCAATCAGCATCAATACTAATATTGAAGTCATATGGGAGGCATTGGCTGACCCAAATACAAAGGTGGTGGCTCAGGTGGCTCCAGCGGTAAGGGTGGCAGTAGGAGACTTTTTTGGTATGGCGCGGGGAGAGAACGTGATGGGGAAGATTGTAAATGTGCTCCACCGGATGGGATTTGATGAGGTGTTTGATACGGCCTATGGTGCGGATCTGACAGTAATTGAGGAATCCAAAGAATTTCTGGAACGGTTGGTTTCGGGAAAAAACCTTCCACTCTTTACTTCCTGTTGTCCGGCATGGGTAAGCTTTTGTGAAAACCGGTATCCTGAGTTCAAACAAAATCTGTCCACTTGCAGGTCACCCCAGCAGATGTTCGGTGCGGTCATACAGGAGTATTACAGGAATCCCCAGAAAAGTGGTGGAAAGAAACTACTGTCAGTATCCATTATGCCGTGTACAGCAAAAAAGGCAGAAATACTGCAGGAGGAATCCAAGACAAACGGAAAGGCAGACGTGGACTATGTACTGACCACTACAGAACTGGTTACGATGATTAGAAAGTCGGGCATCAGATTTGAAAACATAGACATTGAATCTTCGGACATGCCCTTCGGGATTGGATCCGGGGCAGGTGTCATTTTCGGAAACACAGGCGGAGTAATGGAAGCCGTTTTGCGCCGGTTATGTGAAGGGCATGACAGGACAGAGATGGACCAGATTCGGTACAGTGGTGTAAGAGGGGAAGAGGGATTGAAAGAGATTACTTATGATTACAACGGAAGGAAAATACGGGCAGCCATTGTAAGTGGTCTTGCAAATGCAGACATGCTGATGAAGCGTATCGGGAACAAAGAAGCGGAGTATGATTTTGTGGAGGTCATGGCTTGCAGAAGGGGATGCATCATGGGCGGCGGTCAGCCGGTTCCGGCCGGTCCAAGGACCAAGGCGGCGAGGGCAAAGGGGCTGTATGACACTGATATCAATACACAGATAAAGAAATCCAATGAGAATCCCCTTGTGCTTTCTTTGTATGAGAATCTCCTGAAGGGAAGGGAACATAAGCTGCTGCATCGCAATATGGCAATGGGAGACATTCAGGGCTAGAAGGATTCTGTCACATTTAAACCGGATTAGGTGGCTGCAGGTGGAAAAAAGGTGCGGAATGTGTTATGCTTGTAAAAAGCATTGGAGGGAGTTATGAATCTGACAGACTTAGAATTTGTGATTGCAGTGGAACGGCATGGTTCCATCTCAAAGGCGGCCAAGGAGTTGTTTGTGGCCCAGCCCAATTTGAGTAAGGTAATCAGAACCTTGGAAAAAGAATTCGGGATTGTCATCTTTGAACGGACCTCAAAAGGAGTGGTTACCACCAGCGAGGGGCAGGCATTCATTCAAAAAGCTAAGAATATCATGAAAGATGTGGCCTCCTTGAAGGGCGAGTTTGAGGATACGGCGGTAAAGCAGGAAAAGCTGAGGATATCGGTACCAAGAGCCAGTTATATTACATATGCATTTACAAAATATGTAAATTCAATCCCCCATGAGAGCCAGCTGTCCATATCCTTTGTGGAGTGTAATTCCACTACGGCCATTAATAATATATTGTCGTCCAAATATGGGTTGGGGATTATACGGTATGAGATGACATACGAGGATTATTTCCTTATGTTCCTGCAGTTAAAAGGGCTTCAGCACGAAACGGTTATGGAGTTCGATTACCAGATTCTCCTGTCAGCGGACAGTCCCCTGGCATTGTATCCGGTCATTGCGGAGAAGGACCTGGATGGTTATATTGAAATAGTCCACGGGGATACCCAGCTCCCCAGCGGTGAATATCTGGAGCTGCCGCCGGACAGTGGCCGGGGGAGCCAGGCCGACCGGATTTACGTGTGCGAGCGGGGAAGCCAGTTCGACCTTCTGGCCATGGTGCCCCATACATATATGTGGGTATCCCCCATGCCAAAGCAGACATTGGAGCGGTATGGCCTGGTCCAGAGAAGCAGCGCAGGCAGGCCCAGGAAGATGAAGGACCTTTTGGTGTACCAGATGGAACACAGAAAGAACCGAAGCGAGAAGGCGTTTATTGAGATGCTGAAAGGTACCAGGGATGAAATTATGACACCTGCTAAGCTATAAGGGAAAATATATAAAAAAAGAGTGAAATGGATAGAAAAAAAAGAAACAGTATGGTGATTGTGCTGTTTCTTTTTTGTTGTCATTGTGTAAATGGCACAAAAAATAGAGAATATCTATACATAAAACATATAGGTCGCATATAATTTATAAATGTGAAATAAATAACAAACCGTGCTATAGTTAAGATATCAATAGTGATAAATGAAAGGAGACATCTGAATGGAACGGAAAACAGCGCTTTACGATTGTCATGTGGCTTGCGGAGGGAAAATGGTTCCCTTTGCCGGTTATTCACTGCCTGTTCAGTATAAGACTGGGGTCATTAAGGAGCATATGGCAGTCAGGACACAGGCGGGATTATTTGATGTGTCACATATGGGAGAGGTATTGTTTGAGGGGCCGGATGCACTAAAGAATATCAACTACATACTGACCAATGATTTCACAAACATGTATGATGGTCAGGTCCGCTACAGCGTAATGTGCTACGAGGACGGCGGAGTGGTGGACGACCTGATTGTATACCGTTATAACCAGGAGAAATATCTGGTGGTTGTGAATGCGGCAAATCGTGAAAAAGATGTCAATTGGATGAAGGACCATTTGAATGGGGACGTGGTATTTACAGATATCTCGGACGAATTATCCCAGCTGGCAATCCAGGGCCCTAATGCAGATGCCATCCTGAGAAAACTTACAAAAGATGAAGATATTCCTGAAAAATACTACAGCTTTGTTCCGGAAGGCATTGTAGGCGGCATCAAGTGCATCGTATCCCAGACTGGCTATACAGGTGAAAGCGGCTACGAGCTGTACGTGAACAATGAGGATGCACCTAAATTATGGAACATGCTTCTGGAAGCAGGGGAAGCAGAGGGCCTGATTCCATGCGGACTGGGAGCCAGAGATACTCTTCGTCTGGAGGCAGCCATGCCATTATATGGTCATGAGATGGATGCCGCCATTCACCCATTGGAGACAGGACTTAAGTTTGCAGTGAAGATGCAGAAGGATGATTTCATCGGAAAGAAAGCACTGGAAGAGAAGTCCGTCCTCACACGCAAGCGCGTAGGTCTTAGGATGATTGGAAGGGGCATTGCCAGGGAGAATGAGAAGGTATACGCAGGTGACAGGGAAGTGGGATGGACAACATCGGGGACCCATTGTCCATTCCTGGGTTATGCCATAGCAATGGCCATTCTGGATTTGGATTGTACGGAAATAGGGACAAAGGTGGAAGTGGAGGTCCGCGGGCGCCGCATTGAGGCCGAGGTGGTGGCCTTGCCATTCTACAAAAAAGCAAAATAATATATATAATATTAATTTTCATAACAAAAATCAGGAGGAGGAACAGACATGAACGTTTTAGAGAATTTAAAGTACAGCAGGTCACATGAGTGGGTGGAGGAAGTGGATGAGACCACGGTAAGAGTGGGGCTTACGGACTTTGCACAGCATGAGCTGGGAGATTTGGTTTTTGTAAACTTACCTGAGGTGGGGGATACGGTTACTGTGAAAGAGGCGTTTGCGGACGTGGAGAGTGTAAAGGCGGTTTCCGACGTGTACAGTCCTGTTACAGGCGTTATATCCGCAGTGAACGAGGATATCCTGGACAGCCCGGAGATGATTAATGAGGCCCCATATGAGGCATGGCTTATAGAGGTAAAGGAAGTATCTGAAAGAGAAGAATTAGTGGACAGCGCAGCATATGAGAAGATATGTGAAGAGGAGGGCTAAGGCATGGGAAAATATGTTCCATCTACCTCTGAGGAACAGCAGGAGATGCTGAAGGCCGTGGGAGTCAGCTCTTTTGACGAGCTGTACACAGTAGTACCATCCGGCATGAAGGTTGACAGGCTTGCCATACCGGAGGGGAAGTCGGAGCTGGAGGTCAGCGGAATCGTCAGGGCCATGGCAGCTAAGAATAAGGTATACAGCTCCATTTTCCGCGGGGCAGGCGCCTATAACCATTATATACCATCCATTGTAAAGAGCATTACAGGCAAAGAAGAATTCCTGACGGCATATACCCCTTATCAGGCGGAAATCAGCCAGGGAATCCTTCAGTCCATCTTTGAATACCAGACCATGATTTGTGAACTCACCGATATGGATGTATCCAATGCCTCTGTTTATGACGGCGCGTCCGCAGCCGCAGAGGCCATGGCCATGTGCCATAACCGCAAGAAAAAGAAAACGGTGATATCCGGGGCAGCCAATCCCATGACCATACAGACCATACAGACATACTGCGAAGGAAACAACACAGAGGCTGTGGTGGTTCCGGCCAAGGACGGAAAGACCGACCTTAAAGCCCTGATGGAGGCCATGGACCAGACCACCTCAGGCGTGTTCATCCAGCAGCCCAGCTATTTCGGACAGATTGAGGATGCGGCTGCCATTGGTGAGGCGGTACATGCCGCAGGCGCCAAATTTGTGATGGGCATATACCCCATTGCGGGCGCCGCCCTTAAATCGCCAAGGGAGTGCGGCGCTGATGTGGTCACCGGTGAAGGCCAGCCCCTGGGTATGTCCCTGGCATTCGGCGGCCCTTATCTGGGATTTATGGCTTGTACCCATGACATGATGCGTCAGCTCCCCGGACGTATTGTGGGCGAGACAAAGGATGTGGACGGAAGGCGGGCGTATGTGCTGACGCTTCAGGCAAGGGAGCAGCATATACGAAGGGAAAAGGCATCCTCCAACATCTGTTCCAACCAGGCCCTCTGCGCCATGACGGCAGCGGTTTACATGGCATCCATGGGAACGACCGGCGTCAGCCAGGTGGCTTCCCTGTGCTATTCCAAGGCGCACTATGCAGCGGCAGAAATCAGTAGGATTCCGGGATTTGAGCTGGTAAACCAAGGGGATTTCTTCAATGAATTCGTCACAAAGATTCCCTGCGATGCAGATGTGCTGCTTAAGAAACTGAGCGACCATGATATATTGGGCGGATACCCAGTAGAGGGAGGCATACTCTGGTGTGTCACCGAGATGAATTCCAAGGCGCAGATTGATGCTCTGGCAGAGTGTTTGAAGGAGGTGCGTGCATAATGGAACTGATTTTTGAGAAAAGCAGAGTGGGGCATGGATGCTCACTGCTTCCGGCCTGCGATGTACCTGTTGCAGAGATTCCGGCCCGGGAGGCCAGAAAAAAGGCTCCCAGATTTCCGCAGATGGCTGAAATTGATATCTCCAGACATTATACAGAACTGATGAAACGTACACATGGTGTAAATGACGGATTTTATCCTCTGGGCTCCTGTACCATGAAATATAATCCAAAGCTGAATGAAGAGATGGCAGCCCTTCCTGGCTTTACAGGCGTCCATCCCCTGCAGCCGGAAGAAACAGTCCAGGGATGCCTGGAAGTGCTGGTAAAGGCAGAGGAACTGCTCTGTGAGATTACAGGCATGGACCAGATGACATTCCAGCCCGCGGCAGGCGCCCACGGCGAATATACCGGGTTGCTGCTGATTAAGGCATACCACAAAGCCAGGGGCGATATGAAACGCACCAAAATCATTGTACCGGATACCGCTCACGGAACCAACCCTGCTTCCTGTACCATGGCGGGATTTACCGTAATCAGCATTCCGTCCAATGATGAGGGCTGTGTGGACCTTGATAAGCTGAGGGAGGTTGTGGGAGATGATACGGCTGGACTTATGCTTACCAATCCAAACACAGTGGGTATATTTGACCGCAATATACTGGAAATCACAAAAATCATGCATGAGGCAGGAGGACTGAACTACTATGACGGGGCAAACCTGAATGCCGTCATGGGAATCGCCCGTCCGGGCGATATGGGATTTGACGTGATTCATCTGAACCTGCATAAGACCTTCTCCACGCCTCACGGAGGCGGCGGGCCTGGTTCAGGCGCTGTCGGGTGCAAGGATATACTGGCTCCGTTCCTTCCCAAGTATCATGCGGTGAAATCCGAAAAGGGCTATGCATTTGAGAACCCGGCCCAAACCATTGGTTCCGTAAAGGAGTTTTACGGTAACTTCCTGGTGGTAGTGCGCGCCCTGAGCTACATATTGGTCCTGGGCAATGAGGGTATACCGGAAGCAGCCGAAAATGCAGTGCTCAACGCCAATTACATGCGTGTGAAGCTGCAGGACACCTTTGATATTGCATTCAACAATATCTGTATGCATGAGTTTGTTATGAGCATGACCAGGCTCAAGAAATTGAATGGGGTTTCTGCTCTTGATTTTGCAAAGGGACTGCTGGACCATGGAGTCCATCCGCCGACCATGTACTTCCCGCTGATTGTGGATGAGGCTTTGATGGTGGAGCCCACGGAGACAGAGTCTAAGGAGACTCTGGACAACGTAGTGGATATTTTCAAGGAGATTTATAAAAATTCCGTGGAGAATCCGGAAGCCATGCATGAAGCTCCCCACTCCACGCCGGTACGCCGGCTGGATGAGGTTGGCGCTGCGCGCAATCCGGTGCTAAAATATTCCGGCTGGAAGTAGAGAGAAAAGCAGAGGGTAAAACACCTAGCATACATGTAAGAATGCGCCTGGGGCGCTGACAGCCGTAGTCCGCTACGTCTGGTGTCCCAGGCATGTTTTATATAAGGAGAAGAGTAAAATGGGTGAGAGATATGAATTAATTGTGCTGGGAGCTGGCCCGGGCGGCTATGTTGCGGCCATCAAGGCAGCACAGATGGGGCACAGGGTGGCTGTGGTGGAAAGCCGGGATGTGGGCGGAACCTGCCTGAACCGGGGATGCATCCCCACAAAAACCCTGGTACATGCGGCAGAGGTGCTGGAGGAGATTCGTTCCTGTGAGAAGCTGGGCATTCATGTAGGGCAGGTATCCTATGACTTTGCCGGGATGCATGAGCGCAAGGCAGAGGTGGTGGAACAGCTGCGAGGAGGAATCGAGGGCCTGTTTAAGGCCTATAAGATAGACTTAATCAGGGGATGCGGCATTATACTGGATTCCAACAGAATACAGGTGGGGGACCAGGCTTACGAGACAGACAGGATTCTCATTGCAACTGGTTCCAAGCCTGCCATGCCCCCAATTCCAGGACTGACTCTTCCGGGAGTGGTGACCAGCGATGAAATGCTGGAGGGGAAAGGTGTTTACTGTAAAAAACTGGTAATCATAGGCGGAGGCGTGATTGGCGTGGAGTTTGCAACCATTTACCATGCTCTGGGATGCGAGGTTACAATCATTGAGGCCCTGGACCGTATCCTGCCCACCCTGGACCGGGAGGTTTCACAGAACCTGACCATGATTCTTAAAAAAAGAGGAATCAAGGTGTATACAGGCGCACGGGTGGACCGGGTAGAGCATACGGACCAGTCAGTACAGACAGCGCAGGAGAAGGGGCTGGCGGTGTATTTTATGTCTAAGGAAAAAGAACAGTGTGTAGAGACTGAGCGGGTCCTGGTTTCCATTGGCCGAAGGGCCAATACAGAGGGAATCTGTCCTCCTTCATTAAATTTGCAGATGCAGAGAGGAATGATTCCGGTGGATGACTCTTTTGAAACCTGCATTAAGGGGATCTATGCCATTGGTGATATTGTTCTGGGAGGCATACAGCTGGCCCATGTGGCTTCCGCCCAGGCAGTCAACGCGGTGTGCTCCATGTTTGGGGAAAGGGCACCCATGAATCTTTCCTGTATCCCGTCCTGCATTTACACCAATCCGGAAATTGCAGCGGTGGGCATGACGGCTGATGAGGCCAAGATGCGGGGAATCAGGACCATCACAGGCAAGGCCATCATGTCGTCCAATGGAAAGACTGTGATTGAAATGGCGGACAGGGGTTTTGTAAAGCTGGTCTTTGAGGAAGAAAGCAAGGTGCTTCTGGGGGCGGTGCTTATGTGCTCCAGGGCAACAGACATGATTACCGGACTGAGCGACGGGGTTGCGGGTAAGCTGACCATGAGTCAGCTGGCTGCCACGGTCCGGCCCCATCCCACCTTCAGCGAGGCAATAGGTGAAGCCATTGAGGATGCAGACGGCGGTGCAATTCATGCTGCGCCCAGAAGAAAATAGAGGAGGAAGATAAAATGGGATATAAGAGTGATATTGAGATTGCACAGGAAGCAAAGGCAAGACCAATCAACGAGATTGCAGGCGCACTGGGGATTCCGGAAAAATATATTGAAAATTACGGACCATACAAGGCTAAAATTGACTACCGCTATTACAACGATGCATTAAAGGACAGACCTGATGCAAAGCTGGTGCTGGTGACAGCCATCAATCCCACGCCTGCAGGTGAGGGCAAGACAACCGTGACCATCGGTCTGGCAGACGCCCTGAACCGTCTGGATAAGAAGGCCATGATTGCCATGAGAGAACCTTCCCTGGGACCTGTTTTTGGAGTTAAGGGCGGGGCTGCCGGCGGAGGATATGCGCAGGTTGTTCCTATGGAGGATATCAACCTTCATTTTACAGGCGACCTCCACGCCATCGGAGCTGCCAACAACCTGCTGGCGGCTATGCTTGACAACCATATCCACCAGGGAAACGCCCTGCGCATCGATACCAAGCGCATTACCTTCAGAAGGGCGGTGGACATGAACGACCGCCAGCTTCGGAATATTGTGGACGGATTAGGGGGAAAGCCGGACGGTACAATCCGTCAGGATGGATTTGATATCACGGTGGCTTCTGAGGTAATGGCCGTATTCTGCCTTGCAAACGACATCATGGACTTGAAGGAACGCCTGGCCAGGATTATAGTAGCCTATGACCTGGACGGCCAGCCGGTAACCGCCGGACAGTTAAAGGCCCAGGGCGCCATGGCAGCCCTTTTAAAGGACGCCTTGAAGCCGAACCTGGTGCAGTCCTTGGAGGGAACCCCTGCCTTTGTGCACGGCGGCCCCTTTGCCAATATTGCCCACGGATGCAACAGCGTCATTGCCACAAAGATGGGCTGTAAATTAGCGGATTATATGGTGACTGAGGCAGGATTCGGAGCAGACCTGGGGGCGGAGAAATTTGTGGATATCAAGTGCCGCATGTCCGGGCTGCGTCCAAATGCAGTTGTTCTGGTGGCCACAATACGCGCTTTAAAATATAACGGCGGAGTACCTAAGGCAGAACTGAATAATGAGAATCTGGAAGCCCTGAATAAGGGAATTCCCAACCTGTTAAAGCATATTGAGAATATCACTACCGTATACCATCTGCCGGCAGTGGTCGCTATTAATAAATTCCCGTCCGACACAGCGGCCGAGTTGGAGCTGGTTGAGAACAAGTGCAGGGAGCTGGGAGTCAATGTGGCCCTGACCGATGTATGGGGCAGAGGCGGAGCAGGCGGGGAAGCCCTGGCAAAGGAAGTAATCCGGTTGTCTGAAGGCAGGAGCACCATGGAATTTGTGTATGACACCAATCTGCCTATCAAGGAGAAGATAGAGGCAATTGCAGCCAGGGTGTACGGTGCGGACGGGGTGGAGTTTGCTCCAAAGGCATTAAAGGAAATGAAGAATCTGGAGAGCCTGGGATATGGAAATCTGCCTGTCTGTATGGCTAAGACACAGTATTCCCTTACGGATAATGCCAAGCTTCTTGGCAGGCCCCGGGGCTTTAAAATATCCATTAGGGACATCACTGCATCTGTGGGAGCCGGATTCCTGGTGGCCCTGGCAGGTGATATTATGAAAATGCCGGGACTTCCAAAGGTGCCTGCGGCTGAAAAAATCGATGTGGATGAAAATGGATCTATCTCAGGATTATTCTAAAATGGAGAATGACGATATGATGCTGGATAAGAAGGTAACGGAGTTTCTGGATGTACTGTCAAGCAATGAGCCTGTTCCGGGCGGCGGAGGGGCATCGGCCACAGTGGGGGCCATGGGGGTCGCCCTTGGAATTATGGTTGGCAACTTGACGCTGGGCAAGAGGAAGTATGCGGATGTGGAGCCGGATATAAAGGAACTGATTGAAAAGTCACAGAGTCTCATGGATGAGTTAAAGCATTTGACAGACGAGGACGCAAGGGTGTTTGAGCCTCTATCCAGGGCCTATGGATTACCCAGGGGAACAGAGGAAGAAAAAGCCGCCAGAGAGGCTGTCATGGAACATGCGCTGTTGGAAGCCAGTCTGGTTCCACTGCAGATTGTGGAAAAGGCGTATGAGTCACTGACCCTTTTAGAGGAGCTGGGAGAAAAGGGGACCCGGATTGCTTTAAGCGACGTGGGAGTAGGCGCATTGTTTGCCAGAGCTGCCCTGGAGGGGGCATCCCTGAACATTTTTATCAACACAAAGCTGATGAAGGACCGGACCCAGGCAGAGGATTTGAATGCCAGGACAGAGGAACTCATAGACAAGGGCAGGGCGCTGTCCGACAAGGTGTACGGCGCTGTGCTTAAACACATCAAGTAGCAGGGAGGATGCAATGACAAAGACGAAACATATGGTATGGATGGGTATCCTGATTGCTGTATCCATTGTATTGTCAAGATTTCTATCCTTTTCAGCATGGAATGTTAAAATTGGTTTTGCATTTATACCCATAGTTATTGGCGCGGTTCTCTTCGGACCTGTGCAGGGAGGCATAGCAGCAGCGGCTGCAGATTTTCTGGGGGCCATACTGTTTCCAATAGGAATGTATTTTCCGGGTTTTACAGTAACTGCATTTTTAACCGGACTAACCTATGGAATCCTGCTGCATAAAAACAGGTCTATGTTTCGGATTGCATGCGCCGTGCTGATTGTACAGCTGGTCTACGGGCTTCTGCTTAATACCTGCTGGATTTCACTGCTGTACGGGGCACCCTACCTGGCCCTTTTGTCCACCAGAATCGTCCAGTACGTGGTTCTGATACCGGTGCAGTTTGTAATCATTGCAAGGATGTATGTCCTGGGCAGCAAGAAATACCATATACTTCAGGAAAACTCATAAAAATGATTTCGGGAGGGGGAAAGATATTCCCCTCCTGATTCATCATATACCTGCATTGCCAGAAAGGAGATTGGATATTATGAAAGAGATAAAGGGTTCAGATGTGGCCAGACAGATGAAGGAGCAGATGACGGTCCAGATAGAGGAATTGAAAGGATATATTCCCCATCTGGCAATTATCCGGGTGGGAGAACGCCCGGACGATATCTCTTATGAGAAAGGAGCCACAAAACGTGCCCAGAGATTGGGACTGCGCTGCATATCCTTTTTGTTTCCTGCTGAAATCAGTCATGACCAGTTTGTGGAGGAGTTCCAGAAAATCAACCGGAATCCGGATGTGGACGGAATCCTCATGCTGAGGCCACTTCCAAAGCAGATTGACGAGAAGGAAATCGAGAGCCTGATTGATGTTAAAAAGGATATTGACTGCATCAGTCCCATAAATCTGGCAAAGGTTTTTGCCGGTGATTCGGATGCATATGCGCCCTGTACGGCCGAGGCAGTAATGGAGATGCTTGCATATGAGGGAATTGAGCTGAAGGGCAAGCGTGTGACTGTGGTGGGAAGAAGCCTGGTGGTGGGAAAACCCTTGGCAATGCTGATGCTGGGACAGCACGCGACCGTAACCATATGCCACACAAGGACCGCGGACTTTACAGGGACCTGCCGGAATGCGGAGATTCTGGTGGCTGCAGCGGGTAAGGCCCGCATGATTAAGGCGGAGCATGTGGCAGAGGGGGCTGTGGTCATTGATGTGGGAATTAACGTGGATGAGGACGGAAGCCTGTGCGGCGATGTGGATTTTGACCAGGTGAAGACAAAGGCAGGAGTGCTGACGCCAGTGCCGGGAGGCGTGGGAAGCGTTACCACACTGGTGCTGCTAAAACACCTGATTCGATCTGCAAAAGAAAAGATTGGATAAGCCATGGGGGAACATGTAAAAACATTTTTAGATGCTTTTTTGGCAGGAATCGTCATTGGTATAGGCGGGGTGGTTTACCTGGGTGTAGAGAACCGGATTGCAGGCTCCCTTCTGTTTACTGTGGGCCTTTATGCCATTGTGCTGAATCAGTTTGCTCTCTATACGGGTAAAATAGGATACGCACTGGGGCGTCCACTGGCATATATGGCTGAGATGGGAGTTGTCTGGTTTGGGAATCTGTGCGGAACCTTTACCACCGGCACCCTGGTATCCTTTACCAGGCTTAAGACAGCCCGGGCCGCCGCTGGGATATGCGCCGTGAAACTGGAGGACAGTCTGTCAGGCATATTGATACTGGCCTTTTTCTGCGGGATGCTGATGTACATTGCTGTGGACGGATACAAGTCAAAGGGGAATCCGGTTATCCTGTTTTTGGGAGTCAGCGTGTTCATACTGGCTGGATTTGAACATTGTATTGCCAATATGTTTTATTTTACCGTGGCAGGTGTGTGGTCCCTTAAAGCACTGGTCTATATTCTGGTTATGACACTGGGAAACAGCGCAGGAGGAATGTTCATACCATTTATTCGGAAAGTGGGTCAGAGGACATAAACACACGAATGGCAGACGACCTCCCCTGGTCAGGAATACGAAACCAGGGGAGGTCTTTGCTTTGTTATGTCAATTATTCAGGCATCAGCTGTCTTCTTGAGACAGGACATGATGTGTTCGCAGACCATAACCAGCTGCCCGTTCTGGTTGAAGATTTCCAAAGCCTCTGTTATAAAGCCTCTGTCAGGATGCTTTGGATTTTCGCGTTTTTCTTTTAAGGTAACTTTCACATGGATGGTATCCCCTATGAAAACCGGATGGATAAAGCGCATATGGTCATATCCATAGGAAAAAGCAGCCGGATTAATCAGGTTGGCAGTCATGCCCACTGCAATGGAGAAGGTGAGTGTGCCGTGGGCGATACGTTTTCCGAATTCAGTGGTTTTTGCAAATTCCGCATCCATATGGTGGGGAAAGAAGTCTCCTGTCTGACCGGCATGAAGGACAATGTCCGTTTCTGTAATGGTGCGTCCAATGGATTCGCGGACGCTTCCTATTTCATATTCTTCAAAATAAATAGTCTGTTCCATGTTGATTCTCCTTGTAATATATATATTGATTGTTATGCTGTCCTATAGCAGGGGCAGCTTTTGCGCTTTTATAATGTTCCCTGTCAATGGTAATTGGGCACCGGGTGGTGGCAAACTCTGTTCCGCCAGGGGTGCGGACAGTCTGAAGCATATCTAATTCCTTAAAACCGTCTGTTTTAAATAACTTATCCCAGGTATATACATCCGCGCACCATACATCGGCGGGCTCCAGCTTTGACAGCCAGTATTCTGTGGTTCGGGTTTTCAGGTGGTCAGCTAGCAGCGACTTTATCTCATCCCGCCTGGTACACCATGTTTCAGAGTCCGTGTACCCTATGAGGGAATCACAGCTTATAAGTTTCCCCAGCACAGGCACGGGTACCATGGCAATGGCAAGGTAGCCGTCAAGGGTCTGGTATATGCCGTAAGGCGCATTGATATAGCCATTTGCGTTATTGACTGCAGAACGCTCAGGCGACTGCCCGCCGTCATTCAGATAGGTGGTAAAGACTTCAAACTGCATATCCATCACGGACTCCAGCATGCTGACATGTACATAAGAGCCTTCACCGCAGGAAGCCCGTTTTATGAGTGCGGCCAGGATGCCTTGGGCCAGGTGCTGGCCGGCGAACAAATCCGCCACGGAAAGTCCCATGGGAGTCGGGGGCTGATTCTGGTTCCCATTGAGCCAGGCCAGGCCGGACAGGGACTGGACCAACAAATCCTGGCCAGGCATAGGGCTCCATGGACCCTTTTTTCCATAACCTGTAATCTCACCATAAATCATGGACGGACAGTGCTGCTTTACAGAAGCGTAATCCAGTCCCAGCTTTTCCACCACTCCGGGACGGAAATTCACGACCATGACATCTGCCTTCCCAATCAATGACCATAGTATATCCCGGGAAGCTGGATTTTTTAAATCAATGGATACCCCGTACTTGTTGCGGTTGATGGAGTGGAACAGGGAACTGTCATTCTCTATTATCAGATTGGACACATACAGGGTGCGGCATATATCGCCTCCGTCAGGACGCTCTACCTTGATGACGCGGGCCCCAAAATCTGCCAGACGCAGGGTGGCGGAAGGGGCGGATAAAAACTGGCTGAAGTCCAGTATGGTGATACCTTCTAATGGTTTCATGCTTCCTCTCCCTCCTTTAAATGAAATTCTTCGATGATTTCCAGTGTATGTTCGCCCAGCAGAGGCGCATGGGTTTCATTTTTTATGGGGCCATCACCAAAGGAGATGGGACAGCGGGTGGTAAATATGTCATTGCCTCCGGGCCGCCTGATGTTGAGAAGCATATCCAGAGTATGGAACTGTTCTGACTGGAGCAGCTGGTCCCAGGAGTATACATCGGAGCACCAGTACCCGCCGGCATTAAGGGCTTTAAGCCAGCTGGCCGTGGTCCTGTGTAAGAGGTGGGAGCCAATGAGCTGTTTAATCTCATCCCGCTTTGTGAACCATTCTTCCTGATTGTCGTAAGAACTGAGGGCAGGGCATTCAATAAGCCGGCCCAACTCGGGTATGCTTCCCATGGCCAGGGCTATATAACCGTCTTCTGTCCGGTAGATTCCGTAAGGGGCTCCCAGATATGCATGGGCATTGTGGAAGGCGCTGCGCTTGGGAGGCTTATGTCCATCATTTAAAAAGGTGGTTATGACTTCAAACTGCATATCCAGAATGGATTCTAAAAGGCTGACCTCCACCAAACCTCCCAGGCCCGTGCTGAAACGGCGGAACAGGCAGGCCATAATGCCTTCCGCCAGATGGATGCCGGTGTAGGAATCTGCCAGGGAGAGGGCAAACGGCATGGGCGGCTGTCCGTCATCACCGTTGAGCCATGCCAGCCCGGAAATGGATTGAACCAGAAGGTCCTGTCCCGGTTTTTTGTTCCATGGGCCGGTGGCTCCATAACCGGTAACGGTTCCGTACACCATGCGGGGGTTGATGGATTTGACTGTCTCATAGTCCAGTCCTATTTTTTTCATGACGCCGGGACGGAAATTTTCAATCATTACATCAGAACGCCGGATTAGTTTTTTTACCATATTCATGTCCTCCGGCGATTTTAAATCAGCACAGAAACTTTGTTTATTCCGGTTTATGGTCTGGAACAGGACGCTGTCCCCCATGCTGTCCAGATTGTGCAGCTTCATCTGTCTGGAGCCGTCTCCGCTCCCCGGTCGTTCAATTTTGATGACACGGGCCCCCATATCGGCAAGCCTGAGGGCTGCGGAGGGGCCGGCCAGATACTGGCTAAAGTCCAGGACAATCATATTTTCCAAAGGTTTCATTTGGATTCCTCCCTGGATTTTCTGTAGAGCTGGTTCAGCTGGTCAAGCACATGGGCCGGACTGCCTCCGTTCATAATGTAATCCTGTATATAGTCTCCGGCATGGTCCTGGAAATACAGGTAACCGTTGTAACGGGGACGGAGATAGGAATGGTCCAGAGTATTCAGGGTATCTTTAAAGAAATTCATGGTCATATTGTTGTTGATTTCGTCTAGCCATGCCTTGCGGTGGCCGGGCTGCCCGCCGTTTTCTGTATACAGGGTGGTCTGAATCAGGGGAGAGGCAGCATATTCCGCAAAGCGCAGTGCCGTTTCCCTATTTTCGCATAGGCTGGACACAGCCAGTCCGGTACCCCCTAAGACACTGCGAAGCATCCTGCCGCGGTAGGTAACCAAATCCATGGCCTTTAGAGGATGGCTGCAGTAGCCTCTTCGGGAATAATTGGTGTAGCCATAGGCGTAAGGGCAGTAATACAAATCATTATCCTCAGCCAGTGCTTCATGTACCTGGATTGGGTCCCACTGGAAAATAGATTTGCTGCAGTAGGAAGCCAGCTGACGCATGTCCTCCAGGATACTTACTCCCAGGCTTGTCTCCACGATTTTGTCAGGATCGTCAAAGAAATGCTCGGTGGATGTGGCACAGTACATATAGAAATCCATCAACAGGTTTAATGGGATGCCGGCAAACGCCACATGCCCCTTTCTGGCAAGGTCCATTACATCCTTAAAATCTGCGGGAAGAGGATGTTCTCCGTTTCTAAAATAATCAGGACGGCAGACCGCAACAGGGGTGGCGGCATCAATGGCCAGTGCGCTTTGGAAACCATTGAAATTATAACTCAGGTGAGACGCGCCCACAGAGTTGGCAAGCTGGTCATCCAGATATTCCTTAGACAGATATTTTTCTAAAGGAAGCAGTATTCCTGTAGTGGCCGCGAAACCGGCCCAGGGATGGTCAATCACAAGCAGGTCGTAAGACTTTGCCAGATTTTCAATAGGTGCGTCGGCAAATTCCTGTAAAGAACGTTTTTCCCAGTGAATGGATACATCCGGGTGCAGTTCGCAAAAACGCTGTGACACCGCTGTGATGGAAGTGTAACCACGGCTGTGGGACCAGGTGATTCCATTTAATTGAATGCTCATAAGATATGTACCTCCGGTTTGTTGTGTTGTGGATATTTGTCTCTGTAGTTTGATATGTATACTGTTGATGTGGTACTACCAATAAACAATAAATGAATTAAAAAATAAATTGTTGGTACTACCATAAATGAATTATAGATAGGATAAGTATGTTTGACAATGTTAATAGTGCACAAAAAATACAGAAATTAACTGTTGAATATATGCATTGACATTACATATAACTTATTTTATGATAATCACGAACGGTTCACTGGTAGTACCGATAAATTTATCGATAAAAATCAAGGAAAAGTATAGAACGAAATATTTGGGAGGTATTAAAATGGCTTCAGCATTTTTTGTACTGTTTTTGGCATGTATTTTTCAGGGGAGCTTTGGAATCTGCTTTAAGAAGTATCAACCGTTTTCCTGGGAAGCGTTTTGGGTTCTGTTTTCTTTTATCGGAGTATTGTGTATCCCACATATTTGGTGTATGGTGGAGGTTCCTCATTATTTAAGCTATATAACAGCCACCCCTGTTCCCACGCTGATTGTGGGCGCCTTATCCGGTTTTTTCTGGGGAATCAGTTCTATATGGTACAGCAAAGCGATTGATATGATTGGCGTGTCTCTTGTAACAGGCATTAACCTGGGATTATCAAACCTTTTAGGGAGCTTTGTTCCCATGATTATACTGGGAACCTATCCGCCGGCCCGTGTTCTTGTGGTCCTTCTGTTAGGGCAGCTTATACTTTTGGGCGGTGTGATTGTCCTGTCAAAGGCGGGCTTTATGAAAAATGGAAATAATGAGGGTACTAAAACGGCAAAAGAAAAAGGAACGTCGTCCTTATTTATTACCGGGCTTATCATGGCGCTTGCCTCCGGCGCCGGTTCAGCAGCCATTAATATCGGCGCCACAGCAGCCAATTATCCGGTTGCCCTGGCTGTGAAAGAGGGGGTAAACCCAACCAGCGCAAGCCTTCTGTCCTGGGTAGTGGTATTTGCGGGAGGATTCCTGGCAAACTTTGTTTATGCCATATCAAAACTGATTAAGAACAAGACTTATACGGATTATACAAAACCCGGCTGCGCAAAAGCATACTTTAAGGTTGTGCTGACGTCAATTGTATGGTTCAGTGCGCTGGCTATCTATGGTAAGGCGACAGCCCTATTAGGTACCCTTGGTCCGGTGGTGGGCTGGGTTGCGTTCAATGGACTGGCTCTCATCATTGCCAATGCATGGGGGTTCCTGGATGGAGAATGGAAAGGATTTGAAAAGGCCAAACGTGTGGCCATATATGGAAATGCAGTTATCATAGCCGCTTTGGTGGTGGTTGGCATATCCAATGGTTTATAAAAAGGAATAAGCAGTAAATACTTAAAATCAAGAAAACCATCCGCCTGTCCGGGAGTACTTCTAAAGGAAAGGGAGGC
Source organism: Enterocloster bolteae (assembly GCF_002234575.2). NCBI lineage: Bacteria > Bacillati > Bacillota > Clostridia > Lachnospirales > Lachnospiraceae > Enterocloster > Enterocloster bolteae. The sequence continues at coordinate 5,222,971 of NZ_CP022464.2, read as the reverse complement.
GTGGTACAATAAAATCTGAGTATGATTTGAGGAGGTATTTTAACTATGGCGAACAGGATTGAAGAATTAAATTATGTACCGGAGATGCCTGAAAAGGCAAGGAATATCGTGATTGTCGGGGCAGGAGGAATTGTATCCGGTTCACATCTCCCTGCTTATAAGATGGCCGGGTATCCAGTAGTGGGTATTTATGACCTGGACCATGAGAAGGCTGAAAAGGCGGCAAAGGAATTTGGGATTCCCAATGCAGTGCCGGAGCTGGAACAGTTAATCGAACTGGGAGTAAGGGAAGACGCAGTCTTTGATATAGCGGTACCTGCCTCCAAGACTGCCAGTATCTTAAGGCTGCTGCCCGACAATGCTGCTGTGCTTATGCAGAAACCCATGGGTGAGAGTATAGAGCAGGCCAAAGAAATCCTGGATATCTGCCATGCCAAGAATCTGACTGCAGGTGTGAATTTCCAGCTGCGTCAGGCGCCGTATATGATTGCCGCAAGGAAACTCATCCAGGATGGCGTGATTGGAGATATTGTGGACATTGACTGGAGGGTTGTGGAACTTCATCCATGGCACTTGTGGAGTTTCCTGTTTGGCCTGGAGCGTATGGAAATTAACTATCACAGCATTCACTACATTGACTGTATCCGCAGCTTCGTGGGAAATCCAAAAGGCGTGTATTGCAAAACTATGCAGCATCCCAAGATGCAGGCTCTTTCACAGACAAGGACTGCCATTATCATGGATTACGGCGATACGCTGCGTGTGAATCTTCATATTAACCATAATCACGACTATGCGCCGGATTATCAGGAAAGTACAATGAAGATAGAAGGTATTAAGGGCGCAATCCGCATACAGCTGGGGCTTATATTGGACTATCCGACAGGCCGTCCTGATAAGGTGGAGTATATTACGGAAGACGGCAAGGGCTGGAGGGAACTGGAGGTAAAGGGAAGCTGGTTCAACGAGGCATTTATTGGGACTATGGGCGGCCTGATGAAAAAACTGGAGGATCCCTCTTATCACTATATGAACAGTGTAGAGGATGCCTACCATACCATGTGTGTGGTGGAGGCCTGCTATAAATCCAGCGAAGCCGGAGGGCTGAACGTGGATTATGCGCAGTAGGCGTATAGATTGATATTATAAGCAAGGAGGAGCACCATGAGAATCATTGATACCCATCTGCATATTTGGAATAAGGAAGAATTTTCGCTCCCGTGGCTGGATGGAGAAGGGGAAGTTCTGAACCGTACATATTCGCTGGAAGACTATAAAAACGCACTGGAGCCGGACAAGGGCTATGAGGTTGAGGCGGCTGTATATGTTGAGGTGGACTGCGCAAGAAGGGATAAGGAGAAGGAAAATCTCTTTATTGCCGGATGCTGCGCCAATCCGGGACAGATGTTTGCCGGCGCATGTATATCCGGTTATCTCAACGAGGAGGGGTTTAAGGAGTATATTGATAAATATGCATCCGAATATGTAAAGGGAGTAAGACAGGTGCTCCATGTCCCTGAAGCCTTGCCGGGAACATGCCTGGGACAGCTTTTTGTTGAAAATGTCCGTTATCTGGGAAAGAAGGGACTGGTATTTGAAGGCTGTGTACGGAATGCAGAGCTGGGCGATTTATATGAAACGGCAAAAGCCTGCCCGGATACAACCATTGTCCTGAACCATATGGGAATTGTGGACCCGGATATTATTTCTGTTCAGACGCCTTCGGAGGAAGAACAGCAGTATAAGGAACGCTGGATACTGAATATCAGAAAGCTGGCATCCCTCTCCAATGTGGTATGCAAGATTTCCGGCCTGAATCCGAAAGGGGAGTGGTTTGCGGAAACATTGAAGCCAGCAGTTGACATTGCCCTGGATTATTTTGGAGAAGACAGAGTCATGTTTGCCAGCAATTATCCTGTGTGCAACATTGCAACCGGCCTGTCCCCTTGGATTGAAGCATTGATGAAAATTACAGAGGGAAGAGGCCGTGAATTCCAGAATAAACTGTTCCGTGAAAACGCTAAACGGATATACGGTTTGTAAAGAAAAGGAGAGATACATATGTCAGATGTAAAACGTTATGGAAGTATTTCAAGATTAACACCTGAAAAGGCCGATTACTATAAGAAACTTCATGCAGCGCCGTGGAAACAAATTAATGACATGATAAAGGAGTGCAATATCCGGAATTACTCTATATATTGCCATGGAGAGTACCTATTTTCTTATTATGAGTATACTGGAGATAATTATGAGGCGGACATGGCCAAGATGGCAGCGGATTCCGAGACACAGCGGTGGTGGGGAGAGTGCGTGCCGTGTATGAACCCGCTATCGGCAGACGGTCCATGGATGGATATGCAGGAAATTTATCATTTAGATTAGAGGTCAGACAAATATGAAAAAATTATATGTGGCATCCATCACACCTTTTGATGGAAATAATCAGATAAATGATTCTGCCATGAGACAGTTATGGGATAGGAATCTTGCAGAGGGGGCCGATGGTTTTTTTATTGGAGGAAGCTCCGGGGAATGCTTCCTGCTGTCAAGGGAAGAGCGGGTACATACCTTTGAACTGGCTGGCGAATATACGGATAGGACAGAGATGTTCGCCCATGTGGGAGCTATTAGCACGGAAGAGGCCATATTCTATGCCAGAAAAGCAAAAGAAATGGGAATACAGAACATCGCAGCAACTCCGCCATTTTACTTTGGCTTTTCCGACAAGGAAATAGCAGGATATTACTACGACATTGCTGAGGCAGTGGATATGCCGGTCCTGTATTATAACATTCCTTCCAGCACCCACAGGGAGCTGAATCCGTCCCAGCCGGATTTGGCAGCCCTCCTGAAATCAGGAGCTGTGGGAGCCATCAAACACACCAATCTCAATCTCTATCAAATGGAGCGGATTCACGATGTTAATCCGGATATAAGGTGCTACGGCGGATTTGAAAATTGTATGGTTGCCTTCCTGGCCTTTGGGTGTGACGGCTTCATTGGCAGCAATTTTAATTTCATGCTGCCTCAGTACAAGAAGGTGATGGAGCTGTATCTGTCCCACCATGATGATGAGGCCAGAATTCTGCAGTCCAAATCCAACTGTATTTTGGATGCAGTGCTTAAAAACGGTTTATGCGCAAGCCTTAAATACATAGCATCTTGTCAGGGAATCCAGGCAGGAGAGGTCAGAAAGCCGATGTGTCCGCTGACGGAAAATCAGAAGGCAGAGATTGACCGGGTAATTGGGATGTATATGGAAATCAAGTGATAATGAAATGGCAGATTATTCGGATTGGCCCTGCGGTGCGCGCTGTAGGGCCATTTTTATTCCCTGGACATGAAAGGATAAGCTGTGCTATTATAGTAAGAGTAATGAGGTTATGGAAAGGGAGAGTATCAATATGGAATGTGAGCCGTTAAAGAAAGTCACATTGACGGAACAGATTATGGAACAGATTGCGGGGATGATTACGTCCGGCCAGCTGAAGCCAGGTGATAAGCTCCCAAACGAGAGGGACCTGGCAGAATTGTTTGGTGTTACGAGGAGCCGGATACGGGAGGCGTTAAGGGCCCTTTCTCTTGTGGGAATGCTGACCATCAAACCAGGAGACGGCAGTTTCGTCAGTGAGGAAGGAACAAAGGTTCCCGAAGAGACTGTCATGTGGATGTATTACCAGGAAATGAACAAGCATGATGAAATCTATGCTGCCAGGAATCTGATCGAGACGGAAGTGTATCTGACCTGTTATGATAACCGTACGCCTGAGATTCTGGAGAGGCTGGATGGATTCAGGGACAGGCTGCTGGATGTGGAGACAGAGGAAATTACAGCAGAGGCGTTTTGTCAGCTGCTGACAGATATAGATACATATGTGGGTGATGTGTGTGGCAACGGTATATACGCAAGGTTGATGCAGATTATGGTGCTGATGAGAAAAGAATCGGCCATGAAGATCCTGTCTCTGGCATCATCCAAAGAGAGCGCTGTGTTTTACCGCTGTAAGATACTGAATTCGTTCCATCAGGATGACAGGAATAAAGTAAAGAAATGCCTGAATGATTTCTTTAAATATTCAATCAGGGAAATTTCCATACAAGAATAAACGAGTTATAGGATGATAAAGGGTCAGCTGACGGATAGACAGCTGACCCTTTGGGATATAGTTTAAAACTATGGATAGGCAAATGTTTTATTTTCAAGCGATGCAGGGATTTTGGGCTGTATAACTGTAAATGCCAGGTTTTATGTCTGGATCGTACACATAACATTCATTGGAAGAATGTTATAATGAATCCATATGGATACATCTATAAAGGAGGGACATATGGATAAAACAATGTGTATCAGTGCGGACAAACGGCTGCAGGAATTTCTTGAATCAGTACCGGAGGATCATTCCCATCGCAGAATGGTGCAGCAGGAGGTAAAATGCGGATTTGGCCTGGACGGCGTCTGTTGCAGGCTTTGCTCCAACGGACCCTGCCGTATATCCAAAGCAAGGCCAAAGGGGGTATGCGGAGCGGACAGGGACACCATAGCGGCAAGGAATTTCCTGCGCTCGGTGGCCGCTGGTTCAGGCTGCTATATTCATGTGATGGAGCAGGCCGCCAAAGAATTGAAGTCGGCAGCTCTAGCCGGAAGGAAGCTAAAGGGAGTTGACGCGCTTCACCGTTTGTGCGATGAGTTGGGGATTGGTGAAGCGGATGATTCCCAAATGGCGCTTCGCCTGTCAGAGGCAGTGCTGGAGGATCTGCGCAGGCCATATGAGGAACCCATGCATCTAACGGAAAAACTGGCCTATGCTAAGCGGACCGGGGTGTGGAAAAATGCGGGGCTTCTTCCGGGTGGCGCCAAGGATGAGATATTCAACGCAATCGTGAAAACTTCCACCAATCTGAATTCAGATCCAATGGACATGCTGACCCAGTGTCTGCGGCTGGGAATCTCCACCGGAATATACGGACTTGTGCTGGTCAACCGTCTGAATGATATCCTGATGGGGGAGCCGGAATTAGGGTTTGATCCCGTGGGAATGCGGGTGATCGATCCTGAATGCATCAATATCATGGTTACAGGCCACCAGCACTCTATGTTCGGCAGCCTGACCGGGATGATGGAGCATCCGGAAATCAAGGAGATGGCTGACCGGGCCGGAGCCAGGGGTATACGGATTGTGGGATGTACGTGTGTGGGACAGGACTTCCAGGCCAGAAGCCGCTGTTATGAGAAAGTGTTCTGCGGGCATGCGGGCAATAATTACAGCAGTGAGGCTGTTTTGCTGACCGGATGCATCGATCTGGTGGTATCGGAATTTAACTGTTCCCTTCCAGGGATCGAACCGATCTGTGAGGAACTTTCTATCCCCATGCTCTGTCTGGACGATGTGGCAAAGAAAAAGGGAGCCAGGCACCTGCCCTATCACCCGGAGGACCGCGAAGATGTAAGCGTCAATGTAATTGCAGCTGCCATTGCGTCCTATGTAAGGCGCAGCAGGGCGGGAAAGCGGCAGAATCCCATGCAGGATCACGGATGTAATGAGGCGGTTACAGGTGTGACGGAGAGAACCCTCAAAGGAGCGCTGGGGGGAAGCTTTGCCCCGTTGATTGATCTAATCGCTGCCGGAAGCATCAAGGGAGTGGCGGCTGTTGTGGGCTGCTCCAACCTGCGGGCCAAGGGCCATGACGTATTTACAGTGGAATTGGTGAAAAAACTGATTGCCAGAGATATACTGGTGGTGTCTGCCGGATGTACCTGCGGAGGCCTTGAAAACTGCGGTCTTATGAGCCGGGATGCGGCCGGATTGGCGGGACCGGGCTTGTCACAGGTTTGCCGCAGCCTTGGGATTCCACCAGTACTCAATTTCGGCCCCTGCCTTGCAATCGGCCGTATTGAAGCCGTTGCCGGGGAGCTGGCCGGAGCGTTGGGAGTGGATCTGCCCAAACTTCCGGTGGTGGTTTCCGCACCCCAATGGCTGGAAGAACAGGCATTGGCGGATGGGGCGTTTGCACTGGCCCTGGGCTTTCACTTGCATCTGGGGCTGGCGCCATTTGTGATGGGAAGCCCTGTAATATTGGATGTGCTGTGTAATCAGATGGAAGGAATAACAGGCGGAAAGCTGATGGTGGAGACAGAGATTGATGCGGCGGCCGAAAAGATCGCTGCTGTCATATCAGATAAGAGAAGGGGGCTGGGACTGAATGAGTGAACGTTATCCTAAAAGTGTTCCTGTATCCCCGGATAACCCTGCAATTGAAAAGGATGAGGACATCTGTGCGAATTGCAGCCATTGCTTGGCCGTATGCGCAGAAGAAATAGGAGTGGCACAGCCGTGTAAAGTCACGGGAGCGGATGATTTTACATGTATTCACTGCGGCCAGTGCGCGGCTGCCTGCCCGGAGCGGGCAATCCGCGCAAAGAGCCAGTGGCGGGAAGCTGCCATGGCTGTAAATGACCAGCAAAAAATTGTTATATTTTCCACAGCACCGTCTGTGCGCGTGGGGCTGGGGGAATGTTTTGGCGGAAAGCCCGGAGACTTTGTGGAAAGCTATATGGTTTCTGCGCTCAGGAAGCTGGGAGCGGACTTTGTGCTGGATGTGGCATTTTCAGCGGATCTGACCATTATGGAGGAGGGGACGGAGTTTCTCAAACGATTTATAGCCGATTCCCATCCATTGCCCCAGTTTACAAGCTGCTGTCCGGCATGGGTAAAATATATAGAAACATTTCACCCGGAACGGATTCCGTGCCTGTCCAGTACAAAAAGCCCGATCAGTATGCAGGGCGCCCTGATTAAGACATATTTTTCTAAAGAAAAGGGGATTGACCCGCGGCGGATCGTGAATATCGCGGTTGCCCCGTGCACTGCCAAGAAATTTGAGATTTCCCGGGAAGAATTGTGCTCTGCAGGAGCGTATCTGGGGATTCCGGGACTTAGGGACAATGACTATGTATTGACCACAAGGGAACTGGCGGAGTGGATACGGGAAGCAGGTATTGGTTTTTATGATCTGACCCCATCTGCATTTGATTCCCTTATGGGAGAAGGCAGCGGGGCAGGGGTGATTTTCGGCAATACGGGCGGCGTGATGGAGGCCGCTCTGCGCATGGCATATTCGGTTGTGAACGGGATTGAACCGCCTGATCTGCTGATGCAGTACCAGCCGGTGAGAGGGCTGGAACAGGTGAAGGAATCTGTGGTATCTCTTGGCGGCCGCGATGTGCGTACCGCGGTTGTCTACGGCACCAGGGCGGCGGAACAGCTGATTGCAACAGGAGCTGTGGATGACTATGATTTTGTGGAAGTAATGACCTGTCCCGGCGGGTGTATTGGCGGCGGAGGACAGCCGGACAACGGTATACTCCCTGTTCCGGACCAGCTTCGGATGGCGAGAATCCGGTCACTTTATTTGGCTGATCAAGAGAGAAGTTTCAGAAATTCCCTTGAAAATCAGGAGATTAAACATCTATATGAAACATTTATCGGGGAACCTATGAGTAAAATGGCGCAATTACTTCTGCACACCAGTTATCACAGCAGAAAGCGCGGGATTTAAATATATAGGATGTGAAATTATGAACAAACAGAGGGGGAACTTTTGTTATGGGAGTTATTGATTTAATCAAGATTCACGCCATAGTTTATAAAAACAATTGTATTTAAGCATTTCGGCTGTCTTCAACGGTAGAACGATTGACACCGGCATGGGCAGCCAATGGAAAGAGAGACCGGGAGGTCGTTATCTCACCCCCTGATTCTAAGCTGAGCGTACTGGTTAATTCCCGCCAACAAAGAACTGGCGATTGCAAGAGAAAAGCTTGCGATCGTGGAGTCTGTATCATAAAAAATGATGGCCGGTGTACAGGTGATTTAGAAATTTGTACGCCAGCTTTTTTTGTGCTCAATTTTTCCTGTATTTAGTTGAAAATGTCTTAAAAGTACCATTTTTTCGTATGAATAGCATAAGGAAAAACAGCCTCCGGGATGATAAAATCTATATAACATAATACATTTGGGAAAGGAGGGTAGGGGTACATAGAAGTGGATTGCCCACGGGCAGATAAAAAGAAGGGAGAATATAGGCATATGAATTTGTTTGCATTAGTAGCATCATTTGGAGGAGGAATCATAGGTGCATATATGGGAGCGCTTCCCGCGTTTATATTGACCGGCGTGATCGCCATTGCAGGGGCTGTGGCGGCTATGGCCGGAGGGGCAGACATGACGGTGGGATTCATTGCGTTCGGTTCCTATCTTGGCCCGCATATTGCGTTTGCCGGCGGCGTGGCAGCGTCCGCATATGCAGGTAAGACCAAAAAACTGGGAAGCGGAACCGATATTCTGTCCTGCCTTAACGGGCTGGCGGATCCGGCCACACTGCTGGTAGGCGGCGTGTTCGGTGTGATTGGTTTTCTGATTCATTATGTGATCGGGGCAGTTCTTCACCTAAACACAGATCTTCCTGGATTCACCGTTATCATATCCGCCGTCATTGCGCGTCTGGTATTTGGCTCCAGTGGCCTGATAGGAAAAGCCGCTCCCGATGAGACGAGAGAGTATTTTACCGGCGGAAAGGGAATGCTTTGTAATGTGATTCTTGGTTTGGGTATCGGAACCACAACCGGATTTGTGTATCAGGCGCTGGTGGACGGTGGGGCATCGGCGGCATCCATTGGTAGTTATCCGGTTCTCTGCTTTGGAATCGCAGCGGTATCCCTTATTTTTGCCCAGACTGGGTTTGCCATGCCGGCAACCCACCACATTGCGCTGATCTCAGCACTGGCGGCCGTTACCGCCCAGAACCCTGTTATGGGTATCGTATTCGGTATATTGACCTCGCTGTTCGGTGATTTTATAGGCAAGACCTTTAACAGCTGCTGCGACACCCATATCGATCCTCCTGCATTTACCATATTTATATTTACATTTATTGTAAATGTACTGTTCGGAAGCGGATTCTTTAGCGTTTAAAGCAGCAGCTCCTTGATTTTATCAAGACGGAACCCGGAGATCTCATGGCTGCCGATCACGGTCACAGGAAGTGCGGTATAGCCGCGGCTGTCCATAAAAGCCTGGCCCTGCATATCGCTGTCCAGATCGATTTCCTCATAGGAAATTCCGTTGTCGGCAAGAAATTCCTTGACCTGGCGGCAGTAAGAACAGCCGGGAAGGGTATAAATTCTCACCGTTTTGTCAGAAGCGAAGGAGTCGGGAAGAGAGGGCCGGTCCTCTTTCAGGGGCTGGCTCCCGATGGTCCAGTTGGCACCACAGAGCGAACCGGTCTGAAGCGCTTTTAAGACCCGCAGAACCTCCTGGGTGTTTCTGCCGATGTTGTTGTCGTGGATCACGCTGTAGCGGATCGTCTGGTCAGGATCAATAATAAACAGGCCGCGCAGCGCAACTCCCTGGTCCTCCAGAAGTACTCCGTAGTCAGCCGCCATGGACAAGGTCTTGTCGGCTCCCAGGGGATAACCAATGCGGCCAAGGCCGTTGCGGATCCAAGCCTGATGCGTGTATTCGCTGTCTGTGCTGACTGCCAGAAGTTTGGCATCCGCTTCATCAAACAGATACAGGTCATTGCTAAACGTGGTGATCTCGGTGGGGCAGACGAAAGTGAAATCCATGGGATAGAAGAACAGGACCAGCCAGTGCCCCTTATAGGTATCAAGGCTCACATCAAAGAAATCCTCTCCATCCCCGGAGACAGCCTTTAAGTGAAAGTCAGGAGCTTTTTTTCCAATGATTCGGTTCAATTTTGATTCCTCCTTTATTTGCATGATTGTTTCTGTTATAATGATATCACAGATAAAGAAGAAATACACCACATTTTCGTCACTGCACTAAGCTCGACAGGACCTCGCCAAGTGCCAGTGACATGTATCGCACTTAGAGACCAGAATACGGTCTCTAAGTGCTCATAACTAGGAGGTAACAGCATGAGTGATAAGAAGTACTCCGGTAATTTTTATAAAACGGACAAGATAGAAGAAACTCCAGACGACTGCCCAAACTGCCTATATCAGAACAAGAAAGCAGAGAAGGACCCGGATGAATGCCCCAACTGTTATTACATTCCCAACAAGAAGAAGAAGGAAGGGCAGGAGTAACCGTACTCAGTAAAAGACAGTAAAAGATAGGAGACATCCGGAAGATTCCGGTGTCTCCTCAGACTGTAGACAAAGCCCAAGGCTCACGCCTCGGATTTTTCGTTAAAAGAGCTATAAATATTCCTGTTTTCAGGATTTTATAGCTCTTTTCTGATAGAATGGAAGTATCAAAGGAAGGTGGGATATTTCTATGATGACTCAAAATAAGGACAAGAAAAGAGGAAAGATTCAGATATTCTGTATGGATGACATGGTTCCCCAGGATCATCTTCTGCGAATCATTGATAAAGCGATTGACTGGAACTTCATCTATGGCCTTGTAGTGGACAAGTACAGTCCTGATAATGGACGCCCCAGTATGGACCCGGTCATGTTGATAAAGCTTCCATTCATCTAGTACCTGTATGGTATCAAAAGCATGCGGCAGACCGTAAAGGAAATCGAAGTAAATGTAGCTTATCGATGGTTTCTTGGACTTGAAATGATGGATAAGGTCCCTCATTTCTCAACGTTCGGAAAAAACTATACCCGCCGTTTTAAGGACACTGGCCTTTTTGAGCAGATATTTTCCCATATACTGCAGGAATGTTATAAATTTAAACTGATAGACCCAAGTGAGGTCTTCGTGGATTCTACCCATGTAAAAGCCAGGGCAAACAATAAAAAGATGCAGAAGCGGATTGCTCAGGAGGAGGCTTTGTTTTTTGAAGATTTGCTAAAGAAGGAAATCAATGAAGACCGTGAAGCACATGGTAAACGGCCTCTGAAAGAAAAGGATGATGACAGTAATCCGCCATCCGGCCCATCCGGTGGCAAAGAAGAAAAGACGATTAAAACAAGTACTTCTGACCCTGAAAGTGGATGGTTCCACAAAGGGGAACATAAAAGTGTATTTGCCTATGCAGTACAGACCGCGTGTGATAAGAATGGCTGAATACTTGGTTATAGTGTTCATCCGGGAAACCATCATGACAGCAGAACCTTTAAGTTCCTGTATGACAAGATAAAAGAGATTGGAATCAAGACGCTGATAGCCGATGCAGGATATAAAACCCCCGGTATAGCAAAACTCCTGATAGATGATGGGATCAAGCCGCTTTTGCCATACAAGTGTCCCATGACCAAAAAAGGGTTCTTCAAGAAATATGAGTACGTTTATGATGAGTATTATGATTGCTATATCTGTCCAAACAATCAGGTACTGTCCTATCGTACAACCAACCGTGATGGATATCGTGAATATAAGAGCAGCGGAACGGTCTGCGAAAACTGTCCATACCTGGAGCAGTGTACCCAAAGCAAGGATCATGTAAAGGTTGTTACACGCTACATATGGGAGCCATACCTGGAAACGTGTGAAGATATCCGTCATACGCTTGGGATGAAAGAGTTATATTCGCAAAGAAAAGAAACCATTGAACGAGTATTCGCAAGTGCAAAGGAGAATCATGGATTCCGGTATACACAGATGTATGGAAAAGCCCGAATGGAAATGAAAGCCGGGCTTACATTTGCCTGCATGAATCTCAAAAAACTGGCGAAGATTAAGGCAAAATGGGGACTCCTGGAAGAAGGGGAGCCACACAAAATTTCTATTTTATACACAATTCGGATAATAAGAGAAAAATGGCTCTGGGATACAAATCCCAGAGCCGCTTTGTCTACAGTCTGAGGAGACATCCGGAAGATTCCGGTGTCTCCTGTTTTTTCCGTATTGTTTGTTTTAATCCAGTGATAACGCGTGTCTGGCCACGGTCATGTCCTGTTCCACAGTGCCGCCGGATACGCCCAGACCGCCGATACAGCGTCCGTTCTTCATGATGGGGATTCCTCCGCCGAAGATACAGAACTTGCCGGGATGGGTCTGCTGGAGCCCGTATAAGGACTGTCCCGGCAGGATATCCCTGGCGGCTTCCCCGGTTGGCGCGCGGAGCGCCGCCGCCGTGTACGCTTTCGAGTAGGAGATGGAGATGCTGGCCAGGAGGGAGTCATCCATCCGGTGCATGGCAACTGTATTGCCACCCTCATCCACCACTGTGATAACCATGGGTACATGGATGATCTCTGCCATTTCTTCGCCTTTTTCAATCATCTGCAAGGCTTCTTTTAAACATAATCCCTGATGCTTCAGCGCGTCCAAAAGGGCGGCTGTTATTTCTTTTGCTGTATGTGTTTCATTCATAATGTTGTCTCCTTTATCAAAGCAGGCTGCGGTACAGTTCCTTGTCCGGATGGGCAATCACAACCTTTTCAAGCAGTGCGCCGCTGTTTTCTGCTGTCTTTGCACCTGCCTCCACGCTTTCCTCCACCGCGCCCACATCCCCTGTAAAGGTTACAAAGGATTTGCCCCCAATCCCTGTTCCCAGGCGGATTTCGATTAGGGATACATTGGCCGCCTTGGCCGCTGCATCGGCGGCGATGATTGCGCCTGTGACGGAGAAAAACTCCAGAATGCCCAGCGCCTTTAGGCTGGAGGGCATGGAGGACATGTTGATGGCCTCAATCACCTGCGGGTTTACTCTGGGGATGAGAAGCCGGTCCACCACATTGGTTTTAGCGCTTTCCTCACCGATCCTCAAAGCTGATTCCACGGCTGAAACTTCCCCTGTTATTAAAATCTGATACTTGCCGGGACAGCTGGGCCTTGCAGAGACAAGCTTGATTTCCGCTGCCTTGAGCATCATGTCTGCGGCCAGGATTCCTTTGGCAATGCTGTTTAATTCTAAAAAACCGATGGTAATCATATGATTTTCCTCCTAACTACTGCCTGTCAGCAGAAATAACAATTTCAGTATCAGTAACCTGTACGACGGTTCCGGATATACTCGCATGAATGTTGGCACCCAGCGCCTCCGCAGGAATCGCTCCGATCAGCTGCCCGCACGAAACCGTGTCACCTGTCTGTACCACAGGTTGGCTGGGGGCGCCGATGTGCTGTCTTAGGGAGATCCGAACTGTGGCGGGATCAGCGGCTTTGCAGCTGTCAATATGATAGTCATAATACTGGTCGACACCCAGGCGGACCGCCATGCGCTTGGACGGCGCTTTCCGGTAGCTTCGTTCCTCCAGCTGTGTAAATGTCTCTGAAGGCTTGGGATAGCGGTATTTATTCTGCCGGAGCAGATTCTTGACATAAATATTGACCTGGCGCGGCTGAAGTCCCATGGGACAGGCATATGTTTCACAGAGTCCGCACTCGCTGCATATCATGGCCTGCCTGACATGCTCGTCCTCCAGAACCTCCTCGGGAGACTGGGCATAGGCGAGCTTTCGCATAATCATATGCGGCTTTAACGGATGTCCCGTGAGGTAACGCGGACACATCTGGGTGCAGTAAGAGCATTGGATACAGCACATTTTGGCCCGCTTCAGCGAAACGGATATGGGAATATTATGCTTTTCCACCAGGGGCGTATCGTCAGCGACAATGATGTAGCCGGAAGTGGTTTTTGTGACGGTCAGTCCCGCGGCTTCCTCCTTTCTGTAGCATTTACCCATCATGGGGCCGCCTGCGATTACGTGAAAGGAGGAAAGACTGCTTCCTCCGGCCAGCAGAAGGCACTCTGCAAAGGAAGTACCCAGAGGAGCGCGGACAATGCAGGGGGAGTTCACCGCCCCGGTAACCGTCAGGTATTTTTCGGTAAAGGGCTGTCCCTGGGATGCATTGTAAATGGAATAAACGGTGGCCAGATTGGATACCACGGCACCCACGTCAAGGGGGATTCCGGAAGGCGGAACCGTGCGCCCCGTAACGTCGCAGACCATGATCTGTTCATCGCCGGCCGGGTAGAAGTTCTTCATCTTATAAAGCTTGACAGGACTGTGAAGTTCTGTAATGGCAGCTTCCAGTGCGGCAATCTCTTCCGAGTATGTTTCTTTCAGTACTATATAACGTTTACCCGCCTGTACCATATCTCCGATCATACCGGCGGCCGTGACGATCTCCCTGGCCTTATGGAGCATAAGAAAACGGTCGGTCCGCAGGAGCGGTTCACATTCGGCGGCATTGATAATCAGATATTCCACGGTACAGTTCAGCTTGACATGGGTAGGGAAGCCGGCCCCGCCGCACCCGACGATTCCCGCTTCTTTTATTTGTTCTAACAGCGTCATATATACTCTCCCTTCATATATCACTCAAATCCCTTTCTTTTTAATTATAAAGAAAAAAGATATCCTATACAATGAATGGGCAGTCTAAAAAATGGTATTATCCAATACTGTCCGACTCATTGCGTACAAGTCTGTATAATACAAAAAATCAGTTTGTCTAGTACTAAAGGAAACTTTTATAAAATGTTACAATATAAAAATAAAGGCGGAAAGGTGATGGTGATAAATGGAAATAAAAAACTGGAATGGAAGCCAGGGGGACCTGATGAGGATTATACAGGAATCAGTGCCCGGCAAACAGATTACCATGGCTCATATAATAGCCAGCCCGGATGAGGTGATTTACAAAAAACTGGGACTGGATCCAAAGGTTGATTATCACCGTTCGGCCATCGGAGTACTGACCCTTACTCCCAGTGAGACAGCAATCATAACAGCGGATCTGGCCATCAAGGCTTCTAATATACAGATTGGTTTTATCGACCGGTTCAGCGGTACGCTCATTATCACGGGAACCATTTCTGATGTCAATATCGCCTTTGAGCGGATTTTGGAGTACACGTCCTCAGAACTTGATTTTACGGTATGCAGGATCACAAAGGCCTGATTACATGCTGCTTAGCCGGGAAGGAGCGTCAATGAAAAAGATCATGCTGGTGGGGCGCAGCGGAGCGGGAAAGACCACGCTGACACAGGCGATGAAGGGTAGAAAGATAACATACCATAAGACGCAGTACATTAATAATTACGATGTTATTATCGATACGCCCGGAGAGTATGCGGAGAACAAAACCCTGGCAAGGGCGTTGATTCTGTATTCCTATGAGGCTGACATTGTGGGACTGCTGATGAGCGCCATTGAGGACTATTCACTGTACAGCCCCAATATTGTATCCATGGCAACCAGGGAAGTCATAGGGATCGTGACACAGATTGACCAGCCGGAGGCAAGGCCGGACCTAGCCACCATGTGGCTGGAACTTACGGGATGCAAGAAGATATTCTATGTCAGCTCCGTGACCGGCGAAGGGGTGGGAGATATTCTTAATTACCTGCGGGAAGAGGGCGATACCATGCCATGGGAAAGAGAGGAGGAAACGGATGAAGCGAGTTCTGATGCTGGCGGGCGACTATACGGAGGATTATGAGGTGATGGTGCCGTATCAGGCATTACTGATGGCGGGGGTGGCGGTGGATGTGGTCTGCCCGGACAAGACTGCGGGAGACACCATAAGGACAGCGATTCATGATTTTGAAGGTGACCAGACCTATTCTGAAAAACCGGGGCACAATTTTGTGCTCAATGCTTCGTTCCAGTATCTGAAGCTGGAACAATACGACGGACTGTTCCTTACCGGGGGAAGGGCGCCCGAGTATCTCAGGCTGAATTCCAGGGTAATAGATATGGTACATTACTTTATGGATCTGAAAAAACCGGTGGCGGCCATATGCCACGGAGTACAGATCCTGACCGCGGCCAGAGTGCTGAAGGGAAAAAAGGTGACTGCTTATCCGGCGGTGCGGCCGGAGGTACTGGCAGCCGGAGGCATTTTCATGGAAAAGGAGCCGTATGAAGCGGTAATCTTTGAAAATCTGGTAACTTCCCCGGCCTGGCCCGGGAATGTGGAAATTCTAAAAGGGTTTCTCAAGCTGCTGGGCGTCACAATTTCGTGATGAAAAGTCTGTATTTTACATCTATTACGTTTTAATAATATGTCTTCTTTTTCGTCCGTATAGGATATTATGAGGAGGAGGGACGCCCTGGAATTGATGGACGGGCAAATCCCGGAAACTGAAAACTATGCAATAGAAAACAAAATAAAGGAGGATATTTGTATGATAGCAAAGGGGTTTACAGAGCCAACCGAGAGAGTGAAACGTCTTAAAAGAGCAATTGTCGATGCAATTCCGTACGTTGAGTCTGAGAGGGCGGTTCTGGTAACAGAGTCCTATAAAGAGACAGAGGGACTGTCTCCTATTATGCGCCGTGCCAAAGCAGCAGAGAAAATTTTTAACAATCTTCCGATTACCATTCATGATGACGAGCTGGTTGTAGGCGCAATCACAAAGAATCTGCGTTCAACAGAGATTTGTCCTGAATTTTCTTATGACTGGGTTGAGAAGGAATTTGAGACAATGGGCACCAGAGTTGCCGACCCGTTCCAGATTCCAAAAGATACCGCAGCAGAGCTGCATGAAGCATTCAAATACTGGGAAGGAAAGACCACCAGCGCTCTGGCAGATTCCTATATGTCACAGGAGACTAAGGACTGCATCGCAAACGGAGTGTTTACGGTAGGCAACTACTTCTACGGCGGCGTTGGACATGTGTGTGTAGATTACGGCAAGGTTCTGGATATCGGTTTCACCGGAATCATTAAACAGGTAATCGAGACCATGGAAAAGCTGGATACAAGTGATCCGGAGTACATCAAGAAGAAAAATTTCTATGAGGCGATTGTAATTACATATACGGCAGCAATCAACTTTGCACACCGCTATGCTGCCAAGGCAAGAGAGATGGCAGCTTCATGCCCGGATCCTGTAAGAAAAGCAGAACTGCTCCAGATCGCTGCCAACTGCGACAGGGTTCCGGAACGGGGAGCAACCAATTTCTACGAAGCATGCCAGGCATTCTGGTTTGTACAGATCCTCCTTCAGATCGAGGCCAACGGCCACTCCATTTCACCAGGACGTTTTGACCAGTACATGTATCCGCATCTGGCCGCAGATAAAAACATCTGCCCGGAATTTGCACAGGAACTGGTTGACTGTATCTGGGTTAAATTAAATGATGTCAACAAGACGCGTGATGAGGTCAGCGCACAGGCATTTGCCGGATACGCAGTATTCCAGAACCTGATCGTGGGCGGCCAGACAGAGGACGGCCTGGATGCAACCAATGACGTATCCTATATGTGTATGGAAGCTGTTGCCCACGTAGCTCTGCCGGCGCCTTCCTTCTCCATCCGCGTTCACCAGAATACACCGGATGAATTCCTCTACAGAGCATGCGAAGTGACCCGTCTCGGACTGGGCGTTCCGGCTATGTACAATGATGAAGTAATTATCCCTGCACTGTGCAACAGAGGCGTGTCTCTAGCAGATGCAAGAAGCTACTGCATCATCGGCTGTGTAGAGCCGCAGTGCCCGCACAAGACAGAGGGCTGGCATGACGCAGCGTTCTTCAACATTGCAAAGGTTCTGGAAATCACCCTGAACAACGGCAAGGTGGGCGACAAGCAGTTAGGCCCGCAGACCGGTGATATGACTTCCTTTACCAGCATTGAGGATATTTTTGCGGCATACAAAAAACAGATGGAATATTTCGTATATCATCTGGCAGAAGCCGACAACTGTGTTGACTTCGCACATGCAGAGAGAGCGCCGCTTCCATTCCTGTCAGCACTGGTAGATGACTGTATCGGAAGAGGCAAGAGTGTACAGGAAGGCGGAGCAATTTACAACTTTACAGGCCCGCAGGCATTCGGCGTGGCCGATTCCGGAGACTCCCTGTGTGCCATCAAGAAACATGTATTTGAGAGCAAGGAAGTAACCATGGCTCAGCTGAAAGAAGCAATGGCAAACAACTTCGGTTATGCATGCAATGCCTCCGCACCTGCTGCTACGGCTGACGAGTGCACGGACGAAGCAAGGATTTATGAAGCAGTCAAGAGAATCCTTAGCAATAACGGCTCCATCAACCTGGCGGATCTTCAGGCACAGCTTGCCGGACCTGCACAGGCATGCCGCTGGCCGTCACCCGCAGAGCCGGCCAAGACAGAACCGGCCTGTGTGAACCCTGATTATGCACACATTAAGAGACTGATGGAGAACACCCCATGGTTTGGAAATGATATTGACGAAGTTGATATGATCGCAAGACGCTGTGGACAGATTTATTCCTACGAAGTGGAAAAATACACGAATCCGCGCGGCGGACAGTTCCAGGCTGGATGCTATCCTGTATCTGCCAATGTGTTATTCGGAAAGGATGTAAGCGCTCTTCCGGATGGAAGGCTGGCTAAGACTCCTCTGGCTGACGGCGTTTCCCCGAGACAGGGAAAGGATACCAACGGACCGACGGCGGCAGCCATGTCCGTGGCAAAACTGGATCATGCAAACTATTCCAACGGTACGTTATACAACCAGAAATTCCTTCCTGACGCACTTGCAGGGGATGAAGGCCTGAAACGTTTCGCATCCGTGGTACGCGCATATTTTGATCACAAGGGCATGCATGTGCAGTTCAACGTTATTGACAGAGCAACCCTGCTTGCAGCACAGGAGCATCCGGAGGATTACAAGGATCTGGTAGTCCGTGTTGCAGGATACAGCGCACAGTTTACCGTTCTGGCAAAAGAAGTTCAGGACGATATTATCAGCCGTACAGAGCAGACCTTTTAGTGCGGTTCCAGTATAATACAGTGAAGGGAGTTCGGCATGGATTCAATCAATTATAATTTAATGGGAACCGTGTTCGACATACAAAGGTTTTCCCTGCATGACGGACCGGGAATCCGGACGATCGTGTTTTTAAAGGGCTGTCCTCTCTCCTGCCAGTGGTGTAGTAATCCTGAATCCCAGAGTATCAAACCAGTTATTATGTATAAAGAAGATGATTGCCTTCATTGCGGCCGTTGTATAACGGCCTGCAAGAGAGGGGCAATCAGTCCGGAAAATAAAACCTGGATTAACAGAGAGCTGTGCAGTGGATGCGGCGAATGTGTCAATGCATGTCCGGCAGGCGCCTTGGTGCTGAAAGGAAAGACAATGTCGATCCAGCAGGTAATCCGGGAACTGAAAAAGGATGCCACAACCTACAGACGTTCCGGCGGAGGCATCACTTTATCCGGCGGTGAGCCGCTGATGCAGTATGAATTTGCTTCCGAGCTTCTGCAGGCATGCAAGGGGCAGGGATGGAATACCGCCATTGAGACCACTGGAGTGGGGAGCCGTGAAGCGATTGAGAAGGTAATTCCTTATGTGGATACGGTGCTTCTGGATATTAAGCATATGGACGGTGAGCAGCATAAAAAGTTCACGGGGGTTAGCAATGACCTGGTTATTAAAAATGCTCCCGAGATCTGTAAAATATCCAATACTGTAATCCGTGTTCCGGTGATTCCGGGCTTTAACTACTCGGTGGAGGATATTAAGGCGATCGCAGAGTTTGCCAGAACCCTGGTGGGTATACGGACTATACATCTGCTGCCGTATCATTCCTTTGGCGAAAACAAGTATGGTTTGTTGGGCCAGGATTACACACTGAAACAAATTAAGCCGCTGGCTCCGGAGGATCTGGAGGAATGTAAGGCAGTGGTGGAGAGTTATGGTTTTCAATGTATCATTGGCGGTTAGACAAGATTTTAGAATGGAGGAAGAAAAATGGATCAGCAGTTAATTGAGAAAGTAATGAAGCAGGTTTCCGATGAACTTGGCATCGGGAAAGAGGAGTGCAAGGCAGAGGCGCCAAAGGAAGAATGCTGCGGTAATATTGGATTAACCGAGTTTGTGGGAACGGCAATCGGCGATACGATCGGCCTTGTTATTGCCAGCGTGGATCCTATGTTAGTGGACGTTATGAAGTTAGGTAAATACCGTTCCATCGGTATTGTGGGAGGCAGAACCGGAGCGGGCCCTCAGATATGGGCAGTTGATGAGGCTGTAAAGGCAACCAACACAGAAATCATTTCCGTAGAGCTTCCAAGAGATACGAAGGGCGGTGCCGGACACGGCAGCTTGATCTATATCGGAGCAGATGATGTATCGGATGCCAGAAGAGCAGTTGAGATTGCCCTTCAGGTTCTTCCAAAATACTTCGGCGATGTATACGGCAACGATGCGGGACATCTGGAGTTCCAGTATACCGCAAGAGCCAGTTACTGTCTTGAGAAGGCGTTGGGTGCGCCGGTTGGAAGAGCATTCGGCATGACATGCGCGGGACCGGCTGCAATCGGCACGGTTCTGGCGGATATCGCGGTAAAGGCTGCTAACGTTGAAGTGGTAGGCTACTGTTCACCAGGTAACGGCGGAACCAGCTATTCAAACGAGGTTATCCTCACATTTACCGGTGATTCCGGCGCTGTACGCCAGGCAGTGAAGGCTTCCATCGAAGCGGGCAAGAAAATGCTTGGTGCATTAGGTGATGAACCTAAGTCTACAACAACTCCATATATCTAATAAGATAAATCTGGAGAATGTGAATCAATTAAGGAGGTTCTAATATGAATGCAGATGCATTAGGTATGGTCGAGACAAAAGGATTGGTCGGTGCAATTGAAGCAGCGGATGCCATGGTTAAAGCTGCCAACGTTACACTGGTTGGATATGAGAAAATCGGATCCGGACTTGTTACCGTTATGGTAAGAGGCGATGTAGGTGCGGTTAAAGCAGCTACCGATGCCGGCGCAGCTTCTGCGGCAGCAGTGGGAGAGGTTGTATCTACCCACGTTATTCCACGCCCTCATACGGATGTTGAGAAGATTCTTCCACATCTTGAATAAAGGCAGCAGATAGAATCAATTATCTGGCAGCGGTTGCAGCGGGGAATGCCCCTATCCGTTGGATAGGGGCATTCCTTGAAACGAGGTGAAGGAATTGAAAATCAGCGAAGAACAGTTGAAAGAGCTGGTGCTGCGTGTACTCGGAGAGCTGGAGGCAGAAAGAAAAGCAGACAACGCGAACCATCCCGGACAGAAGCTTTATATGCTGTGCGTGTCGCCATGGAGCGACCGGTACATGGAATTTCTAAGGGAAATGGAAACGTCGGATCAATATGAGATCGTACCTGTGATTCCTTCCTCGTGGAAGGACATGGGATATGAAGCAAGACTCATGGAAACGAAAGCCTGCAGCCACATTCTGCACCGCTCCTGTGAAAAACCTGCGGATCTGGAAACGGCGATTACAGTGATGCCGGTGGTTCCGAGAGATGTTCTCGTAAAAACTGCATTGTGTATCAGCGATACATACGAAACCTCCTGGATATCGGAATGCATGGATAAGGGGAGCCGCGTAGTGCTTCTGCGTTCTGGCCTTGCGAGATTTTCCGGAAAGGAAAAACCTGCTTACCGGAACCGGGTCATGAATTATTACAGGCAGATTCTGGAGTATGGAGTCGAGATATGCAGCGTGGATGAATTCACAGGCAGAGCGCCCTATGAATCCCCTGGTCATTCTCCGGCCGGAGAGACGGCATCGGGAAATGATACGCAGCATCCTGATACAAAGAAAAAAAGGGTTATATCATCGTCCAATGTGGAACAGTTTGCATCCGGCGGTGTTATATTCCTTCAGCAAGGCGATATTGTAACGGACCTGGCTAAAGACAGGGCGAAGTTTCTGAATATCGTATTCAAATAAACAGGAGAGCGAGGTGATAGGATGAAACAGGCGTTGGGATTAGTTGAAATCAGTGGACTGTCCACTGCGGTTGTGGTGGCCGATACCATGGCCAAAGCAGCCAATGTACGGATCCTGGAGATTGAAAACACAAAAGGTCTTGGATATATGACCATTAAAATCATCGGGGATGTAGGCGCTGTCAATGCTGCTGTCAATGCAGGAAAGCAGATTGGAACCGCAAACGGAAAGCTGGTTTCATGGAAGGTCATTCCAAGGCCGTCCGACTATGTCGATCAGACATTTTGTTGTCCTGAGCCACCAGTACCGCCTTCCCCTCCTAAGAAAGAAGCACAGGAGGAGACGGAGGCTGAGGTTGAAGTAAAGGCTGAGACAATGGAAGCGGTTAAGGCGGGAGAACCGGAAGAGACTGGGCTGGAAGAAATAGCGCCGGAAGATACGGAGCAGGAGACTGAAGCGGAACCAGCAGAGGCCGGACCGGAGCCGAAGATTGAAGCAGAGCCGATAGAAATTAAATCGGAGCCTCTGGTTGAAGCAGAACCGACCAGGACCGGGACCGTAGATCCGGCAGAACCGGAAGTCCCGGATTCTCCGGAAACGCCGCCCGAAAGGCCCAAAAAGACGGCTAAACGCACGACATCTGCGAAGAGCACCAGTACTACAAGGCACAAAAAGAATTAATGGAGAACAGGAGTTCCGGTAAGAAATATTTAAACACGCTCCTGAGACAGCCGGATTCTCCGTGAAAGGAATGTGAAGAGTATGAGATTGGCTAAGATAATAGGCACAGTAGTAGCTACCAGGAAGGACAATTCGCTGGTTGGCTACAAACTGATGATTATCAGACGGATTGATGGACACGGTAATTTCATTGATTCAGAGGAAGTGGCTGTGGATTATGTCGGAGCCGGAATCGGTGAGACGGTCCTGATTGGTTCGGGCTCTTCTGTCCGCGTGGACCAGTCCAAACGGGAGGCTGTCATCGATATGGCGATTATCGGAATTGTAGATACAATGGATATTTAGTGTAAAATGAATTATTTTTAAGGAAAGGAGGTAATGAATGACATGAAAAGCAGTATTTACTCCAGTGTGACCGATGCGGTGGCTGCTGCAAAGGGAGCTTACAGCAGATATTCAAAGCTGACTCTGAATGAACGGCAGGAAATTCTGGAAGGAGTGAAAAAAGCACTTCGTCCGATTGCCAATGAACTGGCAGCCATGACCGTTTCAGAAACAGGCATGGGAAATGTCTGTGATAAGGCACAAAAAATAAAGCTTGCCATTGAGAAGACGCCCGGCGTGGAGGACCTGATAACAGAAGTGAATACAGGTGACCACGGTATGACGCTCTATGAACTTTCCCCTTTTGGTATTGTTTGTGCGGTACAGCCATGCACCAACCCCTGTGCGACACTCATCAGTAACACCATTGGAATGCTGGCTGCAGGCAATGCGATCATCCATTGCCCACATCCGAGAGCAGTAAAAGTTTCACAGTTTTTGACAACGATTATCAGTGAGACGATCCGCAGCATCAGCGGTATAGATAACCTGGTAGTTACCCTTCACGTAAGCCTGATGGGATTTACCACAGAGGTTATGAGCCACCCGGACGTGGATTTGGTTGTCTGCACAGGAGGTAGCGGCTCGCTGCGCCAGGCCATGACTTCCGGCAAAAAGGTAATCGGAGCCGGACCAGCCAATCCTGTCGCCATCGTGGATGCCACAGCGAATTTCGAAAAGGCTGCAAGGGACATTGTCCGTGGAGCTTCTTTTGACAACAATCTGATGTGTACGTCGGAAAAGTGTATGGTTGTGGAAGAAAAAGCAGCGGATCGTTTTATATTTGAGCTTCTGAAAAATGGAGTTTATTATGTCAAAAATGAGGAAGAGATTCAAAAACTTCTGGACGCGGCAGTCACCGGGGATTTTGTGATTAACAAAAAACTGGAAGGTCGGAGCGCCAATGAAATTCTTGAATATGCAGGTATTCCCTGTAATGGAACCATCAAA
Organism: Enterocloster bolteae; assembly: GCF_002234575.2. Lineage (NCBI taxonomy): Bacteria > Bacillati > Bacillota > Clostridia > Lachnospirales > Lachnospiraceae > Enterocloster > Enterocloster bolteae. The sequence continues at coordinate 5,199,366 of NZ_CP022464.2, read as the reverse complement.
CTGATCGTAGCAGAGACAGAGCGGATTCATCCGTTCGTTACGCTGGAGCTTCTGATGCCTCTTGTGCCTCTTGTGAAGGCGGCTGACTTTGAGGAAGCTCTGGAGATTGCTTTGGATGTGGAACAAGGTTATAAACATACGGCAACCATTCATTCAGAGTCCATCGAACATTTGAACCAGGCGGCAAAAGAAATGCAGACCTCTGTATTTGTAAAGAACGGCCCCTCCTTTATGGGAATTGGATTTGACAAAGAAGGTCACACCAGTTTTACAATCGCAACAACAACAGGAGAAGGGACGACCACAGCAAGGCATTTCGCCCGTAGAAGAAGATGTACGTTGACAAGCGGATTTTCGATCCGCTGATTGCAGTAAGAAAGCAGGTTGATGGAATGATGGAAGGACGGGATGACAGATTTTATTATGTGACATCGGAATCTGTAACAGAGGGCCATCCTGACAAGGTATGTGATCAGATTTCAGACGGTATATTGGATGCATATCTGGGAAAGGATCCAAAATCCAGGGTGGCGATCGAGGCTATGGCATCTGCCAATACGCTAATGCTGGCGGGTGAGGTTACATCAAGCGGTCATGTAGACGTTGTTGCAAAGGCCAGAGAGATTATCAGAAACATAGGATACACGGAACATGGAAAAGGGTTTGATGCCGATACATGTATGATTTTTACCAATATACATAACCAGTCGCCGGATATTTCCATGGGAGTTACCAGAAGCGCCGGAACCGGCAAAGAAGTTCTGGGCGGAGGAGATCAGGGTATCATGTATGGCTATGCTGTCAATGAGACGGAAAGCCTGATGCCGCTGTCCTGTCATCTGGCCAACCGCTTGGCGGAACGTCTGGCTTATGTGAGAAAGGTTCAGAAAGCAGACTTTCTGTATCCTGACGGAAAAACCCAGGTTACAATGAAGTACAATGAGGCGGGAAAGCCGGTTTGCATCCACAGTATTGTTGTATCCACACAGCACAGTGAAAATATTTCACACAAGTTGCTGGAAGCATTTATACGCTGTACTGTCATAGAGCCTGTGATTGATCCGCAATGGATCACGCCGAAGACAAGGATCCATGTGAATCCCACGGGGCGTTTCGTCATAGGAGGGCCTGCCGGGGATACAGGTGTCACCGGAAGAAAAATCATGGTAGACACCTATGGAACTGTGGGAAAACACGGCGGAGGCGCTTTTTCAGGAAAAGATCCGACCAAGGTGGACCGTTCGGCCGCTTACATGGCCCGTTATGTGGCCAAGAATATTGTAGCCGCGGAGCTGGCGGACCGATGTGAGGTTGCACTGGCTTATGTGATCGGAGGCATTGGACCGGAAGCAATTACAGTCAATACTTTCGGAACCGGCAGGATACCGGACAGCAGTATTGAGGAGCTGGTTAAATCCGTGTTTTCCTTTGGAGTAGCTGATTATATTTCAGAACTGAACCTGAGAACGCCACAGTTTTTAAAAACAGCAGCATACGGCCATTTCGGAAGAGATGACCAGGGCTTCCGTTGGGAAGAGACCGACAAGGCCTGGCTGTTGAAACAGTTAGCATTTTAAATTTTACTATAATAACTAAAACATATCATTCAGGAGGAAAAAAATATGTCAAACGAAGCATTAGGAATGGTTGAGACCAAAGGTTTGGTAGGAGCAATTGAGGCGGCAGATGCAATGACAAAGGCTGCTAATGTAGCGCTCATCGGTTATGAGAAGATTGGTTCCGGACTTGTAACAGTTATGGTACGCGGCGATGTAGGCGCAGTAAAGGCTTCCGTGGATGCAGGCGCAGCCGCTGCGGCCAATGTAGGCCAGGTAGTTTCCCAGCATGTAATTCCAAGACCACACACAGACGTAGAGAAAATCTTACCAAAGTCATTATAATGTATCAGTAAGTATATACCGGCCAATACGGCCGGTTTATAAACTTCCGAAAGGGGTTGAACATGATGGTAAATGAAGAACTGCTGAAACTGATTACTGAACGGGTAATGGAGAAAGTTGTAAACTATAATACTTATAAAATCCCTGTAGGAGTATCCAATCGGCACGTTCATGTGACTCGGGAAGATCTTGAGACCTTGTTTGGAAAAGGATATGAACTAACTGTAAAAGGCGAATTAAAGCAGCCGGGGCAGTTCGCCAGTAACGAGACAGTGACGATCCGTGGGCCAAAAGGAGAGTTTGAACGGGTACGTATCCTGGGCCCGGTCAGAAAACAGAGCCAGATCGAGATATCCAAAACGGACAGCTTTCGGCTTGGAGTGAAAGCGCTGATCAGAGAATCAGGAGATTTGTCAGGAACGCCTGGCCTGGAGCTAGTGGGACCAAAGGGAACGGTCCTGCTGCCGCAGGGAGCGATTGTCGCGCTTCGCCACATTCATATGACCCCACAGCAGGCGGAGGCCATGGGAGTATGGGATAAGGATATCGTGGAAGTGGAAACATTCGGAGAGAGACATGGAGTATTTGGAGATGTATTAATCCGGGTGTCGGATCAGTTTGAATTGGAGATGCATGTGGATGTGGATGAAGCCAATGCATGTGCGCTGAAAAACAATGATTATGTAATCATCCGGCATTAAATTAAAGAGATAGAAAAGAGGGGTTATATGCTCATGACCAAAGAAGTGCTGTCTGAATTTGCAGAACTGATTAGGGAAAACAAGTGCAATCCTTATTCAGGGAACCTAAAGACGGGCGTGGATTTGGGAACAGCCAATATTGTGATTGCTGTCACAGACGAAGATAACCATCCCGTTGCAGGTGCGACTGCGGTTTCCAAAGTGGTAAAGGACGGCATTGTGGTGGATTTCGTCGGCGCGATGCAGACGGTCCGCAGACTGAAAGCTCAGCTGGAAGAACTGCTTGGAGTAACATTGGAGACAGCGGCCACCGCGGTTCCTCCGGGTATTATGGATGGGAATGTGAAATGCATTTCCAATGTGGTGGAAGGCGCAGGATTTGAAGTGATCAATGTGATCGATGAACCGACTGCGGCAGCTTCCGTTTTGGAGATCACAGACGGCGCGGTTGTGGATGTGGGCGGCGGAACCACCGGAATCAGTATACTGAAAGATGGAAAGGTAATTTTTACCGCTGATGAGCCAACCGGAGGAACCCATATGACTCTGGTCCTGGCCGGATATTATGGAATCCCGATCGAAGAAGCAGAAAAGCTGAAAAAGGATAAGGACAAGGAAAATGATGTGTTTCCTATTATAAAACCGGTGGTAGAGAAAATGGCTTCGATTGTAAAGCGATTCCTTTCCGGTTATGATGTGGACTGCGTCTATGTAGTAGGCGGAGCCAGTTGTTTTGACGAGTTTGAACAGACATTTGAGAAGGCATTAGGGATAACAACTGTTAAGACAAATGATGCGCTCCTTGTTACCCCTCTTGGCATTGCATGGAATGCCGCTGCCGACTGCGCATAAATGAAAGAAGGTGTGATACGCTTGGATATGGATATAAAAGTAATTGAACAGCTGGTAGAACAGGCTTTAAAAGAGATTAAGGCAGAGCAGCCTCTGAAGTTTACAGCACCCAAATTAGAACGGTACGGTGTGTTTAAGACAATGGATGAGGCCATTGCCGCTTCTGAAGAGGCCCAGAAAAAGCTGTTGTTCTCAAAAATTTCAGACAGACAAAAATATGTGGATGTGATCCGGTCAACCATAATCAAGAGAGAGAATCTTGAGCTGATTTCCAGGCTGTCTGTGGAAGAAACCGAGATTGGTGACTATGAACACAAATTAATCAAAAACCGCCTGGCTGCCGAGAAAACACCCGGTACAGAGGATTTGCTGACCGAGGCCATTACCGGTGACAACGGTCTGACCTTAGTGGAATACTGCCCATTTGGGGTAATCGGTGCTATTACGCCTACCACCAATCCCACCGAGACAATCATCAACAATTCCATTTCAATGATTGCCGGCGGCAATACGGTTGTTTTCAGCCCTCATCCCAGAGCCAAAAAAGTTTCACAGATGACGGTGAAAATGTTGAACAAGGCGCTGATTGACAACGGCGCACCGCCAAACCTGATTACCATGGTGGAAGAACCGTCCATTGAAAATACCAATAAGATGATCGACAACCCAAGTGTCCGCCTCCTGGTAGCCACAGGAGGACCTTCTATTGTAAAGAAAGTCCTTTCCTCCGGCAAAAAGGCGATTGGCGCAGGGGCAGGCAATCCTCCGGTAGTGGTCGATGAGACGGCTGACATTGACAAAGCGGCAAAGGATATTGTGGATGGATGCAGCTTTGACAATAACGTTCCATGTATCGCGGAGAAGGAAGTGTTTGCAGTAGACTCGATCTGCGATTATCTGATCCACCACATGAAAGAAAACGGCGCGTACCAGATCACGGATCCAATGCTGTTAGAGCAGCTGGTAGCGCTTGTTACTACGGAAAAAGGCGGTCCCAAGACATCCTTTGTAGGAAAGAGCGCCCGCTATATCCTGGATAAGCTGGGTATTACAGTGGATGCCAGCGTGAGGGTGATCATCATGGAAGTCCCCAAGGATCATTTGCTTGTTCAGGAGGAAATGATGATGCCGATTCTCCCTGTTGTACGTGTATCCGATGTGGATACAGCCATTGAATATGCCCATCAGGCGGAGCATGGAAACCGCCATACGGCTATGATGCACTCTAAAAATGTAGAAAAGCTCAGTAAGATGGCAAAGATCATGGAGACTACCATCTTTGTAAAAAACGCTCCATCCTATGCAGGTATCGGCGTGGGAGGCGAGGGCTATACCACATTTACAATTGCCGGTCCCACAGGAGAAGGTCTGACATCGCCGAGAACCTTCTGCAGAAAGCGCAAATGCGTCATGACGGATGCCTTCAGTATCCGTTAATGTAAAGGAGAAGCGCACATGTCAAATGTATATATAAAAACAAAGATACGAAGCGGAAATTATGCAATGGAATACCTGCGTAAGATCCGTAAAAAACGGATTCTGGTTGTATGCGACAAATTTCTTGCGGAGAGTGGGGCAATCAATTATATACTGGATTCTCTGGACTCAAGCAACTCTGTGGAGCTGTTCGACCAGGCTATACCGGATCCCACCATTGAGATCGTGGGCAAGGGGCTTGGGGTGCTCTGCAGGGTACGCCCTGATATTGTTATCGGTTTTGGAGGAGGCTCTGCCATTGATACGGCAAAGGCAATGATTTACTTTGCCGGTGTGCGTGAGCTGGTTCCCAAACCCAGGTTTGTCACCATCCCCACAACCAGCGGAACCGGTTCAGAGGTTACCTCCGCTGCCGTGATAACTGATTCGGAAACAAAGAGCAAGCATCTGATCTCATCCGAAGATATCCTGGCCGATGTGGCGATCCTTGATCCAAGGCTGACCCTGTCTGTGCCTCCGGCTATCACCGCGAATACGGGTATGGATGTGCTGACACATGCTTTGGAAGCCTATGTTGCGAACGGCTGCAATGTGTTCTCCGACGCATTGTCGGAAAAGGCAACGGAACTGCTGATCAAAGCTCTCTTAAAATGCTACCGGGACGGAAAAAACCTGGAAGCGAGAACCCTGATGCATGAGGCGTCCACACTAGCAGGCATGGCTTTCAACACAGCGGGCCTGGGGTTGAATCACAGCATCGCTCATCAGCTTGGGGGAACCTTCCATATTCCTCACGGGTTAGCCAACGCTATGCTGTTAAATAAGGTGATTGAGTATAACAGCGTCAACCATGATATTATGAACAAGTATGCGACTCTTGCATATAAAGTTCAGTTAGTCGGTATGAACGAGGCCCCGGAGATGGCTGTTAAAACCCTTGAGGAGCTGATTCGGTCTCTGATGTGCTGTATGGATATGCCGGCATCTATCAGAGAGCTGGGAATCAGCAGAGAAGCGTATGAGGGGCAGCTTCAGAATATGACTGACAATGCTCTTATGGATAATTGTCTTATAAGTAATCCGAGAGAAGCTGGAACAGAGGCTATTAAGGAAATTTTATTAAGCATCTATTAATATACAGATGAAATACAGAACAGATGCCTTATGACAAGATAGACATAAGACCGTGCCGCCCAAAGGGATACAGCACGGCCTTTTGCCGTTCCAATCCAACCCTCTGCATTGAAAGATGATTGTTATAAAGAAATAAAAGTGATAAAATAGCAGTGACAGGCAGTAAAGAGAGGGATAATCAGATGGCGGAATATCACAAGATGATGCACATGGATGAAGTGGAACCAGATGCATTGGATGAATATCTAAGCATAAATGAAGAGGACCGTATCAACGAACTGGATATCATTCATCTGTTCGGAAAAGAGAAACTGGAGACCATTCAGGAGAGCCTTTCCAAAGCAACCGGGCTGGCTTTTATAACCGTGGATTTTAAGGGGGATCCCATTACATCTGCTACATCCTTTTCACGATACTGTGAAAAGGTCCGGAACAATCCGGTGGCAATGGAACGGTGCAAATCATCCGATGCGTTCGGATCCATCCAGGCAGCGGTTACACAGAAAACAAACGTATACTTCTGCCCATGCGGACTTTTGGAGGTTGCGATACCAATTATCGTGCGCGGTCATTATCTGGGCGGGTTTATCGGCGGTCAAATCCAATGTAATGACGCACCCGATTCGGTGAGCCGGTTATCGTCCGTGATGCACGCGGCAAAAGCGGATGAAGCGGTGGTCCAATACAAATCGTTGCTCGATGAAATTCCTGTTTATTCATATGAAAAATTTCTGGACATAGCCAATCTTGTTTTTCTGGTTATCAATCAGTTAAGTGAGAACGAGATCAGCCAGCATCTCCAGGAAGATATTTTAAAAAAGCGTATTAAAAAGATACAGACGGTAAACCATGGTTACGCCAAGGAGATTGTACAGAAGAACAAGAGAGTACAGGAGCTGGAAATGCGCGGCAACCAGTATGAACTTCTGGACATGCTGACATCGCTGCTTAATTTGACAATTATAGAGGACGCGCCCAGAACAAACGAACTGCTGAGCTCTTTCATTGATTATATAAAGTATAAATACATGGAAAAGAGTACCTTCGTGCACATCTCCGGAGAGCTTGAACATGCGGAACAGTATCTGCTGTTTCAGAAAAAAAAGACGGGAGACCGGCTGGAATATTCGATTCAGGTACCGAAAAACCTGCATATGCAGAAGATGCCCTCCGACGTATTGATGCCCTTTATCCAAAATGCTTTTTATAATGGCGTGATGCTGAAAAAAGAAGGCGGACAGATCACTGTAACGGGTTACGTGCGCAACGGTAATGTAGTGCTGGAAATTAATGATACCGGTCCGGGGTTGACGGAAGCTGAGCTGGATATCAAGTATGAAACATACAAAGACAAACACGAAGGATATTACATCAAAATGGGCATGGAATACGCCAGGGAAAAAATGAAGCGCCTGTTTGGAGAGGAGTACAGCATAATCTCAGAAAGCTACAGAAACAAGGGATCAAAAACTATTTTACTATGGCCTGAACATTATGAAGAAAGGACTGAGTAATCATGTACAGGGTTTTGATAGCTGATGATGATATACTTATGCGCGAAGCGCTGAATATAATGATTGCGAAGGACAGTGCGTTCAAGGTGGTTCATATGACGGGAACCGGCGAGGGGGCGGTGCGGGCTTGTAAAGAGGACGTGATCGATATTGTATTCATGGATATGCTGATGCCGGGAATGACCGGCCTGGAAGCCAGCAGGATTATTCACCAGTCAAATCCGGAGATTAATATATATATCCTTTCTGCCCATGCTGCCAATATTCTGATCCGCAGCGCAGCTCACAGCCAGGTAAAGGATTTTCTGGAAAAACCGATTACATACAACTTTCTGAAAAAGATCCTGGAGAACTATAAGACAGAGCACGAAGATTCTGTGCAGAACCAGCTTGAGACGCTTGCTTCATATCTCAGAAACAAAAATTTCGGAGATTTTTACGGCGGGATTGCCGGAGTCATCGATGAGATCTATGGGATTGCCGGGGAGGATTCAGTCCGGCTTATTAAGCTATTCACTTATCTGGGACAAAACCTTTTGGATACCAGAAGCATGTATGGCGACAGCGGGAATATATCAGAGCTGTTTCCTATTAACGAGGTGTTGATTCTGGACCGGAAAACATCCGAGCTTTGGCTTTTCAGGGTGATGGATTTTCTGTTCCAGCAAAACAGTATCGGCCGTTATCCGCTGTTGGAGAATATTTTTATTTATATAGAGAAACATATAAAAGAAGATATCACGCTTAACAGTATTATTGAGAACTGCGCCATCAGCCAGGGATATCTGAGCCGGATTTTCAGGGAGCAGTTTCAGGTCAGTGTTACAGAGTATCTTCATATGAAAAAACTGCATCTGGCCAAGGGATATTTTTACTTTACCGAGGACAGTATTGCGGAAGTTGCGTTCCGTCTCGGATACAATGAAAGCAGCTATTTCAGTAAAGTGTTTAAAAAGTTTGAAAATATGACGGTTAAGCAATACAAGAACAAAATTCGTCAAAGTTCTCCTGGAAAAAAAACGGAAACTGGCCGTTGCGGGAATCGCTAATCGGGTTCTGATTATGACATGCGCCAGATATCCGGATTCTGTGAGAGTTTCTTTTCATCTGGAGCTCGACCAGTTGGTTGGTAATGAGTTAACCTTGAACATGCCCTGGGTATCTCCAGGGCATGTTCTGCGTGGATGCAGGTTTGGATTGTCCTGTTTTATCAAAAATGTCCCCGGCTTATACATGTGGTGTCTAAAATGACATGTATAAGCCGGGGAATTAATTTTTTTTATTTGAAAGAAGTCTGTATTGTGAGATTTTTTAGCTTATATATTGAATCGGTTTTTTATAGAAATTAGGGTATGATGGTGGTAGAAAAATAATATATAAGGAGGATGTTAAATGATAGCAAAAGGCTTTACAGAACCAACTGAACGAATAAAGCGCTTAAAGAAAGCGTTTGTGGCTGCTGTACCGGAAGTTGAGTCGGAGCGTGCCGTACTGGTCACAGAATCGTACCGCGAAACGGAAGGGATGCCTATCCTTATAAGGCGCGCAAAAGCGCTGGAGAGAATCTTAAACCATCTTCCCATCGTAATTAGAGATGACGAGCTGGTTGTGGGTGTAATTACTAAAAATCTCCGCTCCGCCCAGATCTATCCGGAGTTTTCGTTCGAATGGGTGGAAAAAGAGTTCGATACCATGGATAAGAGAAGCGCCGATCCTTTTAAGATCAGCGAAGCTGCAAAAAGTGAGTTAAAGGAGGCTTTCAAATACTGGAAAGGTAAGACAACCAGTGATTTGGCATCCGCGTATATGTCGGAGGCTACAAAAGAAGCTATTTCCAACGGTGTGTTTACGGTGGGCAACTATTTTTACGGCGGAATAGGACATGTGTCCGCGGATTATGGGAAAGTTCTGGAGCTTGGATTTTCCGGTCTGATTAAACTGATTGTGGAGACAATGGAGAAACTGGATCAGAATGATCCTGATTATGTAAAAAAGAGAACCTTTTATGAATCGATGATTATTTGCTACAACGCATCCATTCAGTTTGCCCGCAGATATGCGGTTAAAGCCAGGGAGATGGCGGCTTCATGCAGTTGCGCGGTCAGGAAGGCAGAATTACTTCGTATTGCTCAGGTATGTGACAGGGTTCCAGAGCATGGGGCGACTAATTTTTATGAAGCATGTCAGGCATTCTGGTTTACACAGATTCTGATCCAGATAGAATCCAGTGGACATTCGATCTCCCCGGGAAGATTTGACCAGTATATGTATCCATATCTGAAAATGGATCATAATATTTCAGAGGAATTTGCACAGGAGCTTCTGGACTGTTTATGGGTAAAATTCAACGGACTCAGCAAAATCAGAGATGAAGTATCCGCACAGGCATTTGCCGGTTACGGCGGATTCCAGAACCTGATTGTCGGCGGTCAGACCGGCGATGGACTGGACGCAACTAACGATGTCTCCTACATGTGTATGGTGGCGGCAGCCCATGTGCAGCTTCCGCAGCCCTCCTTCTCGATCCGTGTTCACCAGAATACTCCGGAGGAGTTTCTGTACAGAGCATGTGAGGTGGTACGCCTGGGAACCGGCGTGCCGGCCATGTATAATGATGAGACAATTATACCCGCCCTCTGCAACCGCGGTGTATCCCTGGCGGATGCGAGAAATTACGGCATGATCGGCTGTGTGGAGCCGCAGAGCCCGCACAAGACGGACGGCTGGCATGATTCGGCCTTTGTAAATGTGGCGAAAATACTGGAGCTTACATTAAATGGCGGAAAGAACAACGGACACCAGGTGGGGCCGGATACGGGAGATGTTACGTCGTTCAAGAGTATTGAGGATGTGTGGCGCGCATTTGAGAAACAGATCCAGTACTTTGTACATCACGTAGTAGAAGCCTGTAACAGCGTGGATTATGCGCATACAGAGAGAACTCCGCTTCCATTCCTTTCCGGTCTGGTCGATGACTGTATTGGCAAGGGACTCAGCCTGCAGCATGGTGGGGCTGTCTATAATTTTACAGGACCTCAGGCGTTCGGTGTTGCTGACTGCGGTGACTCCATTTATGCGATGCAGACGCATGTCTTTGAGAATAAAGAACTTACCATGGCTCAATTAAAGGATGCGCTGGATCACAATTTCGGCTGCGGCTGCTGTGAGACCGCTTCCGACGATGAGGCCAGGATTTACGAGGCTGTAAAACGGATTCTCAGCAGTAACGGTTCCATTGACGTATCAGCCCTTCAGTCACAGCTTTCTGCATCGCAGACCGCGAATGCAGGGGACGGGGAATACGCGAGGATCAAACGCATTATGGAGAACACCACATGGTACGGAAATGATGTGGATGATGTGGATCTGCTTGCCAGACGATGTGGCCAGATCTACTCACGTGAAGTGGAAAAATATAAAAACCCAAGAGGCGGAGTATACCAGGCAGGATGCTATCCTGTATCGGCTAATGTATTGTTTGGAAAGGATGTTGGAGCTCTGCCTGACGGACGTCTTGCAAAACAGCCGTTGGCGGACGGTGTATCGCCAAGACAGGGCAAGGACACAAACGGTCCGACTGCGGCAGCTATGTCGGTTGCAAAGCTGGATCATGAGAACTACTCCAATGGTACATTGTATAACCAGAAGTTCCTTCCATCTGCCCTGGCAGGCGATGAAGGTCTCAAGCGTTTTTCAGCAGTGGTGCGTTCCTACTTTGACCATAAAGGTATGCATATTCAGTTCAATGTAATTGACAAGAATATTCTGTTGGATGCACAGGCGCATCCAGAACTGTATAAAGACCTTGTGGTGCGTGTGGCTGGATACAGTGCGCAGTTTACGGTTCTTGCTAAAGAAGTACAGGATGATATCATCAGCCGTACAGAACAGGCCCTTTAAACGTTAACCCTAAAAAGCTATCATACCAAAAAGACCGGACTGTAATGCAGACCGGTCTTTTTGAGAACAAAATAGATTGTATTTCATGGAAAACAAGAGTAAAATAATTTATATAATCATTGAAGAGGAAAAATGATGGAAGAACTCGACAGGATATTCGAAGATACAGGCCCGCTTGCATCCACTGACCAGGAAGAAAGGGACACAGGGGAGACCAGCCGCGGAATTGGTTCCATAGATATAATCCGTCTCTTTGGAAGAGACAAGCTGGAACATATACAGGAGAGTCTGTCGAAGGCGACCGGACTTGCGTTTGTTACAGTTGATTATAAAGGGGAACCGGTCACAGACATGACTTTTTTCTCTGATTTTTGCAGAAAATTCAGGGAGGATAAGGAACTGCGCCAGAATTGCCGGACTTCGGATGCCATGGGGTCCATTCAGGCCGCAGTCACAAAGAAAACCCATATTTATTTCTGCCCATGCGGTTTGATTGAGATGGCGATTCCGATTGTGGTGGAGGGCAATTACCTGGGCGGTTTTTTGGGCGGCCAGTTCCGCTGCGAGGACGCCCCGGAGACAGTTAGGCAAATAGAACCGACTGTTGAGACAGAACGTTTCAGACGGCTGCGGGAGGAATCAAGGCAGAGATTTGAAGAACTACCGGTATATTCATATGAAAAGATACTGGATATGGCAAATCTGGTAAGTCTGGTGATCACACAGCTCAGTGAAAACAGGGCCAACCAGTATTATCAGGAGGATATGCTGAAAAAGCGCATTAAGAAAATCCAGGAGACAAACCAGAAGCATTTAAAAGAAAAAGCTGAGCTGGAGGTGCGTTTCCATGAGCTGGAAGCACAGTCCAATCCATACAGCTACCTGAATATGCTGATTGCCCTGCAGAACCTGGGAACCGTGGAACAGGCGGAGAGAACCACTGAGCTGGCGGATCTGTTTATCAGCCATGTCAAATATGGGATTGCGGACAAGGGCACCTTTGTTCATTTTGCAGGCGAACTGGAATATGTAGAACAATACCTTAAATTTCAGAAAATACGGTTAGGTTCTCAGTTTAACTATACCCTTCATTTTCCGCGGGAAATGCAGATGATGAAGCTGCCGGCAGGCGTGCTGTTTCCTTTTGTCCAAAATGCCTTCTATCACGGCGTCATGCTGAGCCCGGAGGGCGGATCGATCAGCTTGAACGGTTATCTGAAACAGGGTAACTTTGTTTTGGAGATCATCAATACAGGCAGCGGTTTCAGTAATGAGGAGCTTAAAATCAGATTTGAACCATACAAAAATAATCATGAGGGATATTATATTCAGCTGGGAATGGAGTGCGCAAAGAGAAAGCTGGCTCAGTTGTTTGGAGATGAGTATACTATTACAGTTGAGATTAACAAAAACAAAGGCTGTAGATGCGAAATTATCTTTCCGGAGTATAAGTAAGAAGGGATTTCAAAATTATGTACAGAATTTTGATTGTTGACAACGATATGCTTTCACAGGAAGCGCTTGAAGCAATGATTGCCGGATATGAACAGTTTGAGATTGTTGATAAGGTGACAACCGGAGAGAAGGCTGTCAAGGTATGCAGGTCATGCGCAGTTGATCTTGTTTTTGTGGAAATGCAGCTGCCGGGAATATCAGGCGCGGAAACAGGTCGGCTCATCCGCCAGTTTTGCCCTGATACGGTGATCTATGGAATGACAGTCTGCACTTCGGCCGGCCTGATTGAGAGCATTGTTCCGGGGACGGTAAAGGCAATGATTGAAAAACCGGTTATGGCCAAAAATCTGAATACAATCTTTAGAAACTATAAAACAGAGAAGGAAGATACCTCAAATAAACAGGTGGAGGAGTTGGTGGAGATACTGAAAGAAAGGGACTTTCAGATGTTCTACCAAAGACTTCCGGGGATTATAGACTGTATTTATGAAAATGCCGGCCCTGAGCCGGACCGGCTGGTGAAAGCATTTTCTTACATAGGGCAGCAGCTGACGGACACGCAGAATTTATATGATGAAAAGAATACCATAATTGAACTGTTTCCCATCAATAAGAGTTTGATTTTAGAGAAGAAAACATCTGAGTTGTGGCTGTTCCGCGTGGTCGATTATTTGTTCCAGCAGAGCAGTATGAAACGGTATCCTCTTCTTGACAATATTTTTCTGTATATTGATCAGCATATTAAAGAAGAGATTACGCTCAATAAGATTATTGAGAACTGTGCAGTCAGCCAGGGATATTTAAGCAGGATATTCCGGTCACAGTTCCATGTGAGCGTTACAGAGTATCTTCATATGAAAAAGATGCATCTTGCGAAGGGATATTTTTATTTCACAGAGGACAGTATCGGGGAGGTTGCCTTCCGTCTTGGATACAGCGAAAGCAGCTATTTCAGCAGAGTATTTAAAAAATATGAGAATATGACTGTGAAGGAATATAAGAATAAAATAAAAAAATGAAATCTGTTTGATGTAAATGCGGTCTGCTCTGTGTAATGCATAGAAGGCCGCTTTTCTCTTTATGGGAAAGTATTTATTTTTGATTAAAAATATGAAAATAGCCCGTTAAAAAAGCTGGTATAGAAAGTAAATAATTTGGATTTAGAAGATATAGAGTCCTTCTTCACCGAAATTGTCATTTTCAATATCATCAAATTCATTTAAAAAGTAATCTACATCTCAAAAGTCCTCCTCATCTTCTTCTGTAATACATTAGCTCGAACTGGCTCCATATCATATCAGATACATTGATTGTATCATGAGAACGAAGGATGCGGAAGTACAGAAGCGGGAGAACGACAGCGGTAGTTACGCATGGCTATTTCGTATAATTCATGCAAAGGAATCGGTTTATGGCAAAAGTATAGTTCTAAAAAGAGAATATTAGTGCCACAGTTGTAGGATAAAGATATTATCACCAAACATGTCCAACACAGACTCGAATGGATTTTACAGGTTTATGGTTTTGATTTTGCATATAGAAGAAGAAATAGCTATGGTATAATAAGGATATGTTAAATGAAAGAACAGGAGAAACCATATGACAGACCATAGCCAGATAACAGAATTTGTAGGTACTGCAATAGGAGATACGATCGGTCTGGTGATTCCCGGAATCGATCCTTCCCTTGCACCATTTATGAAGCTGGGAGAATACCGTTCTATTGGCATCTTTGGAGGCCGCGTGGCGGTAGGGCCGCAGGTGATTGCTGTGGATGAGGCTGTAAAGGCGGCTGATGTGGAGCTGATCTCCATGGAGGCATCCAGGGACAGCAAGGGCGGAGCTGGATGCGGTACCCTGTTCTATATTGGAGCCAACGATGTATCGGATGCAAGGCATGCGGTAGAGATCGCTCTGGAACAGCTGCCGAAACAGTTCGGCGAAGTTTATGTAAATGACGCAGGTCATCTTTCCTTTAGCTATACTGCGAGGGCGGGGCAGTGCTGTGTCAAGACGCTGGGAGCGGTGGAAGGCAAGGCGTTTGGAATCATATGCTGCGGGCCGGCCGCCATAGGATGCCTCGTATCGGATCTGGCGGTGAAGTCTGCCCCGGTGACTGTGATCGGTTATCATCACCCTCTTGACAATTGCTTTGCTAATGAGGTGGTGCTGTGTTTCACAGGGGAATCTGCAGCGGTGCGACAGGCGCTGCGGACAGCGATTCATGCGGGTAAACAACTTCTTGGTTCTTTGGGCGAAGAACCTCATTCTCTGGGAAATCCGTGGATTTAGAAGTTTTTGCAAGAAAATAAAAGATTACCATGGTTAATTATGTGGCCATGCCTATAATGGTTGATGTGGGAGATTCACCTGTTATTGTCATTGATGTGGACCATTATGAGAAAATTTGATTATTAGCGATACTTAGATCTGCGGAGCGGAAGAACGCTCCCTAGATTTTTTGCGTTAATGGATCCCCACAGCCGATAATCCATGGGCTGTGGGGATGAGGTATATTTTTATGTCTGGATTTTTCCAGATCCTAAGAGGGACCAAAGGGAAGCGGTACCATGAAGCCCGGCTTGCCCCAGAAAGCTGGCAGGAAGCAGAGGATGATTCTTGTAAATAAAAACTGATTACGAAGAATACAGCGGGAAGATGGTACTCAGTATAAAATTCAGTAGTGAAGACCAGACTGCATTGGATTATCGTGGGAGCCAGAAATCATTTGGAACAGTCTTTTATTACGCTTATACAAAACTGGAAGATTTTAAGAGATTTTTTCAGGAAATGGAATTAGGCAAAAAAGCATGACATGACAAAATTTCCTGTAAAGGCACATTTCAGAGCTGACTGCTATCCCGTTATTATAAAAAGATTGTTTATCCCGGTAAAATGGTTTATAATATGATTAGCAGAAAGGTATGATGTATGAGAATATATTTGGATAATTGTTGTTACAATCGGCCGTTTGATGATCAGACGCAGGAACGTATTCATCTGGAAAGTGAAGCAATCCTTACTATATTGAAACGAGGGCAATTGAACGTATATGAAATTGTCGGAAGCGAGATGCTGGAATTAGAGATGGAACGTATGGGCGATGAGACAAAAAAGCGAAAAGTTAAAGAGCTATATCAGGTTACACATATGCACGTAGCCTATACAGATGAGATAAAAAAACGATCAGAGGATATAATGAAGATATCAAAGATCCGCACATTTGACAGTTTGCATATAGCTGCAGCGGAGAGTGCGAATGCAGATGTGTTGCTTACAACAGATGACAAAATGAGCAACATGGCCTCAAAATTAGAGCTAAAAGTTAAAGTGCAGAATCCACTACAGTTTGCCTGGGAGGTGTTTTAAATGTTAAATGTTGATTTGAATAATCCAGCCGATGTAAGAAATGCCGGGATGAAGGTCCTAAGAGAAGCACTGGGGCCAGTAGGAATGGTCAAATTTATCAAGCAATTTGATCTTGGTTACGGAGACTATACAGAAGAAAAATATGAGAGACCAGATATTAGTCTGGACGAGATTGATGCAATATTAAAAAGATAATATATTTATGGATATACATTTGCAGAGAGAGTATAGATGAAATATAAACAAGTGGCATCTATTCCACCGTAGCAACACATTAAGCTACGGTGGTTTAGATGCCGAATTGTGGTTTTGGAGAGAAATGACGGATGAAACCACAAGATGTAGTGGCTTTTGAGAAAAAATGAGTGGATTTGCGGCCTGAAAATGGGTGTTTTTTAGGGCGTGAGAAATAGATGCCAAGCCCCGGAAGATGACTCTTCCGGGGTATTTTATTTTGTTTTCTCATGTGAGAGACGTAGAAGTAAGAATAAAGGAAAAGAAAAGGCTTTAGACATAAGGGTGGTAGCCATATATTCTAAAGACATGAGGCTGTGCCTGCAGACTGCCTATTATGTGGAGATGGAATCATTTCCCTTTTTATTGTTTGGTGATCCATATTATAATAAATTGATAATCACGCTGAGATAATTAGATTAACAAATGTATCAAAGCTGTCACAGCTTTTTAAAAGCCGGCAATTGGAGTCAGATTGAAGAAAAGAAGAAATAATTGTAAACACATCTTTAAAAAGCTGCCGGTCTTCACCGCGTAAGGATAACAGGAATATAAAATCCACCTGATTTGTATCCCAGGGGATGGGATGGTCATTAATGGCAACAGCAATGGAGGATACACGCGTAAGCGATTCATCTGCGGTTAATGGATGCGGAAGCGCAACATTCCGGTAAGCGCTGGGGGCCACCTGTTCATGATAGAGGATTTCCTGATGGAAAGCTTTATCAACATAATTCGACGCTTCCATCCTCTCACATAGGAACTGTATCACTTCTTCCCGCGATAAAAAGTTTGTGTGCGGAAAGAATAGCTCTTTTTTAAAAAGCTGTTGAATCTGACGGGCCAGTTCCCTGTGGTGGATATTCTGGGTCAGTTCAGTGGCTTTTAAAAGAATGGACTCATAGTCCTGCCTTGTGGGAAGCAAGTGTATCTTGATTGTAGGAATGCCTAAATCAGACTCTTCGGGCAGTGTGGTAATAATTAGGTCAACCGAAGATAAATTCTGAATCTGCTCATAGGAAGTAACAATACCGTAAAGATTGATGGGAGCAGCCATTTGTTTGATATGTTCAAAAATGGTGACTCCCATGTTATAGTAATCATATAATACCATGACACAGTTGATTTTTGTTGCGGCATTATTTTTTTCTTCCATCAAAACGCCCAAATGAAGAGCTATATATGAAATTTCATTTTCTGGCAATGCAGCATGTATTTCCTGGCCTATGATGGAAGCAATATATTCCGCAATCACATACAGGAAAGGGTAGTCATCCTTTATTGTAATAAAGTAGTTTTCCGGTACAACAAGGGAATTTGCAGCCCTGTCCATAAGATTTTTCAGGTGAAAGGCAAATCGCACCATAAAGTTATCCGCTTTAAGATCAATGCCGTAAATACTGTGAACAGCTGTTATTATTTTGAACAGTATCCCGCATACCTGAGCCGGAAGGATGGTATGTATTTGTTCAAAGTTTAGACTGCTTAAGTTAACAGAACGGATTCTGGTCGTCATGAGAACAGAAGCATCCAGTACTTGTGTAAAAGAAATATCTGTATGATAGATATCCGTTAGATTTTTATGGATATCTTTTACTATTTCTAATATATGCGGCGTAAATGAATAGTTATCCATCACGCTGTTTATCGTATCAGGAACCTCCCGGCGGGATAGAGTTGTCTCTATGCAGATGGCAAGATGCAGGACATAATTTAAAAAGGAAAAATCATCCAGAAAATAGGAGTGATTTCTCAATGTCTGCCGGACCATGTCTGATATATCATTAATTGTTACATTCTGAAAAAACTTCTGCATATTTTCAAGTTTGAAATGTGATTGCCGAAGCTCCTGATTTAAAAGCAGCATGGTGAATCTTCGTTTATCCCGGTCTTGTCCAATTATAAACAGCCGGTTGTTTTTCGTTTTTAAATAAAGGCTGTGTTCTTTTAATTCATTTCTAAGACGCACCAGTTCGTTGTTAAGAGTGACAGTGGAAATGTACATTTGTTCTGCCAGCTCTTCAAATGACGGATGGGTGGCTTTCAGTAATAGTTCTTTGAACAGATAGTCCCTTCGTTTTGAATAAGTATCAAATAATTGTGTCGATTGAAGCTTAGCAATGGTTCCCTGGATAGCAGATGGGTTTGGACAGAAGTAACCCTGATTGGAAGAATGTATTATATTAGGGGCAAGGGAATTCAAATCTTTGACATAGTTAATAACTGTTCTTTTCGAAATTCCGAGAGCAGTTTGCAGCTCGCGGTTGGATACATTTCTTTTTTGTGCAAATAAGTATTCCAGTAACTCTAATCGTTTGTCCATACCTTCATACCTCGTCCTCATCATAATTATAATACTTTTAAATGCTGATGTAATGATTAAGACATTCCCCATCATTCTCCATATTAGGATTATAGCAAATGTGGGCCAATAAGTACATTATCAGAAAATGCACCGGGGAGTGCAACGGTGAATATAGAAATCATAAAGGCGCCGGATATAATAAAGTTAAAAACAGATAGCAAAAGCGAAAACGGAGGAGAAAAATGGGTAGGGTTTTGGAAAAAGTTACAGATAAAATATCAGATGTCATGACACCTGTTTCAGCAAAGCTGATGTCAGTCCAGTTTATTGCAGCGATAAGTGAGACCATGCAGGCGGTCATGCCCATTATTTTAATTGGATCATTTGGCTGTTTGGTTGCATATCTTGATGTTGGACCCTGGCAGAGTATTGTAACAGGAGTTCCGTACCTGGTCGACATCTGCGGGAAGCTGCAGCTGATAACCCTTGGATTATTTTCACTCTATGTTGTAATTATCCTGACATATATTTATGCATCGAAATTGAATATGAAGGAAAGTGTTGCATGTATCCCCATTGCAGCCGCTGTTTTCATGATGGTAACGCCTTGTGATTGGAATGGTGTCCCGGTGGAGTGGCTGGGGACAAGCGGATTATTTAGCGCGTTAATGATTGGCGCCATGGTACCCAGGCTGATGCAGCTTATGATTAGAAAGAAAATATGTATCCGTATGCCAAATGTTGTTCCGAAATTTGTGGAGGACAGCTTTAAGATTTTAATACCAGGTCTTATCCTTTTGGCTTTTTCCGGTGTTTTGGATACGATTTTGGAACATAGTTCTTTGGGATGTCTGCACAGTATTATATATAGTGTGATTCAAACGCCAGTCTCAAATATCGGGTTATCACTGGGAGGACATATTATTATTTGCATTCTGGCAGCTACAATCATGTGGTGCGGACTGCATGCGGGGACCATTGGCAATCTTGTCACCCCTCTGCTTATTGCTGCCAGCGCTGAAAATTTGGCGGCTTACACCGCGGATCAGGAAATCCCTAATATTATCACCCAGGAATTTTTCAATCTGACCCTTCCGGGAATGGCAGGATGCCTTTTGATTCCGGCTGTTCTCATGGCATTTGTGTGCAGAAGTAAGCAGTTAAAAAGTGTAGGCCGTCTTGCAGTCATACCTGCCGTCTTCGGTATTGGCGAGCCCGTGCTCTTTGGCGCTCCGGTTATGTTGAATCCGCTTCTTTATTTGCCAATGATTCTCAGTATTATCGTGAATCAGGTGCTCACTTACACAGCCATAGTGACAGGATTGATTGGGCGCTCCACAGGAGTTGTACTGCCATGGACAACCCCTCCGGTTCTGTATCCGCTGTTAGCAAATTCCACACCGGTGCGGGCGGCTGTCCTTAATGTTGTTATCATTTTGATTGATATTATTATTTGGCTTCCGTTTGTGAAAGCGTATGACAGGAATACAGTTTTGAAAGAGATGGAGGCGGAAAAATAATAAAAAGTATTATTCTGAAAAATGCACCGGGGCGTGCAATTGTAAATGTAGAAGTAATAAGGCCGCCTGATATAATGGTGAGTATAGAAACAGCGGAAAGGAGGTGACAGAATATGGATTGGGATATAATAGTTTGTACGATTGTTGCCAATGCAGGAGAAAGCAGAAGCGCTTCTTTAGCGGCAATTGAAGCTGCCGGGGATGATGATTTTGAAGCAGCGGAGCGGCTGATGCAGGAGAGTGAAAAAGCATATCTGCTTGCCCATGAGGCACATATGGAAATTCTGAAAAGAGCTGCCGGAGACGATCCTGTACCTATGAATTTTTTGATTGTACACGCGGCAACTCATCTGTCCAACGCTGAGGTTACCAAGGATTTGGCAAGGCAGATGATTTCAATTTTAAAGAAAAGGAGATAAGAGGATGCTGAATATCGTATTACTATGCCAGTTTGGTGCAAGCACCGGGATGTTGGCGGAGCGGATAAAAACGGCTGCAGCCAAAAGGGGCGAGGAGGCCATTGTCAATGCCTACAGCTTTTCGCGTATAAGGGATGTCATTGATGGTGCGGATGTTATTCTTCTCGGACCACAGATCCGGTTTCAGAAGGCCGCGCTTGAAAAAGAGTATGCGGATAAGGGGGTACCGTTTACAGTTATTGATACGCAGGCTTATGGCATGCTTAATGGTGATAGGATTTATTCGGATGCGAAGGCCAGAATTGAGGAATACAATAAAGGTTAAGGAGAGGGTTACGTGGAAAAATTTGCAAATAGAATAGAACGGATTCTGACTCCGTTTGGGGCAAAGCTTCAAAATGTTACGTTTATGCAGGCAATTTCTGAATCTTTACAGGCAACACTGCCTATTTTGATTGTTGGTTCGTTTGCAACATTGATTTCCAGTTTGGATGTGGGGCCCTGGCAGGGGATTGTGAAATCCATTCCGGGATTAATACCTGTATGTCAGAAAATCACATCCTTTACTTCAGGAGGCTTTACATTACTGATGTTGATTGCGCTTGCGCAGCTGTATTGTAAAAAAATAGAAGTAAAGGAGTATATTTCATGTACTGCCCTGACCGTTGCTGTCTTTCTGATTTTATCTGAAGTTACAGATGGAAATATTGCCTCAAGCGCTTTGGGCATGAGAGGAATGATATTGGCCCTATTTGTAGGTATCTTAGTGCCAAAGAGTGTCAAGGCGCTGATTGACAGGAATGTTAGGATTCGAATGCCTAATTCTGTCCCTAAATTTGTGGAAGAAGGGTTTACGATTCTGCTTCCTGCCTGCATCATATGTATTGCGGCAAGCGTTATCAATTACTTCTTTACTTTGCTGGGATATTCCAGCTTCCAAACCTTTTTTTACTCAACGATTCAGATTCCGCTTCAGGGAATTGGATTATCATTTGGCGGTTTTGTATTTATCAGCTGCCTGGGAGCTCTGGTAATGTGGCCAGGCCTACATGCTTCAACTATTTCAGCGTTTATCCAGCCGCTGGCATTAACAGCAAGCGCTGCCAATCTGGAAGCATGGAATTTAGGGAAGACACTGCCAAATGTAATTGAGTATTCATTTATGCAAAGTGCTAAATTTGGCGGCGGTGCCAACCTGCTTTTGCCTTGTTTAATAGCATTGATTTTTTGTAAATCCAAACAGTTGAAAAGTGTGGCCGGATTAGGCATAGTTCCCGCGGTGTTCTGTATTGGTGAACCGATTCTGTTTGGTTTTCCCATGATGTTAAATCCGATGATGCTGATTCCCATGATATTAAGCACCATTACTACATATACCATATATTATGCAGGCATCGTATCGGGAATGGTAGGGCAATTTACAGGTGTTGTGCTTCCCTGGACAACGCCGCCTATATTGAATGTTGCATTATCAAGTTCAACACCACTGCGCGCAATTATCATGCAGCTGGCAGCAATGGCTGTGGGCATACTTATTTATTACCCATTTGTTAAAGGCTATGATAACCAGTTGGTTGAAAAAGAAAAACAGGCAGAACAGATGATATCAGAATAGACATTGGAAAAGGAGAGGAAAAATGGAGCCCGGTATTAGAAGAGCACCCAATACCCAGTTTTTTGGGAAAGAAGCATTTTCTGCAAGTAATGATACTGTTATCCGGTGGATGGGGGTTGGGGCGGCCATGGTGAACTGTCATGGCACATGTATAATGATTGACCCTATGTTAAAAGATGCAAAAATGCCGATGTTGATTGATTTTCCAATAACGGTTGAACAAATCCCATATTTAGATGGTATATTGGTCACGCATATAGACCGGGATCACTATAGTCTACCAACTTGTCTGGCAGTACATGATAGATGTAAGGAATTCCATACGACTCAGTATGTCGCGTCTGAGATGCAGGGTGACGGGATAAACGGAATTGGGCATGACATCGGCGGACGGTTTACAATTGGTCCAATGCATATTTTGGTGACTCCGGCGGATCATTGCTGGCAAAATCAGGATAAGAGATATAAGAATAAACGGCTTTATGTGCCGGAGGATTACTGTGGTTTTTACATAGACACGCCCGACGGCACCTTCTGGGATGTCGGTGACTCAAAGTTGATGGATGAACAGCTTCGCCTGCCTGAGCCTGACATGATATTGTTTGACTTTTCAGATAACGAATGGCATATCACATTGGACGGCGCGTACAAACTGGCAGCGGCGTACCCGAATTCGGAACTGGTGCTGATTCATTGGGGATCGGTGAACCGGCCTGATATTACAGCATGTAATGCAAATCCCATGGATTTATTAGAGAATGTCATTAATCCCGGCAGAGTTCGGATTGTTGCTCCGGGGGAGCCGGTCAAATTAAAAAGAATCAGCGAAAGATGAGGAATAGCCGCGGCTTATGGAAGGATTTTATACGGGAGAAAACAGAAGACAGATACACCAGCAGTTTGTATTGCTTATCCAAATGATCCGGGACAGGGATTTTACGAATGTGCGCCAGGTACTTACAGAGGGCTGTGAAATCCACTTTAGTACGGCAGGATACCACAAAGGAATTGAGAATATCTGCAGGGCGCTTATGTGGCCTGGAATCCCAATGGATATCAGGAAAGCGCAGATACTGAACTTTGTGGCCAGAAGCAGAGGGGAAAATGCTGTTCAGACAGCATATATCCAATGCATAGAGGCAAAGGATGATGGCGTGAATGTGTTCCCCTTTCTGTTTGGGGGAGAATATGCGAACCGTTTGGTGAAAGAGGATGGGGTATGGAAATTTTCGGAAATCCGATTTGATCTGTGTTACGCAAAGGGCAATACTATATTTGTGAAAGACAGATGGACATTAATGGATGAGAGTGCCTACTGCGGACATGAACCAATGATTAATCCGGACATTGATAATCCGTGGAAGGTGATTCCTGTTGACGATGAACCACAGGGCAATGAAGAAAAGATATTTGAATTATTGTATAAATACGCTTATGCGTTTGACCATAATGACTATAAGTTCATGACTGAGTTTACAACGGATAACTTTTATATTGCCGCCAGATTTGAGGAAGGGGTACTCTGGTCAGATAAGCCGGATACGGCTGATCTCGTTGGTTACCGCCAGGTAAGTGATTTCCTAAGGTCAAAATTTCACAAGGAGGCCAAAATGATGCATTCCTGCCGCATGGGCAGAATCCTGTTCAAAGAGGATATGGCGGTTGCTTATATGCCAAGAGGAGAGGACCACCGGCTGAAAAACCGTGTTATGAATCGGGATAACGTGCATTGTATCTGCACAACGGCAATTCATACAGTATATGCTAAATTTGATAGATATACAAACCAGTGGAACATGTTTAAATATAATGTGAACCCAATCCCCACTATATTTACCCAAGCCGAGGATGATTGTCTGGAATTTCATGAATACTTTGGAGGATGCTTGTGAAGAACTACAGGAACGTAATGTCGGATTTTTTAATCTGTTACGAATTGGGAAATTGGGATAATTGCAAGGAGCTGGTCAATGACGATATTGTACTGGAATCTACATTGGCTGGAACCCATAGGGGAATAGAAGAAATTAAATCAGCCCTGCAACTGCCAAAGGAACATAATATCAGCAATATGGTCATTACCAATTTGATACATAGGGAAGCGGACGGACATGACATAGTGTGGTGTTATATGCACCATATGACCGGGGTTTATCAGGGCAGACAGTTGTTTCCGCTTATTTATGGAGGAAAATTGTATTTTGATATTTGTAATAACAGGATTACGAATATTAAATTTGAACTGGGCTATGAATATGGGAATACCTGGGCAATGAACGGGATTTGGAAATTCTATGAAGAGACAAAGAATACGCATTTGATTTCTGCGGATGCTTTAAGGCTGGGTGGAGAGACACGCGGTTTAAGGGATTTGGTAAATCGGTTTTTTTGGTCCGTTGATCATATGGATAGGGCGTTGTTTCAGAAGCTTTGCAGTAGAGATGTTGAAATCATCAAATCCGGAATTGACAGCAGTATATATAAAAAAGATGGTGTTTTCGATGTTGACCGATATCTGCGATTTGAAAAGGATTTTTATGAACAGAATCTGTACAGCATACATATTGTGGATGAGTCAGATATTGACCCGTTCCATAAGAAAATCACATGCTGGCATTTAAGCCCGGGACGTCCGGGAACAAAGCATTATGGAGCCAATACTATTTATATGCAGTTTTATGATGAAATAATTGATGTGGAGTTCCACAGGGATAAGGACGGTTGGAAAATTGGGAAAGTAATCTTCACAGCCAAGTCCAATCAGGCGGAATATAGTCCAAAGTTTCTGATGTTGTGATTTGGAAGAAAAAAGCTGGGATGCCTGCAGGAGAGGAGACGTATATGAAATACACAAAACTTGGATGCTCTGATTTGACGGTTTCACGCATCTGCATGGGATGTATGGGATTCGGAGATCCGGGGAAAGGGCAGCACAGCTGGACCCTGGATGAGGGACGTTCCCGTGAAATCATAAAGCACGGCCTGGAGCAGGGGGTGAATTTCTACGACACGGCAGTCGGATACCAGGGGGGGACCAGCGAACAGTATGTAGGGCGTGCGCTCAGGGATTTTGCGGGGCGTGAAGAGGTGGTGGTGGCCACCAAATTCACACCCCGGACAAAAGAGGAGGCGGAGAAGGGAATCAGCGGGCAGGAGCATATTGAGCGGATGTTGAACCGCAGCCTTAAAAATCTCGGTATGGACTATGTGGATTTGTATATATACCATATGTGGGATTACCAGACCCCGCTCTATGAAATTATGGACGGATTAGACCGCATGGTGAAAGCCGGTAAGGCGCGGTATATCGGAATCTCCAACTGCTACGCATGGCAGCTTGCCAAAGCCAACGCATTGGCGGAAAAGGAAGGATTTGCAAAATTTATATCCGTCCAGGGGCATTATAACCTCATGTTCCGTGAGGAGGAGCGGGAAATGATACCTTACTGCCGTGAGGAGAACATAGCGCTTACACCGTACAGTGCGCTGGCGGGAGGCCGGCTGTCAAAGAGGCCGGGCGAGATTTCAAAGCGTCTGGAAGAAGACAGCTATGCAAGGCTTAAGTACGATGGTACCGCTCGGCAGGATCAGGTTGTCATAGGGCGTGTTGTGGAATTGGCTGATAAATACGGTGTTTCCATGACAGAGGTTGCCCTGGCCTGGCTTTTGGAAAAGGTGACAGCACCTGTGGTCGGAATGACGAAAATCCATCACATGGAAAACGCGGTGAAGGCAGTGGATTTCAATCTTACATCCGGGGAGACAGAATATTTGGAGGAGGCCTATGTTCCTCACAGACTGGTGGGGGTCATGGCGCAGAATACCCGGGAGGCAAGCGGCAAAGAACATGTGTGGTCTGTGAAGGAGGATTATGTATTATAAAACACTTAAAGGGTTTCCTGAGCATTTCCTCTGGGGGGCTTCCACCTCGGCATACCAGATAGAAGGCGCATATAATGAGGACGGAAAGGGCATGTCCGTCCAGGATATCTATGAAACACCGGAGGGAATTACGGATTTTAAGGCTGCAAGCGACCATTACCATCACATGAGGGAAGATGTGAAGCTGATGGCTGATCTGGGAATGAAGGCATACCGCTTTTCCATTGCATGGACCAGGGTTATTCCGGACGGGGATGGTGACGTGAATGCGGAAGGAATTAAGTTCTACAATGACCTGATTAACGAGCTGGTTTCATATGATATTGTTCCGGTCGTAACCATGTATCATTTTGATCTGCCGCTAAAACTGCATAAAAAGGGCGGATGGGGAAATCGAAAAACAATTGATGCGTTTGAGCGGTACGCAAAGATTTTATTTGAGAACTTTGGAGACCGGGTAAAATATTGGCTGACCATTAATGAGCAGAATGTGATGATTAACCATCCCAATGCCATGAATCCCGGAAGAATTCCTTCCAAAAAAGAACTGTATCAGCAGTGCCACCATATGTTCCTGGCGGGGGCGAAGGCAACCCTGCTGTGCCATAAGATGTGTGAAGGCGGTAAAATCGGTCCGGCTCCGAACATTACCGCAGTCTATCCGGAAAAATGCAATCCTGCGGATGTGATTGCGGCAGATAACTGGGAGAGCATCCGCTGCTGGATGTATCTGGATATGGCTGTATATGGGAGATATAATTCACTGGCATGGTCTTACCTGGCAGAAAAGGGATTCACTCCTGTGATGGAGGATGGGGATATGGAAATCCTCAAAAAAGCAAAACCGGATTTTCTTGGCGTCAACTATTATGCTACCGCTACTGTCAGCGCCAGCAAAAACGATGGAATGGACTGCCAGCCCAGAAATGGGGACCAGCAGGTCATGATTGGGGAAGAGGGGGTTTACCGCGCCGGAGATAACCCTTACTTAGAAAAGACCGAATACGGCTGGATGGTGGATTCTGTCGGGCTGCGTGTCACACTCAGGCGTATCTATGACCGGTACCAGCTTCCACTTCTTATTACGGAGAACGGACTTGGCGCGTCGGACGTATTAAATGAAGATGGAACAGTACATGATCCATACAGGATTGTGTATCTGGAACGCCATTTTAAACAGGCGCAGCTTGCCATTACAGACGGAGTGGATTTAATCGGATACTGTCCGTGGTCCTTCATGGATTTAGTCAGCACACATCAGGGATACGGAAAGAGGTATGGGTTTGTCTATGTCAACCGGGATGAGGCGGACTTAAAAGATATGGGAAGAATCAAAAAGGACAGTTTTTACTGGTATCACCAGGTGATTATCACAAATGGAGCGATTTTGGATTAACAGGAATCAGAAGGAAGACTGTTGTGTCAAGAGAGGGAGCTTGGGACAGCGGTCTTTTTTTGCCAAAAGTGGCATCATTCTTGCTTGATTATTGAGCAGGAAGCATTTGTTTTAGATGAAACGGACAAGGGGAGACTATGTTTTCAAATAAAGATTTACAAAAACTGATTGCGCCTCTAATTGTGGAGCAGATTTTACTTATGCTGGTGGGAATTGCTGACACAGTCATGATTTCCTATGCAGGAGAAGCAGGTATATCCGGAGTGGCCCTTGTGGATATGGTGAATTACCTGATTATCACAGTACTGTCAGCGGTGGCCACGGGTGGTGCCGTGGTAGTATCCCAATATCTTGGAAGCGAAGAGCGAGAGAATGCCAACCGGACGGCCTCCCAGCTTTTTTCAATCGCATTTTTAATATCTGTGGGAATTACGGCATTGTGTCTTTTATTTTGTAGGGAGATATTAGGCGCACTGTTTGGAGGCGTAGAAGCAGAGGTTATGAGGGCGGCGCAGGATTATCTGCTCATTACATCATGTTCCTTTCCCTTTTTAGGAATCTATAATTCATCATCAGCATTGTTCCGTTCTATGAACAGAACAAAAATAATCATGTATGTATCATTTTTGATGAATGTTATAAATGTGGCTGGAAATGCAGTTGGGATATTTATTTTTCATGCAGGAGTAGCAGGTGTGGCTGTCCCAACGCTTCTGTCAAGGGTGGTGGCGGCAATTATTATGCTGATTTTGTCTATGCAATCAAAGTATGAAATTTGCATCACCTGGAAGAATCTGGTTTCCTGGAATCAGGGAATAGCGGTGCGGGTTCTGAAAATAGCGGTTCCCAATGGGGTGGAAAACGGTCTGTTCGCATTGGGAAGAGTACTTGTGACCAGTATCGTTGCACTGTTTGGAACCACCCAGATTGCGGCCAATGGAGTGGCCGGAAGTATAGATCAGATTGCCTCAATCGCAACAAATGCCATGAATCTGGCAATTATACCGGTGGTGGGACAGTGTATTGGAGCAGGAGAATATGACCAGGCTACTTATTATACAAAAAAGTTTATGAAAATCACCTATGTGTTAATTGGTGGTATGGGCGGCATTGTAATAGTCATTCTTCCATTTATTCTTGGCTTTTATGAGTTGTCGGAAGAAACCTGCAGAATCAGTGTTTTGCTGATTACTCTTCATAACGTGCTGGCATTCCTGCTTCATCCGACATCATTTGTACTTGCCAACAGCCTAAGGGCTGCGGGTGATGTGAAAATTACTATGTACATAGGAATCGGCTCTATGGTGGTCTTCCGGCTTGGGACGGCAGTATTGTTTGGAATCATATTTAGGATGGGAGTAGCAGGAGTATGGGCCGCAATGGGAATGGACTGGTTTGCCAGAACCATAGCGTTTTCCATACGGTATAAGAGCGGGAAATGGAGATGCGTAAAGGTAATATAGGTTTATATAATGTGCCAGAATATGTGTCAGAAATATTGTGCCAAATTGTTTTGGCATGAAACTTGCGTTCTGTATTGTGACATGGTTTATGACTTGGGAGGGCAGTTTCTCTCAAGGAAAAATAAAAAGGAGAGGAATTTTTTATGAGAAATCAGGATGTATCGCAGTGGAAGGTAGCAGTACTTGGAGCGGGAAGCATGGGACAGTGCATAGCACAGTTTATGGCTATGAACAGCCATCAGGTATTCCTGTATAACCGGACCCCGTCAAATTTAGCGAATGCGTTGGTTCAGATGGAAAATAACCTTCAGACGCTGGTATCGCTGGGGCAGATGAAAGCAGGGGATATTCCGGACATCATGAACCGGATTGCGGGAAGCAGTGACCTGAAGGGTTCTGTGGAACAGGCTGATATTGTAATTGAAAACCTGGCTGAGTCAGAGGAGGTCAAAAAAAACATTTTTACCCAATTAGATGAATACTGTGACAAGGATGTAATTCTGTCCAGTGATACATCAACCATGGATATTTTTAGCTTTTTGGAGGTATCCCATCCGGAACGCCTGGTCATCACCCATTTTTTTAATCCTGCCCATGTGATGCCGCTGGTAGAACTTGTACGGGGACCTGAGACTTCAGATGAGGTGGCGGGGGCAACAAAACACTTTTTGGAGGATACGGGCAAACAGGTTGCTGTGCTGAATAAATGTATTCCCGGATTTATTCTGAACAGAATCACGCTGTCCGTGTTCCGCGAGGCGGCCCACCTTGTGGAGTCAGGGGTGGCGACACCGGAAGACATTGATAAAGCTGTCACATCTACCTTCGGCCCGCGTTATACGTTTGAGGGACCGTTTGGGCTGAGTGATTTTGCAGGTATTGACATTTATGAACGTTTAGCCACGCTTTTGCCTCCGGTTCTCTGTTCCGACACCGAGTGTCCAAAATTGCTGCACAAAATGGTACAGGAAGGAAAGCTGGGCGTAAAATCCGGCGAGGGATTTTACCGTTACGATGATGAAAAGGCGGCCAGAAGGGACCGGGATTCAAAGATAATGAAAATGCTGGCCGCCATACAGGAAGTAAATAAACGTGGTTAATCAGTTTCAATTCCGAATTCTTCCAATTTTCGGTAGAAGGTCCGCCGGGATATTTCCAGGTACTGGCTGGCTGCGGTACGGTTGTTGCTGCAGGCAGCCAGCGCCTCATATATGTCCTCTTTTGTAATTACTTTGCGTTTCCCGCTTTTGGGATGCCGCGGATTGGACGGATCCAGCGGCGCTTCGGTACCCGAAGGAATATTGAAAGCCGCCTCAGGCAACGGGACAGAGGGTGCGCCGGTACTCCAAGGGACGGCAGCAGCGGTATCCTCCTTCGGAAATGCTTCCCGGAGCGCGGAGACGGAGCTGATATTCTTTAACGCGTTCTTGGGATAGTACCGCTCTGATACATTGTCCAGGATATATTCCGGGAGAATGATGTCTCCGGGATATAACTGCACAATGCACTCTATCAGGTTCTGCAGCTCGCGGACGTTGCCAAACCAGTCCATTTGCTGAAGAAGTTCCTTTGCGTTTTCTGAAAAACGCATGATGTTTGGTTTATCAATCCGTCTGGAGATGCTCCGGATAAAATGTTCGGCAAGAGGAACTATGTCATCGCGCCGTTCCCGCAGCGGCATGAGATACAGCTTCATGGTACTGAGACGGTAATATAAGTCTGCACGGAAAAGCTTTTGTGCAATCATGTCGTCAATATTGGCATTTGTTGCGGCAATGATACGGACGTCCACACGTATATTCTTAGAGCTGCCCAGGCGCATCAGCTGCTTGGTTTCGGTTACCCGAAGCAGTTTTGCCTGCAGTTCCAATGGCATTTCCCCGATTTCATCCAGAAAAATGGTGCCTCCGTTGGCAAGCTCAAATTTTCCGATATTGCCGTTCTTGCGGGCGCCGGTAAACGCTCCGGTCTCATAGCCAAACAGTTCACTTTCTACCAGGTCACGGGGAAGAGCGCCGCAGTTTAGGGCAATGAACGGTTTCTCGCGCCGTGCGCTTGCGTTATGAATAGCCTGGGCAAATACATCTTTGCCGGTTCCGCTTTCTCCGAGAATCATGATATTACTGTTGGTTTGCGCCATGCGCTGAGCTTTCTGAATCAGTTTTTTCAAATCGGCATTTTCTCCAATGATATCATGGAAGGTCTTGATTGCACCATTTGCCACCTGTCTGGAAAGCTCAGCGGTCATCTTCTGGGGAGTTGTAAAGTAAAAGACAACGCCATGGGCATTAATCATAGGCTGGTTGAAGGCATCAGTCGAAGCGATGACTTCCACGGTCTTTCCATTGCAGGTCACCTCCAAAGGCTGGTTTGCAATGGTGCGGTGGTTCTGTACGATGTCCCAGAGTTCTTTGTTGGCCGGCAGGGGATCGATGAGATTTTCCGCCGGTTCATAGTATATATTGATGGGCGGAGTCTCAAGGACTTTAAAAAGTTCATCATTATAGTAGGTGGCAAGATTGCGCCCGGAGGTGCTCATCATGTTATCAATGGAAAGAATGCCCTTGCCGCTGCGCTCGTAATACATGGTTGCAATGTTGTTAAACTGCAGTGTTATCATCATATCATGGGCTGTTCCTCGGATCATGGTCAGATAATCGTCCCATGCATTGTCCAGAGAAGCAATAATCCCAAGACCGCATTCCTCCATCTGGTCATAAGGTTCATAAGGACTTAGGATGCTGATAGGGGCATAGTAAACGGCATACTTTTTTAATAGGGGAAATTCATTTTCCTCACCGATGGTACACAGGCTTTCACGTCCAATGATTCCCTGCCGGACAGCATTATAACCGATGTTCACCCAGTTGCTTCCTGCCCGGATCCCATCATTCATGAAGCGTTCCAGGGTATAATTCTCATGTGCAAAGAGGTCCAGGAGAAGTCCGTCGCGGGAGAATAATCCCATGGCGTAACGGCTTCCGTGGCTTATGGATATGGTCTTGCCGATGTAACGCCAGATAAAGGTATACAGGCGGGAGAGCTTCTTCCGCTCAATACTAAGTGTCTCATAAGGAACATAGTCGAAATTTTCGTTTGGCATAGGGGTCACTCCTGTACAAAAATGTGTCATTTACGTTATAATATCATTAAGTATAACACACATGTGTGCCATTTAAAAGAAAAATGACACGTTGACTTTGGGTTTTAAGGAAAATGGGGGAAAATGGCACAAAAAAGTTGGCATGAAAGTTGCATGTTATAAAAGTATAGGCTTTGTAAGAGGGAAGCCGGAGTTTAAAAGGAGGAAGAGATAATGGCAGTGCGCAATAAACCACTTGGAAGGATTGATGTAAATGTAATTGATGATATCTGGAAAGGCAGTATTGATATGCATATACATCCGGGACCGGATCCGCTTGCAGAAAGGCCGGTCGACAGCATACAGGCGGCGCAAATGGCGGAGCGCTCCAAAATGGGAGGAATTGTACTAAAAAGTTTTTCCTATAATACAGTGTCCGATGCATATTTAATCGAAAAGAACCTGACATCCGGCCTTCGCGTATTCGGCAGTGTTGTGATTGGCTACACCACAACCGGCGGCCTGTCCCACGCGTCAGAGACGATTGAAGCCATGGCCAAAATCGGATGTAAGGTTGTGTGGTTTCCGGCTATGGATTCAAAATGGTGCCGGTCCTATCTGGGGAAAGAGGGAGGTATCAGCATCCTTAAGAAGGATGGGATATTAAAGGACGAGGTACTTGATATATTGGAGCTGGTGAAGCAGTATGACATGGTTGTATGCTCCGGCCATATGTCCTATGAAGAAAGTACAAAGATGTTTGACGCGGCAATACAGAAGGGGATCACGAAGATGGTTGCCACCCATCCGCTGGCAGAGCTGAGCCGCTTTACCCTGGATCAGATTCAGGAACTGGCGGCTAAGGGCGTGTATATTGAACATGTATACGGAACCTTGATGCCTCGTCTGGGGAGCATGGATCCTAGCGATTATGTTGATTGCGTGAAACTGGTTGGCGCTGACAGGTGT
This sequence comes from Enterocloster bolteae, assembly GCF_002234575.2. Classification (NCBI taxonomy): domain Bacteria; kingdom Bacillati; phylum Bacillota; class Clostridia; order Lachnospirales; family Lachnospiraceae; genus Enterocloster; species Enterocloster bolteae. The sequence goes on along the minus strand of NZ_CP022464.2, from coordinate 5,166,218 downwards.
ATCATGGGAACAGATCTGGCACAGGTATGGGACATGACGCCCGCCGATGGCATGCGCCACTTTATAGCAATGATGATTCAGTTTGGGTGCACACCGGCAGAGGTGGAAGCAATGAGTAAAAAGAACCCGGCGAAATTGCTGGGGATGGAGGAAGGACAGGAGGAACAGTGATGAGTGATTTAAAAGATAAAAAGTTTGGATTTTTGGGCTGGGGAGCTATTGGATTTCCAATCTGCCATGGACTGGTAAAAAGTGGATATACGGTATATCTGCCAGTATATAGAAGGAAGAGTGCGCAGAGGCACGGATTTTCAGGGTTGGTTCCGGACGAAAAATCAAAGACAGAGGCAATCGACTGGATGCTGGGAAATGGAGGTATTGCCGCTGCTTCCCAGAGAGAGCTTCTGGAAAACAGTGACATTTTAGTGTTTTCACTGCCAAAATCCCAGCAGGTGGAAGAGGTGGTGCTGGGTAAGGATGGTGTTATGGAGGTGTGTAAGCCGGGAACCATAATCATTGATATGACCTCGGCAGATGCGGTCAGCACGAAAAAGCTTGCCGCGCTCCTTGAAAAAAAGGGGATAGAGCTGTTAGATGCCCCGGTGAGCGGAGGAACCTCCGGCGCGGCGGCACAGACATTGACAATCATGTGCGGCGGCAAAGAGGACACATTCCTTGCGGTAAAGCCGGTGCTGGATGTGATGGGGGCTCCGGATAAGGTGACCTACATGGGGCCCAACGGTTCCGGCGATATGATTAAATGTGCAAATAATTTTCTTTCGGCCTGTTGCGCGGCCGCGACAACGGAGGCGGTCGCGGTATGCGCCAAAGCCGGTATCGATCCGCATTTGGCGGTACAGGTAATTGGCACCAGTGGAGGAACCAACCATGCGGCAACCATGAAATTCCCCAATATTGTGTTTCCGGGAAAAAACTGGAATTTTTCCTTAGGGTTGATGAGCAAGGATGTGGGTTTGTTTAATTCCGCAAGCAAGGATATGGGAATCCCCTCCCTGTTCGGCAATCTTACGGCGCAGATACTGGCAATCCCCAAAGCGGAAGAAGGGGATGACGCGGATTGTATTCAGGTGCAGAAACTGTATGAGCGGTGGGCGAAGGTAGAACTTTGCGGTATTGATAATGAAAAATAAAGAGGACAGATTATGGCCCTGAAACCATTGGATGGAATAAGAATCGTGGAGATGGGAACCACAGAAGCAGAAGGGATAGCCGCTCTTCTGCTTTCTGATTATGGAGCGGAGGTAATCCGCCTGGAGTTCCCGAAGGAAGAGAAGGAAGAAAACAGTCAGGACTATCGTGTCTGTGACAGAGGAAAAATGAGAGTCCGTTTCCGACCGGATGAGCCGGACGACAGAAAATGGCTGGAGAAACTGCTTACCCGGGTTGATGCGGTTGTGACATCTGTGCCAGATATCCGGATGTCACAGTGGAATCTGGATGTTGACACATTGTGCAGCAGAAATCCAGGAATGGTATATACATCTGTAACCGGTTATGGACAGACAGGTCCTTATGGGAATGGACGTTTGTATGATGAGGCCACAATCCAGGCGGAATCAGGCTTCATGTCAATCACGGGCCCGGAACATGGAGACCCTGTGCGCAGCGGGAGTGATTTTGCCACATTTGCCGCAGGGGCTAATGCCTGCATCGGGACGCTTATGGCGCTCATCGACGCACAGCGCACCGGCAGGGGAAGGCGGGTTGACGTATCAATGATGGATTCGGTTCTATACGGCCTGGAAAACCAGTTCAGTGTATATCTGAAATCGGAGCATATTCCGGAGCGGCTTGGGAATCATTACGCGCTTTCCGCCCCTGTTGGGGATTTTACGTGCAGGGATGGAAAAAAAATCATGATATCGGTTGCTACAGGGGCACAGTGGGAAAATTTCGCAGATGTTATGGGACATCCGGAATGGCTGGAAAATCCGGATTATCGGAATGTGGGAGCACGCCTGAAAAATCACCATATGCTTGAAAAAGAGGTATCGACTGCGTTTGCAGAATATACCAGCGGGGAATGGATGAAGCGGCTGCAGACCCAAAAATGTATATATGGCCGGATAAATGATTTTAAAGAGGTAGCAAGGCATGAACAGGTTCAGGCCAGGCACATGTTTATCGAAATAACGGCCCCGGATGGGACGAAAATGACAGTGCCGTCCAATCCGCTTGTTATGGATGGTGAGAAGAACGCTGGCACAGTGGTGAATGACACAATGATGTGTCACGATTGTGCCGTAGATTAACTGCTTTTGACACAAAATAGTGTGCCGAAAGATAGGAACCAATAAAAAGCACAGCAAAAACGTTTTAAACGGACTTAAATTTTTGGCATGAAACTTGCATTATATATAAGCGTAGGTTCCACTGATACTTGAACGTAAATAAACAATAAAAGGAGACGAAAATATGAGTAAACCGTTAGAAGGTTTTCGGATTTTGGATTTCAGCCAGTTTATGTCCGGCCCCATGTGCACCCTGTTATTATCAGATTTTGGCGCGGAAGTGATTAAAATCGAAAACCCACCCATTGGCGATAACACACGTTACGGTAATATCATCGACCATGAAGTGAGCAGTCATTTTGCCACCCGTAACAGAGGCAAAAAGAGTATTGTATTGAATATGAAAGATGAGGCGCATAAAAAACTGTTTTTGGAGCTGGTGAAGACGGCTGACGCCGTGATAGAAAATTATAAACCGGGCACCATGGAAAAATTTGGGATTAATTATGAAGTACTGAAAGAAATCAATCCTGGAATTGTATTTACCTCAATATCCGGTTACGGACAGGACGGACCATATGCATCCCACGCTGCCTTTGACCAGACCGTGCAGGCAGAATCCGGCATGATGAGCATCACCGGCCCTGAGGGCGGGGAACCGGTAAAGAGCGGGGGTTCCATTGCGGATTACTCCGGAGGACTGATGGCGTGCATCGGCACGCTGATGGGAATTTTGGAAGCACAGAAAACTGGACATGGTCGTAGGGTGGATGTGTCAATGATGGACTCCCTGATTTTCTGCCTGGAAAATCAGTTCAGTTCCTACCTGATGACGGGTAAGGTACCGAGGCCCATGGGCAACAGCTACGCGTCCAGCGCACCTATTGGCGCCTATAAATGCAAGGACGGAAAATCCCTGATGATTACCGTTGGAACGGATGCGCAGTGGAAGACATTCTGCGAGGCATTGAACCAGCCGCAGTGGTATGCCAATGAAGGATGGGCAACCATGACACAGAGGGCGGCGGATTATAAGGCTATCGACGCAGAGGTGAACCGGGTATTCAGCCGGTACGACAGCGATGAGGTGGCTGACATGCTGTTTAAAGGGAAATGTGTTTATGGCAGAATTAATGATTTTGAAGCGGTCGCAAACCATCCCCAGGTCCGGCACCGCAGAACAATCGTGAATGCAAATTATGCCAATGGGGTTACCTTTCGCGTGCCTGGCAACCCAATTCTGATGAGCGATCTGGAGCGAGAAACAGATTATACGGCGGCAGAGCTGGGGGAGAATACCTTTGAAGTGCTTGGCGAGGTTGCGGACCAGGAGACACTGCACCGGCTTTTTGACCCTGTGCTGGAGAAGGCGGCAGAGGCCCAGAAGGCAATTTATTCTAAATCAAAGTAAGGAGATTGCATTATGGCAAGATTAATTGAAAGCGGAAAGATAGAGGAAGTGGTTTTCGCCAGATTTGAGCCTGGTGAGGATATCCTGAAAGCCTTATACGATATCTGCCGGGAGAAGGATATCAGGACCGGCATTATTCTGGACGGCAGCGGAAGCGCGGTTGATTTTACATATCAGCATTTCCCAATCAACCCGAAACTGTGTCCCACAAATGTATCCATCGGGACCATGCATGGAAAATGTGAGATCAGCCTGCAGGGCACCATTGGCACTACGGTGTGTAATCTCGCAGAGGGGGATACTCCGGACACGGTGGTTGAGAGGATGTTCCCGACAATTCCCGGGCTCTGGGAAGGACCGGTGGACAAATGGCCCATGGTCGGCTGCGAGTATGGACCGGGAACTCCCTATATCCATGCACATTGTGTGGCCAGCAATGCAGATTATACGGTATGCGGACATCTGATGCCGGGTACCAGGGTGGCATCCGGCGATCCCAGCAAGCCTTCCCATTTTACGGTAATCATAGCAAAAATCAGCGGTGTGGAATTGCAGGCAACCATCGACCATAAGATTGGTTTTTATCAGAATCTTGTACGGGTTGATGAATGATTTGTGGGAGGTAGGATATGCGCGATTTATTTGAAAAAAATCCTTTTCTGGAAAAGGTCAGTGCAGGAAAAGCGCCTGTGGGATTTTTTAACTATTTAAGGGATACTGCTGTACTGGACATTGCCGGGACCGTGGGCTTTGATTTTGTGGTCATTGACAATGAGCATACAGGAATGGAGCGGGAGACAACGGAAAAACTGATTCTGGCAGCGGAGCTGAATCAGGTAGTGCCCTTTGTCCGTGTCCCGGAGCTGATTCCATATCTTATGAGAAATTACATGGAGATGGGCGCCCGCGGTGTCCTGGTGCCCCATATCCGCAGCGGGGCAGAATGCAGGATGGCTCAGGAGGCCCTCAGATATCCGCCATATGGCAATGCCAGCTGCTGCAGGTCCAACCATGCAGACGGATTTGAGGCAAAGAACTGGATGAAATACTTAGACCATGTACAGGAACTGGTATTTGTACCCATGATTGAGGACCCGGAAGCAATTGGACACCTGGATGAGATCCTGGATGAGTTAAAGCCAGGACGGGACATGGTGATGTTTGGGAAGGCAGATTATGGACAGGCCTGTGGCTCTCTGAACGCGGATGGAACCTTTACTTCTGAGGTAAACGAGGCCTATTTAAAAGTTATGGAACGCTGCCGGGCAAGGAATATCGGTTTTATGGCCTGTCCGTCCGCCGGACCCGCAGGGCAGACGGCCGCCGATGTGAAAAAGGTGATTGAGGAAGGGTGCTCCGCCGTGGTATTAAATACCGACCAATTGACGCTGGCGGCAGCATTTGGGAATATTGTCGGCCCGTGCCTGGCTCTTGATATAAAAAAATAAGGACAAAAATCTTAGAGGAGGGAAGTATGGATTTAAATTTAGCAGGAAAAGTCGTGGCAATCACCGGTGGTTCCGAAGGAATTGGTTATGCCATGGCTGAAGCGTTTGCAAAAGAAGGATGCCGGGTTGCCATCTGTTCCAGGTCCCAGGAAAAGCTTGACAAAGCAAAGGCTGAATTTCAGGAGAAGGGGTTTGACCTTTATGTAAGAAGTGTGGATGTCAGTGATTCCAACAGGCTCTATGCTTTTGTGGAAGAGGTAAAGAACGATTTGGGACGTATCGATATCTGGATTAACAATACGGCCACAACGGTTGTGAAATCCATACTGGAACTGGAACTGGAGGAGTGGAACCGGATCATGAATACCAACCTGAATTCCTACTTTGTGGGAACCCAGGCCGCGGGACGTGTCATGAAGGAGCAGGGAGGCGGGGTAATCGTGAACGTGGCTTCCTTTGGCGGACTGATGCCTCCTATGTACCGGAGTGCATACTGTACCAGCAAATATGGGATTAATGGCCTGACCAGGATGTCTGCCGCGGAATTTGCTCCTTTTGGAATCCGTGTAAACGCGGTGGCGCCAGGAAGCATCAACACGGCCATGCAGGCAGCGGCAGGACGGACCGAGGAGGATGTAAAGCGCGTGGCAAAGAACTTTGCGCTGCACAGGGCAGGGGAGCCGGAGGAGGTAGCAAATGTGGCGCTCTTCCTTGCATCAGACATGTCTTCCTATATAGACGGTGTGGTGCTGGAGTGCAGCGGCGGTAAGTTCCTGGCTCAGGACTGTGACACCGCGTGGCAGCAGAGACGTTGACCATGTGTTAAAAAAACAATAATTGGGGGATTAAGAGATGTTAGGAGTTATAGGACTTATTCTGGCAATCATCTTTCTGATGGTTTTTGCTTATAAAGGGCTGGGAGCACTGCCGTTAGCAATGGCAGGCGCATTGATTGCCGTGATTTTTAACCATATGCCGGTCTATGAAACATTTACCGGCAGCTTTGTGCCGGGATATGCAAGTGCGTTTACCAGCTATATGCTTCTTTTTGTAAGTTCAGCTTTTTATGCAAAACTAATGGATATATCCGGCTGTGCCACTGCAATTGGAAATAAGTTTACGGAGTGGTTTGGGATTGGACATGTGGTGCTGGTGGGTATCGTGATTGTGGGTATCCTGACCTACGGCGGCATCAGCTTATTTGTGGTGATTTACGCAGCAGCGCCAATCCTGTATACTATGTTAAAGAAAGCCAACCTGCCCAGACATCTGACGGTCATATGTTTCAGTGCGGGTTCCTCTACCTTTTCCATGACCTGTCTGCCGGGGTCGCCGCAGTTATCCAACCTGGTGGCCACAGAATATCTGGGAACCAGCTTGAATGCGGCCCCCATCATGGGTATTACCTGTGGTATTGCAATGTTTGTAATGTGTGCGCTTTATGGGGAATGGGCATCTAAGAAGGCCCGTGAGCGTAAGGAGGAATGGAGTTATCCCGCCAATGTGGACCCGAAGAACTATGAAGTTGATGCCAGCCAGCTGCCGGCGGCCTGGAAAGGATTTCTGACAATCGTCAGTCTCATCCTTATCATTATTGTTGGCAGCCATAAGGGTATCAATGCCACATTGATTGCAGTGGCTGCAATGGTAGTTGGCAGCATCATGGTCATTGTCCTGAATGCGGATCGGTTTTTCGGAAAGGTAAAATGGTTGAAGCTTTTTACGGAAGGAATGACCAGTGGTGTGACTTCCATCGGAGGGATTGCGGCAATCCTTGGTTTTGGCGCAGTTGTAAAAGCCACGCCGGCCTATCAGAACATTATAGATTGGGCGTTGGGACTGAATATGAACCCGCTGTTGCTTGCAGTGGTTGTGACCTGTATTGTTTGTGCCATCGCGGGCGGCTCGTCTTCCGGACAGCGCATCATGTATGAGACCATGGCGCCTACCTTTCTGGCTTCCGGTGCAAATCTTCCAGTACTCCACAGGCTGGTAGCCATTGCATCCGGTTCCCTGGATACGCTGCCTCATTCTTCCGGCCTGTTCCTGGTGTATGACCTGCTGGGGCTGACCCATAAGAATGCATACCGTCACAGCTTTGCAACATCAGTTGTGATTCCGCTTTTTGTAACTATTGTAGCAACAACTATCTGTGTGGCTACTGGAATTTAAACATAAAAATAATAATATTTCAAGGAGGAACAAAATATGTCAGAACATCGTATTGACGAAACATGCCGCTATGAGGAGGATTTCACCATCCGGAACTTTAATAAGATGATGGATGGAAAGGTTGTGATTGTAACCGGCGCAAGCTACGGCATGGGCAAAAAAATGGCACAATTAATGGTTGAGCAAGGGGCAAAGGTATTTGTGACTGCACGCGGGAAGGAAAAGCTGGACGCAGCCATTGCCGATATCAAAGAGAAGACTGGTGGTGATATTACCGGAATTACTGCGGATTCATCTAGACCCGAGGAATGTAAGAAGGTATTTGAAAAAGCCCTAGAGGCATATGGTGACATTGATGTGCTGATTAACAATGCCGGCAAAGGAGAACTCATTACCATTGATGCGGTCAGTGATGAGGTCATTGATCAGGTAGTGGATACCAACATGAAGGGACCGCTGTACCTGTGCCGTGAAGCAGTAAGATATTTCCTGAAAAAGGATAGCGGGAATATCATCAACATTTCTTCTGTTAACGGTATCCGCCCCATGTGCGGCGCTGCATATTGTGCAACAAAGGGCGGTTTGAATACCCTGACCAAGAACGTTGCAATCCGCTGTACCGGTACCGGTGTCCGCTGTAATGCGGTTGCTCCCGGACATACTCCTAGCCCTACCGCCTATGCTCATGATGACGGCGGTCCTCAGACCCTGGCCGAGGGAGTCATGAATGAGGTACGCAATACACGTACCGTACGTTCCGTGCATCCGTGGGAAATTGATCAAGCTTATGCTGTGCTGTTCCTGGCCAGCGACATGTCCCGTTGTATCAATGGAGAAGTGCTTTCCGTTGACTGTGGCTGTTATTTATAATAATTGAAATTGTTTTTCAATGTCGGCATCCGTTTCCGGTTGCCGGCATTTATTATACCATGAAGATAAGAGGGCGCATGACTTGGCATTTTGGGACTGCAAACTATACCGTTTCTTGGAGTGGCCTGCGGTGGAACGTCATCCTGCAGATAAGAGGTATGATTGTGACACAGTGTTGAAATGGCACATGTATAAATGACACAGTTCAGAAGAAAGAGTGTGTTTTTTGGACGAAATGACACAACAAATAACAATATGGCGTGGTAGACCAGTAGAAACAGATTGGCATGATAATTGCTTTATATAATAGTAACAAACATATAAGCAGGAGGGAGAAAGAAAATCATGGAACAAAAATGGTCTGAATACCAGGAGGCCGCAAAACAGAAGTTCATTGAGGCCCGGGGCGCCTGGAAATGGAGTGCGATGTGGGATACCATTCTTGAGCTGGATCCAGGTATCGTGGCTTCGTATGCAAGCTATTCCTCTGTACCGGATAAGCGCAATTACCTTGACATCAGAATGCGAAAATTTATCTGTATTGCAATCGACAGTGTGACCGGATGCTTGAATGCAGGTGGACTTAAAAATCATATGAAGCATGCCCTACAGCTGGGAATCGATGTAAAGGAAATCCTGGAGGTATTGGAGATTACCTGTATGGCAGGCGCCAGTACCCACCGGATGAGCGTGCCGATTCTTGTGGATGAACTGCAGCATAGGGGAATCAGCATTGCCGCAAGTGAATTGGATGGAAGACAAAAGGCCCTTAAAAAGGACTATATTGCCAAACATGGCGGATACTGGTCAGATGAGAAAGAAAATATTTTAAAGCTGGACCCGGACTATTTTGAAACATTTACAGAATTTGAAGCAGGTCCATGGAACAATGGTCCGCTGTCCCCAAAGGAGAAGGAATTAATCTACCTTGCTGTCCATGCGGCGCCGGTTACCCTGCATCCCTCTGAGGTCAGGTATCACATTTCAAGGGCGCTGGACTGTGGGGCTGAAATCAATGAAATCATGGATGTGCTCCATATTGTCAGTACGCTGGGAATCCATGCAGTAACCATGGGCGTTCCAATTCTGAAAGAAGCCATGAAGGAAGTGGAAGCAGAACAAAACAAATCTGAGAAATAAGAATACCAATAGGAGGAGACCAGCTATGAAAAGTCAAGTATAAATTAGGTGGAAATTTCAATTCCGTGTTTCGCAGAAAGAAGGGTAACTTTAACAAAGCTCCCTAAAAGCCCTTTTTCAAAATCTATCGATTATGGTATACAGACCTCTTATTCGAGGTTGAATGCTACTTCGTCAGTGAGCATCTTCCAGATGACTCTGACAAGTTTGCCAGCACAGTGCCCAAGGGCATTGTAATGAGTCCGGCCTTCCGCTCTCTTGGCATCATAATAAGCTTTGAAAGTAGCATTGTTTTTTACGACATTGTGAGCTGCATTCATGAGGGCATAGCGTAGCACTTTAGATCCTCTTTTGGACATCCTGGTTCTGTGAGCCTGGAAGTTTCCAGACTGATAAACGGTCGGATCCAGTCCAGCAAATGCAAGCAGTTTCTTTGGATTAGAGAATCGGTGTATATCACCAATCTCACCAAGAATCATTCCGCCATTCACGACACCAATTCCGGGAATGGTCATAATTACAGAGTGCAGGCAGGTGACAAGATTTGCCATTTCAAGCTCTGTAGAAAAAAGTTGGCTATCCAGTAACTCGATCTGTTCAATGGTATGAGTTATTTGAATAGATAGAGAACTGTCATTGACACCGACAGACTTCTGTGCGAGAACTCTTAATTCTCTGGCTTTATCCTTACCGAAATGGCCGTGGGAAGCAACTTCGAGGGTGTGAGCAAGATGGGTCAAATGCATAGAAGCAATAGCGTTGGGTGTCGGAGCCTCCTTAAGGACGGCATAGACAGAGTTTTGATGCAAGCCAGACTTAAAGAAGTATTGTAGTTCCGGGAATGCCTGGTCTACATAGGAAGTCAGCTGAATTTTTAAGCGTGTACGCTGCTTCACAAGTTTCTGGCGGAATCTACCGAGCTCTTTGAGCTCAATGTAATCCAGATCCTCTAAGGCCATAAACCGAAGGGAATCCTGCATCATAAGGGTTTTAGCAATCACAAACGTGTCGACTTTATCAGTCTTCGTTTTGCGTACATTATTTTTACGCATGAACGAAGTCTGGATAGGGTTGAGAACACACACTTTAAAGCCCTTGCTGATGAGAAAACGAACAAGGTTGTCACCGTAGTGTGCCGTTGATTCAAGACCTATGATGATACTGTTCTGGTCAAGTGGTGCCAGATGAGAAAGCAGTAGATAGAAGCCATCATAGTTATTAGAAAATTTGAACGGCTCGATGAGTATTTCGCCGTCGGAAGAAATCGCGGCGGCGAAATGGTTGAGTTTGGCAATATCAATGCCTACGTAAATCATGAGGTTGTACCTCCCTTTCATAAAGTCTGATACCGTGATATCCACCAGCAGTTATCATCGTAGACTTGATTGAAATAAGTACTCAGAGCAAACGCTCCGGCAACATCCAGCTAATAAACAATTCAGATAAAAGAGATGGCAATACACTCCTGTCGAGTAGTCGAGGCTACAAAAAAACATCAAAAGTCACAGTATCTGAATGTATTAAACCACGAAACAGAAAAAGAAAGGAAGTATGTTGTGTTTGCTTCTAACAACATCATACAAATATAATTATGGCAAATATTGAAAAAGTTGACTGGCATACCCGTAAAACCCCGGATTTTGATTCCATCATAGGAAAGGGAATGGGACCGAGATATTTTGAGTATACGTGGAGGGACGTAATCCTTTATGCGCTGGGGGTAGGATGTACAAAAGATGACTTGGCGTATGTGTGGGAAGGCTGCCCGGATGGATTTAAAGCACTGCCATCCTTTGTCCTGACGGCCTATCTGAATGCAATCACCATGCAGCCACAGCGGAGGGTACCTTACGCTCCTAATGAGATTCCCGGAGATTTGATTATTGAAGCTCTGGATGGTTATATCCCTAACCGGCTTCATATGGGTGTGGATTTCATCATGCACAGGCCCATTGACCCCCTGTGTGGAAAAATCCTGACGGAAGACAGCGTAGAGGAGGTATTTGACTGGGGCGAGAAAGGTGTTGTGAACCAGTGTAAGATGGAGATGTACGATATTGCGGGCAATCCGGTCTGTACATTGAGAAGCCAGCACTATATCGCTGCATTTGGTAATAATGGAAGACCAAAATACGTTTCCAATAAGATGAATTATCCGGGCAGGGAGCCTGATTTTGAATGTGATGATCACATTGCAGACAACCTTGCCGCTTTATACCGCCTGACCGGCGATACCTACACCACCCACATTGACCCGGAGGTTGGAAAAGGTTACGGATATAAGGGGGCCTTTATGCCTGGTCTATGCTCTGCCGGTTTTGCAGCAAGGCTGGCAATCCAGGCGGTTATCCCCTATCAGCCGGAACGCGTCACCCATGTTGCCACACAGTTAAGAAGCGTGACATTCCCGGATACTTATGTAAAGTTCCAGGCGTGGAAGATTGAGGAGGGGAAACTGATATACAGGATGCTTAATAAGGAAACAGGAAAAGCAATCGTAGACAACTGTCTGCTTGAGTATAAGTAATCATAGAATGTGCGGAAGGAAGTAAAGAATATGAAGTACAAGAAACTTTTATCACCGGGGAAAATCGGTTCCTTAGAACTTAAAAACCGCGCAATTATGGCGCCCATGTCCGCGGCCCTGGGCAATCCGGACGGAACGGTTTCAGACCCGCTGATTGCCTATCTTACCGCTCGTGCAAACGGCGGTGTGGGGATGATTATCACAGAGTACTGTTTTGTAACAGAGGACGGAAGATCCTCGGATCATCAGATATCCATAACGGATGATGATAAAATTCCGGGCCTGAAAAAACTGGTTGATGCAGTTCATGCTCATGGAGCGAAAATCTGTCTGCAGCTTCAGCACGGCGGCAGACGTTCCATG